>NZ_JBWKZB010000076.1:16644-18830 GCF_059424105.1 Pseudomonas sp. GW456-E7 | reverse complement strand
GGCCAGGGCGGCGGGCATGGCGGTTCGGCAGGGCCGGGCACCGGCACATTGGGCGGCCAGGCGGGCGGCGGCGGTGCCGGGGGTTACGGCGGCGGTTATGACGCCACCCACATGGGCGGTCGCGGCGGTACCACCACTGGCGGGGCTGGCGGCGTAGGCGTTTCCTATTACAGCAACGGCGGTAACGGTGCGACGGCCACCAATGGCACGATTTCCATTGGCGGTGGTGGCGGCGGAGCCGGTTGGGACAAGGTGGGTGGCGCCGGTGGCAATGCGGTGGGCGGGATCTACAACGCCAGCAGCGGCACCATGACCATCATTGGTACGTCGACCATCACCAACAACATTGGTGCCGGCGGTGGCGGTGGTGGTGGTGGTGGCCAGGGCAGCAATGCCTCCAATGGCGGCGCGGGCGGCAGGGGCGTCGGTGCGGTCTGGAACAAAGGCACGCTGCTGATCACGGCCGCCAACTTTGCGGCCCTGGCGGGTAATGCTGCGGCGAGCGGTTCCGGTGGCGTTGCCCTGGGTGGTGGGACCACCGGCACCTCGCCAACCTCCGTAGCGACAATCTACAACGATGGCGGCACACTCAACACCGCCTATGCACCGCCACCGACCGCGACCATTGTGGTGTCGGACAATGCACTGAAAATCGGCGAAACCTCGCTGGTGACGATCACCTTCAGTGAAGCGGTGACCGGTTTCACCAATGCCGATCTGACCATCGCCAACGGCACCTTGACCGCGGTAAGCAGTAGTGATGGCGGCATCACCTGGACAGCAACGTTCACGCCGTCCGCCAGTATTTCCGATACGACCAACGTCATCACCCTGGACAACACCGGGGTGATAAACGGTCTGGGCACTGCCGGCGTCGGCACCACCAACTCCAACAACTACACGGTCGACACCGTACGCCCGACCGCCAGCATCGTGTTTACCGACACGGCGCTGAGAGTCGGCGAAACCTCCCTGGTAACCATCACCTTCAACGAAGCGGTCAGCGGTTTCACCAATGCCGACCTGACCATTGCCAACGGCACCTTGACCTCGGTGAGCAGCAGCGACGGCGGCATCACCTGGACGGGGACTTTCACGCCAAGCGCGAGCATCGCCGACACGACCAACCTGATCACCCTGGACAACACCGGGGTCAGTGACCTGGCGGGCAACGCCGGCAGCGGCACCACCGATTCGAACAATTACGCCATCGATACCGTGCGGCCAACGGCGACCATCGTGGTGGCGGACAACGCGCTGAAAATCGGCGAAACCTCGCTGGTGACGATCACCTTCAGTGAAGCGGTCAGCGGTTTCACCAACGCCGACCTGAGCATTGCCAACGGCACCTTGAGCGCGGTCAGCAGCAGCGACGGCGGGATCACCTGGACCGCGACCTTCACACCTTCCGCAAGCATCAACGACTCGACCAACCTGATCACCCTGAACAACACCGGGGTCAGCGATCTGGCGGGCAATGCCGGTAGCGGCACCACCGATTCGAACAACTATGCGATTGATACGCTTCGTCCGACCGCCACCATCGTGGTGGCGGACAATGCGCTGAGAATCGGCGAAACCTCGCTGGTGACCATCACCTTCAGTGAAGCGGTCAGCGGTTTCACCAACGCCGACCTGACCATTGCCAACGGGACTCTGACAGCGGTGAGCAGCGGCGATGGCGGCATCACCTGGACCGCGACTTTTACCCCCACCGCCAGCATCACCGACACGACCAACCTGATCACCCTGGACAACACCGGGGTCAGCGATGTGGCGGGCAACGCCGGTAGCGGCACCACTGATTCGAACAATTACGCCATCGATACCGTGCGACCAACGGCAACCATCGTGGTGACGGACAATGCGCTGAGAATCGGCGAAACCTCGCTGGTGACCATCACCTTCAGTGAAGCGGTCAGCGGATTCACCAACGCCGACCTGACCATCGCCAACGGCACCCTGTCTGCGGTGAGCAGCAGCGACGGCGGCATCACCTGGACGGCGACCTTCACACCTTCCGCGAGCATCAATGACACGACCAACCTGATCACCCTGGCCAACACCGGCATCGCGGATCTGGCGGGCAACGCCGGCAGTGGCACCACCGATTCCAACAACTATGCGATCGACACGGTGCGTCCGACCGCCACGATTGTGCTGGCCGACACAACACTGACAGCAGG
>NZ_JBWKZB010000076.1:0-16544 GCF_059424105.1 Pseudomonas sp. GW456-E7 | reverse complement strand
ACAGCCACCATCGTGGTCGCCGACAATGCGTTGAAAATCGGTGAAACGTCGTTGGTGACCATCACTTTCAGCGAAGCCGTGACCGGTTTCACCAATGCCGACCTGACCATTGCCAACGGCACCTTGACCTCTGTCAGCAGCAGCGACGGCGGCATCACCTGGACCGCGACCTTCACCCCGACCAGCGCCATCACTGACACCAGCAACGTTATCACCCTGGACAACAGCGGTGTGCAAAACGCCTCGGGCAATGCCGGCAGCGGCACCACCGATTCCAACAACTACGCCATCGACACCGTGCGTCCAACGGCGACCATCGTGGTGACTGACTCGGCACTGGCGGTGGGTCAGACATCGGTGGTGACTATCACGTTCTCCGAGGCGGTGACTGGCTTTACCACGGCCGACCTGACGGTGAGCAACGGTACTCTGAGCAATCTCAGCACCAGCGATAACATCACTTATACCGCGACCCTGACGCCGACGGCGGGCATCACTGATGCAACCAACCTGGTCACACTGGACAACAGCGGTGTGCAGGATGCAGCGGGTAACACCGGCAGCGGCACCACCGACTCCAACAACTACGCCATCGACAGCCAGCGCCCGACGGCCACCATCGTCCTGGCGGACGCGACCCTGAGTGCCGGCGAAACTTCACTGGTGACGATCACCTTCAGCGAGGCGGTGACCGGTTTTGACAACAGTGACTTGAGCATCGCCAACGGCACGCTCAGCGTAGTCAGCAGCAGCGACGGCGGGATTACCTGGACCGCGACGTTTACGCCAACCGCAGGCATAAGTGACGCCAGCAATATCATCACCCTGGCCAATACCGGCGTGACCGACATAGCCGGCAACACCGGCAGCGGCACCACCAATTCCGGCAACTACACCATCGATACGGTGCTGCCGACGGCGACCATCGTGGTGGCCGACAATGCGTTGGCAATCGGTGAAACGTCGTTGGTGACCATCACCTTCAGCGAAGCCGTCAGCGGTTTCTCCAATGCCGACCTGACCATCGCCAACGGCACCTTGACCTCCGTCAGCAGCAGCGACGGCGGCATCACCTGGACCGCGACCTTCACCCCGACCAGCGCCATCACCGACACCAGCAACGTCATCACCCTGGACAACAGCGGTGTGCAAAACGCCTCGGGCAATGCCGGCAGTGGCACCACCGATTCCAACAACTACGCCATCGACACCGTGCGCCCGACGGCGACCATCGTGGTGACGGACTCGGCGTTGAGCATTGGCGAAACCTCATTGGTGACGATCACCTTCAGTGAGGCGGTCAGCGGTTTCACCAACGCCGACCTGACCATTGCCAACGGCACGTTGACCTCGGTGAGCAGCAGCGACGGCGGCATCACCTGGACGGCAACCTTCACGCCTTCGGCGAGCATCAACGACACGACCAACCTGATCACCCTGGACAATACCGGGGTCAGCGACCTGTCGGGCAACGCCGGCAGCGGCACTACCGACTCCAACAACTATGCCATCGACATGGTCCGCCCGACCGCCACGATTGTGCTGGCCGACGCGACGCTGAGTGCCGGTGAAACCTCGTTGGTAACCATCACCTTCTCCGAGGCGGTGAGCGGATTCGACAATGCCGACCTGTCCGTTCCCAACGGCACGTTGAGCGCGGTGAGCAGCAGCGACGGCGGCATTACCTGGACGGCGACGTTCACGCCGAACGTTGCGATCAACGACACGACCAACCTGATCATCCTGGACAACAGCGGCGTCACCGATCTGGCCGGCAACGCCGGCACCGGCACGACAATTTCCGCCAACTTCACCATCGACACCGTGCTGCCGACGGCCACCATCGTGGTCGCCGACAACGCCTTGAACGTTGGCGAAACCTCGCTGGTGACCATCACGTTCAGCGAAGCCGTCAGCGGTTTCACCAATGCCGACCTGACCATCGCCAACGGCACCTTGACCTCCGTCAGCAGCAGCGACGGCGGCATCACCTGGACCGCGACCTTCACCCCGACCAGCGCCATCACCGACACCAGCAACGTCATCACCCTGGACAACAGCGGTGTGCAAAACGCCTCGGGCAACGCGGGCAGCGGCACCACCGATTCCAACAACTACGCCATCGACACCCAGCGCCCGACGGCGACCATCGTGGTGACGGACACGGCACTGAGCATCGGCGAAACCTCGCTGGTGACGATCACCTTCAGTGAAGCGGTCAGCGGTTTCACCAACGCCGACCTGACCATTGCCAACGGCACGTTGACCTCGGTAAGCAGCAGCGACGGCGGCATTACGTGGACTGCAACCTTCACGCCTTCGGCGAGCATCCACGACACGACCAACCTGATCACCCTGGACAATACCGGGGTCAGCGACCTGTCGGGCAACACCGGCAGCGGCACCACCGACTCCAACAACTACGCCATCGACACGGTTCGCCCGACGGCCACCATCGTCCTGGCCGACCCGACGCTGAGTGCCGGTGAAACCTCGTTGGTAACCATCACCTTCTCCGAGGCGGTGAGCGGTTTCGACAACGCCGACCTGTCCGTTCCCAACGGCACGTTGAGCGCGGTGAGCAGCAGCGATGGCGGCATCACCTGGACTGCGACGTTCACGCCGAACGTTGCGATCAACGACACGACCAACCTGATCATCCTGGACAACAGCGGCATCGCCGACCTGGCCGGCAACGCCGGTACCGGTACGACCAATTCCGCCAATTTCACCATTGACACCGTACTGCCGACAGCCACCATCGTGGTCGCCGACAACGCCCTGAACGTCGGCGAAACCACGGTGGTGACCATCACGTTCAGCGAGGCAGTGACCGGCTTCAGCAACGCTGACCTGAGCATCGCCAACGGCACCTTGAGCGCTGTGAGCAGCAGCGACGGCGGCGTCACCTGGACGGCGACCTTTACGCCCACCGCCAACATCACCGACGCCAGCAACCTGATCATCCTGGACAACAGCGGCGTGCAAAACGCCTCCGGCAATGCCGGCAGCGGCACCACCGATTCCAACACCTACGCCATCGACACCCAGCGCCCGACCGCCACCATCGTGGTCGCCGACACTGCCCTGAACGTCGGCGAAACCTCGCTGGTGACCATTACCTTCAGCGAAGCGGTGAGTGGTTTCAGCAACGCCGACCTGACCATCGCCAATGGCACCCTGAGCGCGGTGAGCAGCAGCGACGGCGGCATCACCTGGACGGCCACCCTGACACCGTTGGCTGCTATCACCGACACCAGCAACCTCATCCAGCTCGATAACAGCGGTGTTCAGGATGCGGCGGGCAACGCCGGCAGCGGCACCACGGACTCGAACAACTACACGATCGACAGCCAACGCCCGACCGCGACCATTGTCATGGCCGACACCGACCTTCGTCCCGGCGAAACAACCCTGGTGACCATCACCTTCAGCGAAGCGGTCAGTGGTCTGGACAGTTCCGATCTGAGCGTCGCCAATGGCAGCTTGAGCGGGTTGAGCAGCAGTGACGGCGGCGTCACCTGGACGGCGACCTTTACGCCCACCGCCAGCATCACCGACACCACCAACCTCATCACTCTGGACAACACCGGTGTCACCGACGCGGCAGGCAACGCCGGGAGCGGGGTGACCAACTCGGCGAATTACCTGGTGCAAACCAGTGTGCCGACCGCCAGCATTGTGATCGCCGACACGGCGCTCAAGGCCGGCGAAACGACGCTGGTGACCATCACCTTCAGCGAGGCGGTGAGCGGTTTCAGCAACGCCGACCTGGCCATCGTCAACGGTACATTGAGCAACGTCAGCAGCAGCGACGGCGGCATCACCTGGACAGCGGTCTTTACGCCAACCTCGAACGTTACCGACGCCAGCAACCTGATTACGCTCGACAATAGCGGCGTGGCCAATGGGTCGGGCAACATCGGATCGGGCACCACCGATTCGAACGGTTTTGCCATCGACACCGCACTGCCCACCGCGACCATCGTGGTTGCCGACTCGCAGCTCGGCATCGGCGAAACCACCACTGTGACCATCACCTTCAGCGAAGCGGTGAGCGGTTTCGACCTGTCGGACATCAGTGTTGCCAATGGCACGCTGTCGAACCTGAGCAGCAGCGATGGCGGCGTGACCTGGACTGCGACCCTGACGCCGACCGCCAATGTCAGCGATGCAACCAACCTGATCGTGCTCGACACCGGTCGCGTGCAGGACGTTGCCGGCAACTTCGGTGCGAGTATCGCCATCTCCAACAACTTCGCGCTCGATGCGACCCGGCCGACGGTGAGCATCGTGGTTGCCAACCCGAACCTGGGTATCGGCCAGACCACTACGGTAACCTTCACCTTCAGCGAGGCCGTCAGCAACTTCGATCTGTCCGATTTGAGCGTGACCAATGGCGACCTGAGCAATCTCGCCAGCAGCGATGGCGGCAAGACCTGGACCGCGACGTTCACACCGACGGCCAATGTCACCGACCCAAGCAACTTCATCGCCCTGGACACCCGCAACGTCACCGATCTGGTGGGCAACACCGGCAACACCGTGGCGGTGTCGAACAATTACACCCTCGACAGCGAACTGCCGACCGCCACCGTCGTGGTCGCCAATCCGAACCTGGGCGTGGGCCAGACCTCGCAGGTGACCATCACCTTCAGTGAAGCGGTCAGCGGTTTTGATTTGTCCGACATCAGTATTGCCAACGGCACCTTGTCCGACCTGCGCAGCAGCGATGGCGGCAAGACCTGGACCGCGATGCTGACGCCGACCGCCAACGTCAATATCGCCAGCAATGCGATCAGCATCAACCGCGCCGGTATCAGCGACATGGCCGGCAACAGTGGCAGCGGCGTCAGCCAGTCCGGCAACTTTGTCATCAACACGGTGCCGACCTCGTCGGTTGTCGTCGTAACGGTAGACCCCGAGTTCCAAAGCAGCACCCCGGTGACGCTGCCCGATGTGCCTAACGTGCCGCTGCAACCAACCATTTTCACGCCTCCGACGGGCAACCTCACTTCACCATTGACCTTCCAGCCGTTGTTCGAACAACGGGTGATCGGCAACGGCATCCGGCCGTTGGGCGATATTTTCATGAACCACGGCGCATTGACCCCGAGTTTCATTGCACAGGTTTTCACCAGCAGTGACAGCGGAGGCGATGGCTCGGGGCATGGTTTCCTCGGTTTCGGTGGCGGCGACGGCGGTGTGTTCGGCACCAGCACGCTGTCGAGCCTGTTCAATCAGGACAGCAGTGCAGAGCGCGATTCGTTGAACGCCTTTGGCAGTCAGTCGATCAAGTCCGGCGATGTTTCCCAAGGCCTGCGTGGGGTATTTGGCGCACCGACCCTGGGTCAGCAATTGCAACAACTCAAAGACAACGAGCAGCAGCAGGTCGACAAGCTGGCCGCCGCTCTGAAGCTGGCCGGCATCAGCGAAATGCAGGCCTGATGAAAACTTTCACTTTTGATGCGGCACCCAGGGGCGATGCAAGGATGAAAAAAAGTCATAAGTTGTTCGGCGCCAGCCTGCTGTCGCTGGCGATCAGCGGATGCGCAGTCACCAGTGAGCCGATCGAACGCAGTGTCAGTGAGCAGCGGGCCAAAAGTGACCTGCAAGCCATGTACAAGGGGCAGGAGCCCCTTGGTGGCCCGTTGACCCTGCACCAGGCCATGGCCCGCGCGGTGAAATACAACCTCGAAGGCCGGTTGAAAATCATGGAAGAGGCCCTGGCCAAGCGTCAGCTCGACCTCGCCAGTTTCGACATGCTGCCGCGCATGGCGCTGGACGCCGGATACGTGGGGCGCAACAACGTCAACGCCTCCAGCAGCCAGAGTGTGCGCACCGGCACGCAGTCCCTGGAACCTTCGACCTCCCAGGACCGCGACCGTGATGTAGCGGACCTGACCATGGTCTGGAACGTGCTCGATTTTGGTGTCAGTTACATCAGCGCCAAGCAGCAGGGCGACCAGCGCCTGATCGTTCAGGAGCGTCGGCGCAAGGTGATCAATACCATCGTCCAGGACGTGCGCTCGGCGTACTGGCGGGCGATGGCCGCCGAACGCCTGCTCACACAGATCGACAGCCTGATGGCGCGGGTTGAAACCGCGCGCAACAACAGCCAGAGCATGAGCCAGCAACGCATTGGCGACCCGGTGCAGGCCCTCGGTTATCAGCGCTCGCTGATCGAGGCGACCCGCCAGCTGGAAGAGCAGCGCCGTGCGTTGTCACTGGCCAAGACCGAACTGGCCACCCTGATCAACCTGCCGATGGGCACGGAGCTGACCCTGGCGACCGATAACGGTTATGAGATTCCCGAGCTCAAGGTCGATCTGGCCAGCCTCGAACAGGAAGCCTTGACCAGTCGTCCGGAACTGCGCGAACAGGATTATCAGACCCGCATCAGTGCGGCCGAGACCCGCAAGGCCATGTTGCGCCTGCTGCCGGGCCTGGAGTTCTCCGCCGGCGGACATTACGACAGCAACTCGTTCCTGGTGGAGCAAGGCTGGGCCGATTACGGCGTCAAAGTCACCTGGAACCTGTTCAACGTGATCTCGGCTCCAGCGGCGATCGACGTCGCCAAGGCCGGTGAAGAAGTCGCCACGGCGCGCCGTCAGGCGATGTCGATTGCGGTGCTGGCGCAGTTGTATGTGGCCAATGCCAACTACCGCGAGGCCTTGCGCCAGTTCAAGACCAATCAGCAATTGTCGGACATCGACGGGCAAATCGTCGGTCAGTTGCGCAACCGTCACCAGGCGGACGGTATCGGCGAGCTTGATCTGATCCAGGGGGAACTCAACACCTTGCAGGCCGATCTGCGTCGTGACCTGTCCTACGCCGACCTGCGCAACGCCTATGGGCAGATTTTCGCCAGCGCCGGTCTCGACCCGCTGCCGGATCAGGTGCAATCGACGCAAGTCCAGTCCATCGCCACGGCCCTGGCCAACCGCGAAGCGGCCTGGGCGGCAGGTGATATTACGGTGCCGGTGACGCATGCCCCGGTGCGCTGACGTGAAGGCCCCGACCGCCAGCGTCAGCCGGGCTCAGCGCGAGCGACGCAACGGTCATCGCGGCGCGGCCATCCTGCTGACCGGCCTGCCGGCGGCAGGCAAGTCGACCCTTGCGCAAGCGCTGCACGCCGAGTTGTTTGCCCGCGGACTGCAAAGCGTGGTGCTCGATGGTGATGGGCTGCGGGTGGGGCTCAACCGAGACCTGGGCTTTGGCGACAGCGATCGTCAGGAGAACATCCGCCGCGCCAGCGAACTGGCATCGTTGCTGGTGGAGAACGGACACATCGTGATCATGGCGATGATCGCGCCCTTGGTGGAATTGCGTGATGTGTTCGCCCGGCGACTCGGTGACGACTACCGGGAAGTCTGGTGCAGCGCGGCCCTGGCGGTGTGCGAGCAACGTGATCCGAAAGGTCACTATGCCCGTGCCCGACGTGGAGAGCTGACCGGCTTTACCGGGGTGTCTGCGCCGTATCAGGCGCCCGTCGATGCGGCGCTGGTGCTCGACACCGGGGTACAAACGGTCGAGGCCTGCCTTGATCGACTGCTGACCTGGCTCGCTGAATCCGAAGTGCTGCCCAGGTCCTGACCGATCGGCGTTCAGGGTTTCGACGACAAGTCAGCCATGCCCTTGAGCAACTCGATCGGCAACGGAAAGACGATGGTCGAGCTCTTGTCGCCGGCAATCGAACTCAGGGTCTGCATGTAGCGCAGTTGCATGGCCCCCGGTTGGCGGCCCAGCATTTCGGCGGCCTGCATGAGTTTTTCCGAGGCCTGCAATTCGCCTTCGGCGTGGATCACCTTGGCGCGCCGTTCCCGTTCGGCTTCTGCCTGCCTGGCAATGGCGCGGATCATCGATTCGTTGAGGTCCACGTGCTTGATCTCGACGTTGGCGACCTTGATGCCCCAGGCGTCGGTCTGGGCGTCGAGCACTTGCTGGATGTCCAGGTTCAGCCGTTCGCGTTCGGCCAGCAGTTCGTCCAGTTCGTGTTTACCCAGCACCGCCCGCAACGTGGTTTGCGCCAATTGACTGGTGGCGGCCAGGAAATCCTCGACCTGGATGATGGCTTTCTGCGGATCGAGCACGCGGAAATACAGCACCGCGTTGACCTTGACCGACACGTTGTCGCGGGTGATCACGTCTTGCGGCGGCACGTCCAGCACCACGGTGCGCAAGTCGACCCTGACCATTTGCTGGACCACCGGAATCAGCAGGATCAGGCCGGGACCCTTGACCTGCCAGAAGCGCCCGAGCTGGAACACCACCCCGCGCTCGTACTCGCGCAGGATGCGGAACGTCGACCCCGCCAGTGCGATGAGCAACAGCAGCAGCGCGACAAGACCCAATTGCAAACCCATGACTATTCTCCGCCCGGCGCCGCGTCAGCCGCGGCCACTTGCAGCAGCAAGCCCTTGCGCCCCACCACCCGCACCTGTTGCCCGGGTTGCAGCGGCGTTGCGCTGAGCACTTGCCATCGTTCTCCTTGCAGATGAATCCAGCCGCCATAGGCGTTGCCGGCCTGCAATGACGTCACTGCCGTCACGCTGCCGAGCAGCCCGGCATCACCACTGACGATGTGGCGCGGTCGGGTTTTCAAGGCGTGAATCACCAGGTAGATCAGTAGCAGCGCGCTGACCACTGCCAGGCCGATCATCAACGGCACGGGCACTTCGGTGTTGGACAGGATCACCGCGCCGATCACGAACATCACGATGCCGCCCAGGCCGATCACGCCGTAATTGGGCAGGGCCGCTTCGGCGATCAGGAACGCGATGCCGAAGGTGATCAGCCAGATCCCCACGGGATTGGGCACCAGCAACACCACCGTGTCGGCAGCGAAGGCCGATCCGCTCAACGCCAACAGCAACGCAACTGCACAACAACGCGTGTTCACCTGACCCTCCGGGAGAGTCGTGGAGTGGCTCTGAGTTCAGTTTAGTTGAGCCTCGGCCTGTATGAATTTTGCTCAATTGTCGTCGTCGGCCGATGGGCGGATTTCCCGCCGGATTACGCCGGCGGGCCTAGACTTTTACTACGCAAGCAACGCTTTAACCATCGTCTGCCAGCGATCACGGCGGACACCGAGGTGCATCATGCGTATGGCAAGAACTGTGCAGCGAAGCCTGGAAAAGGCTCAATGCGAATATGACATCGTCAGCCACCCCCACTCGGCCAGCAGCCTCGAAACGGCGCGGGTCGCCGGTATTCCTGCCGAACGGGTGGCCAAATCGGTGATCCTCGACGATCACCATGGGCACTACCTGATGGCCGTGCTGCCCGCCAGCCGTCACCTTGACCTGAGCAAGGTCCGCAGCAGCGGTGAGTGGCAGGTTTCCCGGGAAAGCAACCTGGCGCACCTGTTCGACGATTGCGAACGCGGTGCCGTACCGGCGCTGGGTGAGTCCTATGGGTTGGAGGTGGTCATCGACCCGCTGCTGACCCGGCAGAAAGACATCTATCTGGAGGCCGGCAACCACGTCAATCTGGTGCGCATGGACATGCCCGAGTTCCTGAAAATGGTGCCGCATGCGGAGGTGCGGGAGTTGAGTCATTAGGTCTGCAGCGTCTTCGCTGCCGTCATCGCGAGCAAGCTCGCTCCCACAAGGGTCTGTGTCGATCACAAAACCTGTGGGAGCGAGCTTGCTCGCGATGACCGCGTAGCGGTCCCTAAATTGGTCCCCAGGAGTTCGACATGGAAAACCCAACCCACAACCTCCCTTCGCTGTTCAAACAACTCGGCCTGCCGGACGACGCCGAAAGCATCGATAAATTCATCGCCACCCATTCACCGCTCAAACCTGAACTGCACCTTGCGGATGCATTTTTCTGGAGCCCGAGCCAGGCGGAGCTTCTGCGTGAGGAGATACTCGATGACGCAGATTGGGCGGAGGTGGTGGATCAACTGGATGTGATGTTGAGGAAGGGGCGGGGGGTGTGAACCGTCATCGTCCGGGCGGCCACTGTCGAGAAGTATGGACCAGGGCGAGTATCCAGATGGCGTCCAGTCCCTGTTCATAAACAATGCGGTAACTCTGATGTGGAATCAGCTCGCGAGTGCCTGAAATGATCCCGGCAGGGCCGCTTTCCGGGTTTTGGGCAAGCCGGGATAGTGCATCGCTGAACCGGTTGTCCATGTCGATGGCTGCTTTCGGGTTAACGGCATGCAGGTAATCCCAAATGTCTGCACGGTCCTGTGCTGCTTCTTTCGTCCATATTATTTTCATTCTTGTCGCTCGGCCCGCCTGCGCCTGGCAGCGAACTCTGCCTCGATTTCATCATTTGTCAGCCCGTCGCCGGCGCGCATCGAAGCGCGTGCGGTGTCGACCTTGCGCTGCAGGAATGCTTCGTACTCGCGAGCCTCCCGTTGGGTTTGAACAAACTGACGCATCATTTCCCGGACGATTTGCGAGGCGGGGCGATGAGCGGCGTCTGCCTCTGCCATGAACTGTTCACGCAATTCAGACTCAAGTTTCATTGTAAAAACGGCTTGTTTAGACATGGCTGCCTTCTCGGTTGTCGTAATGACAAAGTATATACATCTTCAGTACGTTGGCTGATTCACCTCTATGGCTTCGCGACGGATGGCAGCCAATTTGTTTCAAAACTTGACGGAAAATCCTCTCCAATGCAATATTGATAGTTAGCAAACTAACAGTGTGTATTTTCCCTCGTGCCGAACAACCTCGACGTTCTCCAGATGAACATCAGCAGTGCCATGGTGGTGGCCGCCAGGCATTGGCGCAAAATCTGCCAGACCACGCTGGTCAACTATGGAATCTCCGAAGCCTGCGCCGTTCCGCTGTTGATGATCGGGCGCCTGGGCGAGGGCGTGCGCCAGGTGACGGTGGCGCAAGCCGCAGGGATGGAGAGCCCATCGCTGGTGCGCCTGCTGGATCAACTGTGCCATTCCGGATACGTCTGCCGGACCGAAGATACCCAGGACCGCCGCGCCAAATGCCTGAGCCTGACCGAAACCGGCCGGGAGCTGGTGCAGGCGGTTGAAGTGGAACTGGTGCGCTTGCGCCAGGAAGTCCTGGAAGGTATTGACCCGAGTGATCTGGAAGCTACGCTGCGGGTACTGAGAGCTTTTGAAGCGGCCACGCCGCCATCGGTGGCCAACTCTTGAACGGATTTTTTGCTGGCATGCCCCCGGCGCGAGACTGGTTCTATGGGGTCCGCACCTTCGCCGCCTCGATGATCGCGCTGTACATCGCCTTGCTCATGCAAATGCCGCGTCCGTACTGGGCGATGGCCACGGTGTACATCGTTTCCAGCCCGTTTCTCGGCCCTACCAGTTCCAAGGCGTTGTACCGGGCAGTCGGCACCTTTATCGGCGCGGCGGCGGCGGTGCTGTTCGTGCCGATGTTCGTGCAGAGCCCCTACGTGCTGGTGGTGGTGATTGCGCTGTGGACCGGCACGCTGCTGTTTCTGTCCCTGCATTTGCGCACTGCGAACAACTACGCCTTGATGCTTGCCGGTTATACCTTGCCGTTGATCGCCCTGCCGGTGGTGAACAACCCGCTGGGGGTGTGGGACGTGGCCGAGGCGCGGACCGAAGAAATCTTTCTCGGCATCGCCGTGGCGGCAGTGGTCGGTGCCATGTTCTGGCCGCGGCGCCTGGCGCCGGTGTTCAATGATTCGGTGAGCAAATGGTTTACCGATGCATCGACCTACAGCCTGCGTTTCCTCAGTCGCAACGTGCAGCCTGAAGAAGTCAGTGCGTTGCGCGCATCGATGGTCGCCACCTTCAACTCCCTGGAGTTGATGATCGGTCAGTTGCCACACGAAGGTTCGCGTCCGCAGACGGTGCGCAATACCAAGGAGTTGCGTGGGCGGATGATTCATCTGCTGCCGGTAGTCGATGCCCTCGACGATGCGCTTTATGCCCTGGAACGACGTACGCCCGAGCTTGTGGACAAGTTCGCGCCGTTGCTGACGGCCACCACCGAATGGCTCGCGCACAAGGATGCCGACCTCGACCGCTGGCAAGCACTCAAGGATCAACTGGAAGCCCTGCAACCCGCCTCCGAAGCGCTGGATGACCGCAAGCAACTGCTGTTCTCCAACGCGATCTACCGTCTCGGCGAGTGGATCGATTTGTGGCAGGACTGCCGCAGCCTGCAATACGCCATCCAGTGCGAAAGCCAGGACAGCTGGCGCGCGGTGTATCGGCACTGGCGGCTGGGGCGGCTGTCCCCGTTTCTGGATCGCGGCCTGATGTTGTATTCCGCGGCTTCCACCGTCACTGCGATTATCGTGGCCTCGGTGTTGTGGATTCTGCTCGGCTGGACCGATGGCGGCAGCGCCGTGATCCTGGCAGCGGTGGCGTGCAGCTTCTTCGCCTCGATGGACGACCCGGCGCCGCAGATTTACCGGTTCTTTTTCTGGACGGCGATGTCGGTGGTGTTCGCCAGCCTTTATCTGTTTCTGGTGCTGCCCAACCTGCATGACTTTCCGATGCTGGTGCTGGCGTTTGCCGTGCCGTTCATTTGCGTCGGCACCCTGACGGTCAAGCCGCAGTTTTACCTGGGCATGCTGCTGACCCTGGTCAACACCTCGTCCTTCATCAGCATCCAGGGGGCCTACGACGCCGACTTCCTCAGTTTCGCCAACTCCAACCTGGCCGGTCCGATGGGGCTGCTGTTCGCGTTCATCTGGACCCTGATCGCCCGGCCGTTCGGGGCCGAGCTGGCAGCCAAGCGCCTGACCCGTTTCAGCTGGCGTGACATTGTCGGCCTCTCCGAGCCGGCCACGTTGTCCGAACATCGGCTGCTGGGCATAAAGATGCTCGATCGGCTGATGCAGCACCTGCCGCGCCTGGCCATGACCGGCCAGGACTCCGGCGTGGCGCTGCGGGAAGTGCGGGTGGCGCTGAATCTGCTGGACCTGCTCGCCCATACGCCGCGGGTCCTCGGTGTGCCGCAGGTGCTGCTGCGCCAGGTAGTCGCCGAGGTTGGCGAGTACTTCAAGGCCTGTCTCAAGGCCGGTGAGCGCTTGCCGGCACCGAGCCCGCTGCTGATGACCCTCGACCGCACGCGTCGCGCCCTCAGCGGTGCCGGCGATGACGAAACCCGTCGGCATCTGCTGCACGCCCTGAGCGGCCTGCGCCTGGCACTGTTGCCAGGTGTCGAATTCGTCGGTGCCGCCGAGCCCGAAGAACCGCTTCCCCATGGCATTGATGGAGCGCCTTTATGATCGGTGACCTGGATCTCAGCGGGGTGTTTCTGCCCACGCTGCTGGTGCTGATGGGCATTACCTATGTGTTGTACCTGTTGGTGCACGGGGTGCTGACGCGCCTGCACTTTTACCGTCTGGTCTGGCACCGGGCATTGTTCAACGTGGCCCTCTACGCCCTGCTGCTTGGCGCCGTGGACTCACTCAGTCGATACCTGATGACATGAAAAAACCCTTTCTAACCCTTGGTCGCGTGGTGTTGACCCTGCTGATCGTGAGCTTTGCCGTGGTCGTGGTCTGGCGCATGGTGATGTATTACATGTTCGCGCCCTGGACCCGCGATGGGCACATCCGTGCCGACATCGTGCAAATCGCGCCGGATGTTTCCGGGTTGATCCAGCAAGTGGAGGTGCGCGACAACCAGTTGGTCAAGCGCGGCCAGGTGCTGTTCAGCATCGATCCGGACCGCTTCAAGCTGGCACTGCGCCAAGCGAAAGCGGCTGTCGCCGACCGCGAAGAAACCCTGGCCCAGGCCCAGCGCGAGGCCAGGCGAAACAAAGGTCTCGGTAACCTGGTGCCGGCTGAGCAACTGGAAGAAAGCCAGTCGAAAGTGGCCCGCGCCCAGGTGGCCTTGATGGAAGCCCAGGTGGCGGTGGACAGCGCGCAGCTCAACCTCGACCGCTCGGTGATCCGCAGCCCGGTGGACGGCTACGTCAACGACCGTGCGCCACGGACCCAGGAGTTCGTCAGCGCCGGGCGTCCGGTGCTATCGGTGGTTGACAGCAATTCGTTCCACATCGACGGTTATTTCGAAGAAACCAAACTGAACGGCATCCATATCGGCCAGAACGTCGACATCCGGGTGATCGGCGACAATGCGCGCTTGCGCGGGCACGTAGAAAGCATCGTTGCCGGTATCGAAGACCGCGACCGCACCAGCGGCAACAACCTGCTGCCCAACGTCAACCCGGCCTTCAGTTGGGTGCGCCTGGCCCAACGGATTCCGGTGCGCATCGCCTTCGATGACGTGCCGGAAGATTTCCGCATGATCGCCGGGCGCACCGCCACGGTATCGATCATCGACGATCAGCAACGGGAGCCGGCGCAATGAGCAAGGCCTCGGGTTTGGCGGTCGCCGGTTTAGGTTTGCTGCTGTCGGCGTGTCAGATGGTCGGGCCGGATTATCACTTGCCCGAAGAGGCGGCTGTCCATCGTCCAGATATCCAGGGCGATCTGGCGGTCGACGGCAAAACGGTGGTGTCCGCACCGGTGCCGGCCGATTGGTGGCGCCTGTACAAGGACCCGCGACTCGACCAGCTGGTACAGCAGGCCATGGCCTCCAACACCGATTTGCGCGTGGCGGCGGCCAGCCTGTTGCGGTCTCGCGCTCAGGTGGATGAGGCCGAAGCGGCAGGCGGCTGGAGCGGCGGCGTGCAGATGGGCGCCCAGCGCTTGCAGGAGTCCGGCCAGGCGTTCCTGCTACCGGAAAAAGTGCCGGTAGCCAACATTGGCGACATCGGCATCAGCGCGTCTTACCAGTTCGACCTGTTCGGGACCTTGCAACGCGGTATCGAAGCGGCCAAGGCCAATGCCGATGCGACGCAGGCCGCCGCCGATACGGCACGCATCACCGTGGTGGCCGACGTGGTACGGGCCTACACCCAGGTGTGCGCGGCCAATGAAGAGCGGGAAATCGCCCAGCACTCCCTCGACCTGCAAGCGCAAAGCACCACACTGATCCAGCGCCTGCGCGATGCCGGGCGTGGCGACGAAACCCAGGTCACCCGCTCGCAAACCCAATTCAAATCCCTGCGCGCCGACATGCCGCGCTATGAGGCCTCACGTCAGGCCGGGCTGTATCGCCTGTCGATGTTGCTGGCCAAGCCGGTGGACCAACTGCCGGCTGGCACCGCGACCTGCGACGAGCTGCCGAAAATCGCGCAATTGGTCCCGGTGGGCGATGGCGCCGCGCTACTCAAGCGTCGCCCGGATGTGCGGCAGGCCGAGCGGCGGCTGGCGGCCGCGACGGCCGGTATCGGTGTCGCCACGGGTGAGCTGTACCCGAATATCAGCATCGGCGCGACCATCGGTACCGTCGGTATCCTCGACGATCTCGGCGACCCGTCGACCAACCGCTGGGGCTTCGGCCCGTCGCTGACCTGGAAGGTCCCGACCAACGGCGCCCGGGCGCGCATCCGCGAAGCCGAAGCGGTGACCCAGGCCACGCTGGCGCATTTCGATGGGGTGGTGCTCAACGCGATTCGTGAAACCCAGACCAGCCTTGCCCAATACACGGCCTTGCTGCAACGCCGCGACGCCCTGGCCGATGCCGAGCAATCGGCAAAACTGGCGGCTGAACAGACCCATCGCTTCTTCCAGGCCGGTCGCGAATCGTTCCTGGCGGACTTGCAAGCGACCCGCACTTACACGGATGTCACGGCGCAATTGGCCGCTGCCAACACCCAGGTAGCCGCCAGCCAGATCGATTTGTTCCTTGCGTTGGGCGGCGGCTGGGAAAGCGGACGAACGCAAGCGTCGAACTCCGGCAAACCCTGAGGCCGTTGCTATGCTTTGAAGTGTTGGAGGGGCGCCTCGTGCAAAGCGCCCTTTCTTCGCACAAGGCTCGCGCAGGTCAGGGGGAAACCAATAATGAAAAACCCTTATGCTCTCGGTTTCTGGTGCGCCATCGTGGCATTAGTGCTGCTGTCGGCCACCTATTTCTACGGCGTCATGCTGGCCCACCAGATCGACAAGGCTCTGGTGTTCCTCGACAGTGCCGTCGCGTTGATCGCCGTGATGTCCGTTGCGGTGGTGGCCTGGGCGTCGGTCCAGAATCAGCGCATCAAAAAAAGACAACTCGAACAAGGCAAGACCCTGGTCCTGATCTGGGATACCAAGGTGGCGTTGCGTCGTGTCGAAACGGTGTTCGACCGTTATTTCTGGGGCAGTTACTGGCAACCGGGGCGCACGTTCCAGGAAGTCATGGGCGAATTGACCGGCACGCCGCTGGAAAAAAGCCTCGAAACCCTGAAAAAACAATGCCTGGCACTGGATCGGCAAGTGGCTGACGACGGTCGGCACTGGCTCAGCAATGCCCGGGAGCTGGCCGATGTCGCCACGGCCATGGCCCGCGAACGTTATCAACTGGACGTCTGCGACCCCCGCGCGGAAGTGACGGGCGGAGCGGTGATCAACCGCGACTTCGAAGTGCTGGTGTACACCTGGACGGCGCGGCTTAAAAGCTTTGATCATCAACTGGACGAGATCGAAGTCCAATACTCCTGATTTTGTGTTGGCTGTTCTGACGCCTTCGCGAGCAAGCCCGCTCCCACATTGGAATGCATTCCCCTGTGGGAGCGGGC
>NZ_JBWKZB010000075.1:0-19063 GCF_059424105.1 Pseudomonas sp. GW456-E7 | reverse complement strand
CTCCAGGCGATGTCGTTGTTGGCGGTCTGGCTGACCGTCACGATGTCGTTGCTGTCCAGATCGGCAAAGCTCAGCGCCCCGCTGTCGCTCAGCGTGGCTGCGCCATTGCCTTCCGTCATCGCCCCGGTCGTGTCGTCGATGCTCAGCGTCGGCCGGTCGTTGGTGCCGGTCAGGGTGATCGTCACAGCCTTGGTCACCGTCGCCCCGAAGTCGTCGGTCAGCGTCACCGTGAACACTTCGGTCTTGCTCTGGCCCTCGGCCAGGTACTGCGCCGCGCTGTTGTTCAGCGTATAGGTCCAGCCCACGCTGCCCGCCGCGTCGCCCGTGCTCTCGTCGCTCACAGTGGCCACCAGCGTACCCAGCGCACCGGACGGCGCGCTCACGCTGGCAACATGGGCGTCATCGGCCAGGTCCACGTCACCGAAGGTGAAGCTGCCGCTGGCGACCGTGGTGCCGTCTTCGGCCACCGCAGCGCTTTCGACTTCCGCCGCCGTCACCGTCGGCCCGTCGTTGGTGCCGGTAATGGTGATAGTCACATTCTGCGTATCCGACAAACCATGACCATCGCTGATAGTGACCAGGTAGGTTTCGGTAACTGTCTGTCCCTGGGCCAGGTACTGCGCCGCCCCATTGCTCAGGTTGTACGTCCATTGCACCGAACCGCTGGCCGTGTTCGCGGCTTCGCTCACCGGCAAAAGCTCGAACGTACCAAGATAAGTAGCGTTGCCCGCCGCCGGTGCGAACGTCGCCATGTGCGTGTCACTCAGGTCGACGTCGTTAAAGGCAATCGTGCCGCTGGCCGTCAGCGAGTCGGTCGCGCTCGCAGTGGTGTCGGCGTCTTCGGTCACCGTGCCGGCCTGCGCGCCGAAGCTGATGGTCACACCATCATTCACGCCCGAGAACTGCACTGTCGCGGTGGCCCAACTGAGCGTGCCGTTGCCCAGACGTATCGCATAGGTAAAGCTGTCCGTCAGGACCTCGCCAGCAGCAAGCGCCTGGAGTTGTGCCTTGAAATCAGAGGAGAAAGTAGCGGCGTCGTAGCCGACCTTGCCGTCCGAGGTGATCCAGATCTTTGCACCATTCTTACTGGTGTCAGAACTCATCGCCTCAGCCCTCGCCGTATCCTGGGTCAGGAGGTCGGCCGGAGCAGAAACCTTGGTGGCAGTAGAAAGACTGTCCGCGTTGTCGAGTGACCAGAGTGTCTTCGCGTTACCGCCGAGGTCATTGGACATGACGTCCCAATACACGACCCCCAGCAGATTTTCAGTGGTGGTGAAGACGTCATCCTTCGCCTGCGGCGTGTTGGAAAACGAGGTAACGGTTCCGCCGCTGGTAGTGGTGGTGCTAGCCATGTCTTTCTCCCAGGAATGTCACTCAGAGCAAAAAAACCGCTGTGGGCCACCAACAGCCGCAAGCCGATTCTTCCTCAACCCACGAACACTTCACTCCACCGGTACCAGCCGGCTGGCCAGTAGCTTCACGCCCACCCCGGCTCTGTCGCCCAGCGACTCAATGCGCACGATTTGTCCTTGCGCCCTGAACTTCATGGGGCCGCCGGGAGCGTCGAGCTCGATCTCGAAATCAATCAAGCTACCCACCTGCTGCTCGCTATCGGTTTCGAAATACAAACCGGAGGCGCTGATGTCACGGGTGACACCGTTGCCCCCGCCGATCAGTTGCAGCGACAGGGTGACTTGTTCACGGGGCTCAATGCGGTGTGTGTCTTTCATGTCGGCAGTCTAAAAACCACCGCTGTTTATTACATGAGCGCGATATCCCTTTTTTTCTGGGAGTCAATCACCCATCAAAACAGTGTTTTACGGGACAAATGTCATGGGAGGGGGGGCTGCAGCGCTATTGAAAACACTAAGGACTGCAACGATTGCTATCATGATCAGCTAACACAACCCGCCTAAAGGGGCAGCGACACGCATGCCAATTCAAGTCCTGTTAGTAGCTCTACCGCTCGTGGCCTGGGGCCTTGAGCGTCTGGTGGAAAGCGCTCGACCAAGGTTGGCGCTGGCGGGTTCGGTGTCGTCGGTGGCGCAATACCTGCTTTCGCCGCACCAATACGCGCCGGATGTGGTGGTGCTGGACCTGGACAGCGAGGGCTGTATCGAGTCGCTGGCCGACTTGCACAGCCAGACCAAAGCCAGGATTCTGGTCGTGACAGGGGCGAGCGACGTGGCGCTGCATGACAGTGCGGTGCTGGCGGGCGCGCGTGGCGTGGTGGATAAGCGGGAGTCGGCATCCGCATCAACATTGCTCAAAGCCATAGAAAAAGTGCATGAAGGCGAACTCTGGATTGACCGCAATGCGACCAGCCGTATCTTTCTTGAACTGGCACGCAATAAAGCCGAGCGCGATATAGACCCGGAGCAACAGAAAATCGCCAGGCTGACGCGCCGCGAGCAGCAAACCATTGCGTCGCTGGCCCGCGACCCCTCAGCGCCTGGCAAGTTGGTGGCCGAAAAGCTGCACATCAGCGAGCACACGCTGCGCAACCATTTGACATCGATCTACAGCAAGCTGGGCCTGACGAACCGCGTAGATCTGTACGCCTATGCACACAAGCATGGGCTTTCCACAGCCGACTGAGGACGGCGGCAACACGCCGCGCGTGTTACCGCAACCTGACCTTGTCCCGAAACTCCAGCACAGGACATTCACCGATTCTTTCCAGACTTATCGAGAACCCGATCTACCCCACCCCTCTCCTGCGAGGCCGGCAAGATTCGCCATCGATCTGCATGACAGACCACTCCTGCAGTGGATCTTCACAGAACCCAACCTTTATCCTTGACGCCCCCCGCTGTCCCGAGTCCTGGAGTTTCGCCCATGCCCCATGAAGGCAACCTGCTACAAGCCGCTGTCGTATTCCTGATGGCGGCCGTGCTCATCGTTCCGTTAGCCAAGCGCCTGCAACTGGGGGCGGTCCTGGGCTATCTGTTCGCCGGGGTGATCATCGGCCCGTCGGTGCTGGGGTTGATCGACAATCCGCAAAGCGTCGCAAACATTTCCGAACTCGGCGTGGTGTTGCTGCTGTTCATCATCGGCCTGGAGCTGTCGCCGCGACGCTTGTGGGTGATGCGCAAGTCCGTGTTCGGCGTAGGTCTGGCGCAAGTGCTGCTGACCGGCACGGTGATTGGCGTGGTGGCTTTGTGGTTGTTTGGCCAACCGTTGAACACCGCGATCGTCCTCGGCCTGGGCCTGGCGCTGTCGTCCACGGCGTTCGGCCTGCAAAGCCTGGCTGAACGCAAGGAACTGACCAGCCCCCACGGGCGATTGGCGTTCGCAATCCTGTTGTTCCAGGACATCGCCGCGATCCCCTTGATTGCCATGGTGCCGCTGCTGGCCGGTGGCGATCACAGCACCAGCGTCAGCGAAAACCTGAACCACGGCCTGCAAGTGCTGGCCAGCATCGCCGTGGTGGTGATCGGCGGGCGTTACCTGCTGCGACCGGTATTCCGCGTGGTGACCAAGACCGCATTGCCGGAGGTCTCCACCGCCACGGCGTTGCTGGTGGTGATCGGCACGGCCTGGTTGATGGAACTGGTCGGTATTTCCATGGCCCTTGGCGCCTTCCTCGCCGGCCTGCTGCTGGCGGACTCCGAGTATCGCCATGAACTGGAAGCCCAGATCGAACCGTTCAAGGGCCTGCTGCTGGGCTTGTTTTTCATCAGCGTCGGCATGGGCGCGAACCTGAGCCTGTTGCTGAGCATGCCGGTCGCGGTGCTGGGCCTGACCCTGTTGCTGATCGCGATCAAACTGCCGCTGCTGTTTATCGTCGGTCGCCTGGCCGGAGGGTTGAAGAACGTCAGTGCGATCCGCCTGGGTATCGTGTTGGCGGCCGGTGGTGAATTTGCCTTTGTGGTGTTCAAGATCGGTCGCGATCATGGGCTGTTCACCGCCCAGCTGTCTGACTTGCTGGTGTTGACCATCACCCTGTCCATGGCCGTGACGCCGCTGTTGCTGCTGGTTTGCGCACGCCTGGTCAGCCCGAAAGTGCAACCGGTGGAAGTACCGGAGAAGTTCCGTGAAATCGACACCGACGCACCACGGGTGGTGATCGCCGGCATGGGCCGCATGGGCCAGATCGTTGCGCGGATCCTGCGCGCGCAGAACATCAAGTTCGTGGCCCTCGACACCTCGGTGGAAACCATCGAACTGTCCCGCAGCTTCGGTGGCGTGCCGGTGTTCTACGGCGACCCGATGCGCCCGGAAATCCTCAGCGCGGCCAAGGTCGGCGAAGCCGAGTTTTTTGTGATCGCCACAGACGACCCGGACACCAACATCAAGACCGCCGAGCTGGTGCGCAAACTCTATCCGCATATGAAAATCATCGCCCGCGCCCGTAACCGTCAGCATGTGCACCGGCTGATGGACGTCGGTGCCCACGCCGTGCGCGAGACCTTTTTCTCGAGCCTGGAAATGAGCCGGCAGACCCTGATCGGCTTGGGATTGACCCAGGCCCAGGCCGATGCGCGGATCAAGCGTTTCAAGCAGCACGACGAAGAGGTGCTGGAAGCCCAGCACGCGGTGTATGACGACGCGGTGAAAGTGATGCAGACAGCGCAGGAAGCGCGGGTGGAACTGGCCAGGTTGTTCGAGTCGGATCAACTGCAGGAGCAGGCTGGCAAGAAATGAGGCGGACTTGAGGGCCCCTTCGCGAGCAAGCCCGCTCCCACAGAAGAGCTTGTGCGCGACAAAGATCCAGTGTGGGAGCGGGCTTGCTCGCGAAGAACGATAACGCGGTGTGACGGATCAACAACTACCCAGGAACCACCATGGCTGACCAACCTGCCCCCGCCCTCAAGGAAATCTTCAACGCCGAGCGCCTCCAGCACATCGCCACAGAAATGACGGCGGTGTACCCCGATTTTGACGACAGGAAATTCCTCAAGCTGGCCCAGTCCGGCCTGGCAGACCTCAGCGTCATGCAGCGCATGGCCCGGGTCAGCGAATGCCTGCATGCAGTGTTGCCGCTGGACTATGAAGCATCGCTGCAGGTGCTGCGCGCCCTCGCCCCGCGCCTGAACAGCGGTTTCGTCAGCATGTGTCTGCCGCACTACGTCGCCCGCTACGGCGCCCATGCGTTCGAGCAGTCGATGGACGCACTGAAGTACTTCACCGCTTTCGGCTCTTCGGAATTCGCGATCCGCCATTTTTTGCGCAGCGACCTTGAGGGTTCGCTCAAGCTGATGCACGACTGGTCACTCGATGACAACGAACACGTACGACGCCTGGCCAGTGAAGGTTGCCGCCCACGCCTGCCCTGGTCATTCCGCCTGGAACCCGTCCAGGCCGACCCGACACTCGCCGCGAAAATCCTCGACAACCTCAAGGCCGACACCAGCCTGTACGTGCGCAAGTCCGTGGCCAACCACCTCAACGACATCACCAAGGACCACCCCGACTGGGTGCTGGACCTGATCGAAGGCTGGTCGCTGGACAACCGGCACACCGCATGGATCGCCCGGCACGCCCTGCGCAGCCTGATCAAACAGGGCAACCAGCGGGCACTGGCGATCATCGGTGCCGGTGGCAAGCCTGAAGTCGAGATCGTCGATGTGAAAGTCGAACCGCCGGTGATTGGCCTGGGAGAAAAGATCACCCTGTCGTTTGCCATCAGATCCACGGTAGAAAGCAGCCAGCGCCTGGTGATCGACTACGCCATCGATTACGTCAAGGCCAACGGCAGCACCTCGGCGAAGGTCTTCAAGCTCAAGGCGCTGACACTGCCCGGTAACGCCAGCGAAGTCGTCAGCCGTGGGCAGCAGATCAAGGAGCTGACAACACGCCGGCATTATGCGGGGCGCCATGCGGTGCATGTCATGGTCAATGGCGAGCGGTTGGCCAGCACGGCATTTGAGATTCTCGGTTAAACCATCCGATCAATTGTGAATGTTACGACGCCTTCGCGAGCAGGCTCGCTCCCACAGGGGGTAGAGTTGCCACATACTTTGCGAACGACGCTAAACCAGTGTGGGAGCGAGCCTGCTCGCGAAGGCGGCAGTTCAGGCACCGCCTAACAACAACCCCTGCTCCCGCTCACACAACTCCACCACATAATCCCAAAGCACCCGCAACCGCACCGATTTGTGCAACTCCCGGCGAGTGCTGATCCAGTAACTGCGCTGGATGCTTTCATCCGGCAACAGCGGCACCAGCCCCGGATCGGCACTGGCCATGTAGCACGGCAACACCGCGATCCCCAGGCCTGAGCGCGCAGCCTGCTGCTGGGCGATCACGCTGGTGCTGTGAAACACCACCTGCGGGTTGCGGCAGAAGCTGTTGAGGAACATCAGTTCCTGGCTGAACAGCAGGTCGTCGACATAGCCGATCCAGGCATGACGCCCCAGGTCCTCGCGACTGCGCAACGGCGGCGAACGATCGAGGTACTCCTGGCTGGCATACAACGCCAGGCGATAGTCAGTGAGTTTGCGGGTGACCAGCATGTCGGCGGCCGGGCGCTCGAGGTGGATGCTGATTTCCGCCTCACGGTTGAGGATGCTGACAAACCGCGGCACCGCCACCAGTTCCACTTCCAGCCCCGGATAGCGCTCGAACAAGCCGTTCATGCGACTGGCGAGGAACATGATGCCCAGGCCTTCGGTCACCCCGACGCGGATCTTGCCCAGCGGCGCAGTGGATTGGGTGATTTCCTCCTGGGCCAGCAGCGCCACGTTCTCCATCGCCTCGGCGTGTTTAAGCAACGCCTCGCCCGCCGGGGTCATCTCATAGCCCTGGGCATGCTGGACGAACAACGCCGTACCGAGGCTCTTTTCGATGGCCTCGATGTGCCGCGCCACGGTGGCATGGGTGGTGTTCAAGCGCCGGGCAGCCGTGAGCAAACGCCTGCTGCGCTGCAATTCGAGAAAAAACCGCAGGTCATTCCAGTCGAACATGAAGCGTCCTTGTTCGTTGCTGTTCGGGATGCTGTTTAAAAACGCACAGCGGCTGCGCAAAAACTAACATTCTTTTGACGAAAGCTAACAACTAGGATGACAGACAACAAGAACAACAAAACGAGGTCAGGGATGCAGGCTTCCCTTGATGAATACGATTACATCGTGGTCGGAGCCGGGCCGGCCGGGTGTCTGCTGGCCAATCGACTGTCGGCCAACCCTCGACATCGCGTGTTGTTGCTCGAAGCCGGCGGCCGTGACAACTATGCGTGGATTCACATCCCCGTGGGTTACCTGTACTGCATCGGCAACCCGCGCACCGACTGGTGCTTCAAGACCGAAGCGCAACCGGGCCTGCAAGGTCGCGCCCTGAGCTATCCGCGCGGCAAGGTACTGGGCGGCTGCTCATCCATCAACGGCATGATCTACATGCGCGGCCAGGCCGGTGACTACGACCGCTGGGCCGCCGACGGCAACCCCGGCTGGAGCTGGCAAGACGTGTTGCCGCTGTTCAAGCAGAGTGAAAACCACTTCGCCGGTGCCGCCGAATTTCACGGCGACGCGGGAGAATGGCGAGTCGAACGCCAGCGCCTGTCGTGGCCGATTCTCGACGCCTTCCGCAGTGCCGCCGAACAAAGCGGCATCGCCAGCATCGATGACTTCAACCAGGGCGACAACGAAGGTTGCGGCTATTTTCAGGTCAATCAGAAGGCCGGCATCCGCTGGAACGCGGCCAAGGCGTTTCTCAAACCGATTCGCCAACGCTCCAATCTCACCGTGCTGACCGGGGTCGAAGTCGACCGCGTGCTGCTGGAAAACGGCCGCGCCTCGGCAGTCAGCGCCCGCTGGCAAGGCGCGGTGAAGACCTTCAAGGCGCGCAAGGAAATCGTCCTCTGTGCCGGTTCGGTCGGGTCGCCAGGCATCCTGCAACGCTCCGGCATCGGCCCGCGTCCACTGCTGGAACGGCTGGGTATTGGCGTCGCCCATGAGCTGCCTGGTGTCGGTGGCAACCTGCAGGATCACCTGCAACTGCGGCTGATCTACCAGCTGGAAAATGCCCGCACCCTGAACCAGATGGCTGGCAGCCTGTGGGGCAAGCTGGGCATGGGCCTGCGCTACCTGTATGACCGCAGCGGCCCGCTGTCCATGGCGCCGAGCCAGTTGGGCGCCTTCGCCCGCTCGGGGCCGGAACAGGCTTCAGCCAACCTCGAATACCACGTGCAGCCGCTGTCGCTGGAGCGCTTTGGCGAACCGCTGCATGCCTTCCCGGCGTTCACCGCATCGGTCTGCGATCTACGCCCGCAAAGCCGTGGCCGGGTGGATATCCGCTCGGCTGACCCGCAACAAGCACCGCTGATCCAGCCCAATTACCTGAGCCATCCGGAGGACCTGCGGGTCGCCGCCGACGCCATTCGCCTGACCCGGCGCATCGTCGCCGCACCGGCCCTGCGCGCCTTCAATCCGGTGGAATACCTGCCCGGCGCCAGCCTGCAAAGCGAGGAACAACTGCACGAAGCCGCCGCGCGCATCGGCACCACGATTTTCCACCCCGTGGGCACCTGCCGCATGGGCAATGACGCCGACGCCGTGGTCGATGCGCAACTCAAGGTCCATGGCATCCCCGGCCTGCGCATTGCCGATGCCTCGATCATGCCGCGCATCACCTCGGGCAACACCTGCTCGCCGACGCTGATGATTGCAGAGAAGGCGGCACAACTGATCCTCAATCCAGACATATACACCAACCCTGTGGGAGCGGGCTTGCTCGCGAAAGCGGTGGATCATTCACATTGATGTTGAATGACACGACGCCTTCGCGAGCAGGCTCGCTCCCACAAGGATCACATTAGATTCACGGACACTGAGCATTACCCCTGAAATGGAACACGCAACACCAGTGGAACAACAAAAACAATCACTGTGAGGGATACCGGTATGTCAGAACACGTTCAGCCCCTGGAAGCCGTGCGCAGCGCGGGCACCAGCCAGGAAACCCAGAAAGTCATCTTCGCGTCGTCCCTCGGGACCGTCTTCGAGTGGTACGACTTTTTCCTCTATGGCGCCCTCGCGGCGGTCATCAGCAAGCAGTTCTTCGCCGGGGTCAACGACACCACGGCGTTCATCTTTGCGCTGATGGCCTTCGCCGCCGGCTTCATCGTCCGACCGTTCGGCGCGCTGGTGTTCGGCCGGTTGGGGGACATGATCGGGCGCAAGTACACCTTCCTCGCCACCATCATCCTCATGGGCCTGGCGACGTTCTGTGTCGGGCTGCTGCCGACCTACGCCAGCATCGGCATCGCCGCGCCGATCATCCTGGTGGTGCTGCGCATGCTCCAGGGCCTGGCCCTGGGCGGCGAATACGGTGGCGCCGCGACCTATGTCGCCGAGCACGCGCCCATGGGCAAGCGCGGCTTCCACACCAGCTGGATTCAATCCACCGCGACCCTGGGCCTGCTGCTCTCGCTGCTGGTGGTGCTGGGCTGCCGCTACTTCACCGGTGACCAGTTCGAAGTCTGGGGCTGGCGCATTCCGTTCCTGTTTTCCATCGTGCTGCTGGGTATCTCCACCTGGATTCGCCTGAGCCTGCACGAGTCGCCGGCCTTCGTGAAAATGAAAGAGGAAGGCAAGCTGTGCAAACAGCCGATTCGCGATTCCTTCGGCAAATGGGAAAACCTCAAGGTGGTGTTGATCGCGCTGTTCAGCATCAATGCCGGGCAAGCGGTGACCTTCTACGCCGCGCAATTCTATGTGCTGTTCTTCCTCACCCAGTTCCTGAAAATGGACCCGGCCGTGGCCAACGGCTTGCTGATTGTCAGCGTGACCATTGGCGCCCCCTTCTTCATTTTCTTTGGCTGGCTGTCGGACAAGGTCGGGCGCAAACCGGTGCTGATGATCGGCCTGCTGCTGGCCACCGCGCTGTACTTCCCGATCTTCAAGACCCTGGCCCACTACGCCAACCCGGCCATTGACCAGGCCAGCCGCCAGGCACCGATCACCGTGATGGCCGACCCGGCCACCTGCACCTTCCAGTTCGACCCGGTGGGCAAGGCGAAATTCGACAGCCCGTGTGACAAGGTCAAGACCTTCCTGGTCAAGCAGGGCCTGCCGTACCAGAGCGCAGCGGCCCCGGCCGGCAGTGACGTGCAGGTGAGCGTCGGCGACGTGAAGATCGATGGTTTCGACGAAGCCGCCCTGCGCGGTGCCGTGACCCTCGCCGGCTACCCGCAACAGGCGGACATGCAGCAGATCAACAAACCGATGATCGTGGCGCTGATTGTCGCGCTGATCATCATCTCGGCCATGTGCTACGGCCCGCTGGCGGCGTTGATGGTCGAGCTGTTCCCGACCCGCATCCGCTACACCTCGATGTCCCTGCCCTACCACATCGGCAACGGCTGGTTCGGCGGCTTCCTGCCGACGGTGTCGTTCGCGCTGGTGGTGTACACCGGGGACATCTTCTACGGGCTGTGGTATCCGGTGGTGATCACCGGGGTAAGCCTGGTGGTGGGGATGATATGTCTGCGTGAGACGCGTAACGTGGATCTCGACAAGAACTGAGGTTATGCCTGCCGACGAGGGAGCATGCTCCCTCGTCGCGGCGATCCGCTCCAATCAAACTTCGGCATCAAGCAACTCGAACTTCACCTGATCCGGATAGAACGCCAGATACCCGCGGATTTGCTCCACCGACACCTTGGGGTCTTCGTAGCTCCACACCGCATTGGCACTCTCATGCCCAGGCACCTGCAAACTGAAATAACTCGCATCGCCCTTGTACGGGCAATAGCTGGTGTGGTCGGTGCGGGCGAAATATTTCTCGTCGATATCCTCTCGCGGCACGTAGTACACCGGCGGGTAGTTGGCCTCCAGCAACACCAGGGCCCGCGCCGAGGCGGCGACCTGAATGCCGTGGAACCTCACCAGCAGACAGCCAGGCTGCTCGGCGATGGTGATGACAGGACTAGGACCGGAGCTTTTCATGGAAAACGTTCCTCATGACGGTGATGGACCTGCAAATCGATGATGTGGGAGCGTGGCTTGCCCGCGATGGGCTGCGCAGCAGCCCCGAAACCTGAGACCACGATTTATCAGGTATAACCCAAGTTTCCCCCTCCCGACGGCTTCACAGCCGAACGGAGCCTGCCGGCACAGTCCGTCGGCACGACATACCAAGCTGTACATCCATACAGATAAAGATTGCTCCATCGTCCATCAAGCGCCATTCTGTGCACCCCTGACACATAGATCGACGATGGTGGTTATGCGGCTGTACCTCTGTGAAAAACCTTCCCAGGCCAAAGACATTGCGGCAGTCCTCGGTGCCCGGCGCCGGGGCGATGGCTGTTGGCTGGGAACGGATGTCACGGTGACCTGGTGCATCGGCCACCTGCTGGAAACCGCACCGCCGGATGCCTACGACGCGCGCTACAAGCGCTGGGTGCTGGCCGACCTGCCGATCATTCCCGAAAAGTGGAAAATGACCGTCAAGCCACGCACCGCCAGCCAGTACAAGGCGGTCAAGCGCCTGCTCGGTGAAGCCTCCGAACTGATCATTGCCACGGACGCCGACCGTGAGGGCGAGATGATCGCCCGGGAACTGGTGGAGCATTGCCGCTATCGCGGGCCGATCCGCCGCCTCTGGTTGTCGGCCCTTGACGATGCGTCCATCCGCAAGGCCCTCGCGGCATTGAAACCGGGCAACGAGACGTTCAGCCTCTATCACTCGGCCCTGGGGCGTTCCCGGGCCGACTGGCTGATCGGCATGAACATGAGCCGGCTGTTCACCTTGTTGGGGCGTCAATCCGGCTATCAAGGCGTGCTGCCGGTGGGCCGGGTGCAAACGCCGACCTTGCGCCTGGTGGTGGATCGCGATCGCAGCATTGGCGACTTTGTGCCCGTCCCCTACTGGGCCATCGATGTGCAACTGCTGCACAACGGCACCCCGTTCACCGCGCAATGGCGAGCAGCATCCGATGTTTGCGACGATCAGGACCGTTGCCTGAACCAGGCGCTGGCACGACAAGCAGCAGACGCCATGCGCGGCGCGGCCAGTGCGCGGGTGATCAAGTTGCGCACCGAACGGATGCGCGAAGTGGCCCCGCTGCCGTTCGACCTGGGCACCCTGCAGGAGGTCTGCTCTAAGAAACTCGGCCTGGGCGCCCAGGAAACCCTGGACATCGCCCAGGCCCTGTACGAAACCTACAAGGTCATCACCTATCCGCGCAGCGATTGCGGCTACTTGCCCCTCAGCCAGCACAGCGAGGCGCCGGCCATTCTGGCGGCGCTGCGCCAGGCCGACCCGGCGTTGAACGCCTTGCACGATCACCTCGATCCACAACGGCGCTCACGGGCCTGGAACGATGCCAAGGTCAGCGCTCACCACGGCATCATCCCCACCGCTGCGGCGAAGAACCTCGACAAGCTGGCAGGCAAGCAGCGCGCGGTCTACACGCTGATCCGCGCGCGGTATCTGGCGCAGTTCCTGCCCAATCACGAATACGACCGCACCCAGGCCGACTTCGATTGCGCAGGCCAAGCCTTGCGCGCTGTCGGCAAGCAGATCATCGAGCCGGGCTGGAAACGCGCCCTGCCCGAGGCATTGGCGCCGACCAAGGGACGCGAAGCTCCAGCGCCACAGACACTGCCCAAACTGGCCGAAGGCATCGATTGCGTAGTGGCCGGCGTGCAACTCAAGGACCTCTGGACACAACCGCCAAAGCCGTTCACCGAAGGCGATCTGATCAAGGCCATGAAGAACGTCGCCAAACTGGTGGAAGACCCGCTGCTCAAGCAAAAGCTCAAGGACACCACCGGCATCGGCACCGAAGCGACCCGGGCGTCGATCATCCAGGGCCTGCTCGACCGTGGTTATCTGGTCAAGAACGGCAAGGCCCTGGCCGCCACGCCGGCCGCGTTCAGCCTGATCGACGCCGTGCCGCGGGCCATTGCCGACCCGGGCACCACGGCGATCTGGGAACAGGCCCTGGACATGGTGCAAAGCGGGGAAATGAGCCTTGAGGAGTTCGTCACCAAACAGGCGGCGTGGATGAGCAAGCAGGTCAGCCGTTGCGCCGGACTGAGCCTGACCATCAGCGGTCCGCCGCCCAGCGGATCCGCCGCAGCCCCCTGGAAGAAAAAGCGCAAAGGCACTGCGCGCAAACCTGCGAGCGGCACCAAGCGCAGGGCAAAACCGGCAGTCAAAACGTAGACCTGACACTGAGCCCTTGTGGCGAGGGAGCTTGCTCCCGCTGGACTGCGCAGCAGGCCCAATGATTTTGTTTGAAAGCGAGAGCCGCTTCGCGATTCCACGGGAGCAAGCTCCCTCGCCACAGTTCGTGCGACGCCGACCATAATCAAATGTGTCCCTTGGCCGATCGGGAGCCACCCCCGTATGTCTTCGATAGCACTACACGCCGCCCAACGCGACGAACTGGAAACCATCGAAAACCTGATGCAGTTCTACACCTACGACTTCAGCGAATGGCTGCCGCTAAAGCTGGGTGAATCCGGATTCTTCAACATCCTGCCCATGCCGGAGTACTGGCGACACCCGGCCACCCGCCCTTTCCTGATCAAGGTCGACGGAGAACTGGCCGGCTTCGTGACCGTGGATGACCGGACTCATCTCCCCGGTGCCGACTACAACATCGGCTATCTGTTTGTCAGTCGACGCTTTCGTGGCCGGGGTGTCGCGCGATTTGTCGTTTCCACCCTCTTGAGTCAGTTCCCCGGTCAATGGCAGATTTTCCATCTCGAGGCGAATCAGCCGGCACGACTGTTCTGGGCCACCGTGATGCCGGGGCTCGGCGTTGGCGCGTTCACCTTGCATCAGCAGGTGGTAGACGGTCATCCCTGCACTTTTTACCGCTTTGCGTGCCCGCCTTTGTCGTCCTGATCGACACGCCCTCGTCTCCCCTCGCTAATTCCGAACAGCTTTGTCCGACAATATGTAGTGACTGAAAATAATCACTACAAAACCGTTGACGCCTCCGTTTTGCCCTTGCATGATGCAGACGTCTCCCCGATCGGGAGTACAGGCAACACGTTTGAGCAAGCTCGTCTGACCGCCGAGCTGTTTTTCCCGGATACACGCTGCCCACAAGGCAGATTGAAGAAGCTGACCTGGCCTGAACGTCCAGTACAAGGGCGAGAAGTCTTGGCGAGCAATCCTCATGATGCTTGTGGCCGACCCTGAAAATGTCGGCAGTGGCCTTAAGGTTTTCGCCGCTTCTCTTCGTTGTGACGCTATTGCGTAGCAGTTATTCAACACGACTACATGCAACAGACGCAGGACCCCGCCCGATAAGGCGGTCGAACGCTGACGTCCTGGTTTCGGTGCCAGGGATCAACTAACCGATGGGCTACCTGTATTAGCGAATCAACTTTGAAAGATCACCAATTGGTCAAGGGGCTTTATGATGAATCTGAACAATCAACCAACTATCGATGAACTGGCTCGTATGTTCGCTGCCAAGAAAGACAGCCACGACAGCCATATTCTCTGGATCAGCAAGTGTGGCCAGGTTCATATCGACCCTCTGTCGCCGCACGCCCATGAAGCAGAGTTCGACCAGAACAACCAGAACCTGCTGGCCCGACTGAAGATGTACCGTCGCGGCCAGGGCTATGTCGGCAAGAAGGCCGCGGCCGACAAGGACTTCATCGGTAATGTTCTGCAAACCCTGAAACAGGCCTGGGCCTCGATGCAGAATCAGAACGAAGTTCGGGTGATTGACCGGTTCTACTAATTGAATGAGTCGTCACTGACTTATTGAAAAACAGGGCCTGCTCCCAATAAGGAGCAGGCTTTTTTTATGCCCGTACAAAGATCAACTGTGGGAGCGAGCCTGCTCGCGAATGCGGTGTGTCAGTTGGCATGGTTTTATCTGATACACCGCATTCGCGAGCAGGCTCGCTCCCACAAGGGGTCGCGGTGATCAGAAAAGATCAGACCCCAACACCAGCTCCACAAACGCCACCGACGCCGCACTGTGGTAGTTGTTCTTGCGCCGCAGCAACGCAGCCCCGCGTTCTGGCGCTGCCCCCTGCATGGATAGCTTGCGCAATACCCGATCCTGCGTGGCGATAGGTTCCGGCAGGATAGTGGCAATGGCGGAATGCCGGATGACTTCCAGCAGCGTGTTGACCGAGTTCACTTCAATCACCACTTTGGGCGTGATCTGCGCCTTGGCGAAAAACTCATCGATGCAGGTGCGGGTGATGTAATCCGGGGTCAGCAGCGCAAACTCAAGTTGAGCCACCTCTTGCGCGGACAACGCTTCCTGATGCTCGTAAAGCGGATGATCGCGCCCGACCATCAACCCCAGGGTCTCGGTAAACGCCGGGATCGATTCGATGTCGGTGCTGCGCACCTGATCAAACGCAATCGCGATGTCCAGCGAATCATCCGCCAGCCCGGCTTCGATCCCGTCCATCGACAACTCGAAAATCTCCAGGTGAATGTTCGGGTAGCGCGCCACGTAGTCGCGCACCAACGGCCCGACCAGATAAGCCATGAAGGTCGGTGTCATGGCCAGGCGCAAGGTGCCGCGAGACAAATCCTTCACGTCATGCAACGCACGCCTGCCCGCCTCCAGCTCTACCAATACCCGCCGCGCGCATTCAATGTAAGCCTGGCCGGCATCGGTGGGCCTGACCGTGCGCGAGGTGCGGTCGAACAGGCTCACACCCAGTGATTCCTCCAGTTGGCGGATCTGTTGCGACAAGGTCGGCTGGGACACATGCAGCACTTCGGCGGCGCGGGTGAAACCACCCTGGTCGGCCACCGCCAGCAGGTAACGCAAATGGCGAAGCAACATCGGACTCTCCATCTATAGGCAGTGCTTATGCCTGGCATTGTATATCGGTCTTGGACGCTATGGATGGATCGGCAGAAGATGGCCCCACACCCAAGCAACGCCACTCCCGATAGGAGAATCACCATGCAACAGTCCCACGCCTACAACGACCCAAGCCTGGCCCTGACCACTTCTGTCCTTGATGCCAAGGCGCGCAAGAACCTGTCGTGGCAGGACCTCGCCGATGGCACCGGCTTGAGCCTGGCCTACGTCACCGCCGCCCTGCTCGGTCAACACCCGCTGCCGGAAAGCGCCGCCAAAGTGGTCGGCGACAAACTCGAACTGGACGCCGACGCCGTGGCCCGGTTGCAGATCATCCCGCTGCGCGGCAGCCTCTCGGGTGTGCCGACCGACCCGACCATCTACCGCTTCTACGAAATGATCCAGATCTACGGCACCACCCTCAAAGCCCTGGTCCATGAGCAGTTCGGCGACGGCATCATCAGCGCGATCAACTTCAAGCTCGACATGAAAAAAGTCGACGATCCGGAAGGCGGCTCCCGCGCCGTCATTACCCTCGACGGCAAGTTCCTGCCGCTGCGTCCTTTCTAAGTTGATACCGGCCCGCACGCCCCGTGCGGGCCGAACCCTGCCCCCCCATGAGGACGCGATCATGAAAGCGCTCATCGACGGTTTCCTGAAGTTCCAGAAAGAAGCCTTTCCACAACGTACCGACCTGTTCAAACACCTGGCCACCACCCAGCATCCGGGCACGCTGTTCATCACCTGCTCCGACAGCCGTGTCGTGCCGGAACTGCTGACCCAGCAAGAGCCCGGTGAACTGTTCGTGATCCGCAACGCCGGCAACATCGTGCCGTCCTACAGCCCGCATCCGGGTGGCGTATCGGCCACGGTCGAATACGCCGTCGCGGTGCTCGGCGTGACCGACATCGTGATCTGCGGCCATTCGGACTGCGGCGCCATGACGGCGGTGGCCAAGTGCACCTGCATGGATCACCTGCCCGCCGTCAGCGGCTGGCTGCAACACGCCGAGTCGGCGAAAGTGATCAACGAAGCCCGGCCACATGCCAGCGAAGCGGCCAAGGTCAGTTCGATGGTGCGGGAAAACGTCATCGCCCAACTGGCCAACATCCAGACACACCCGAGCGTGCGCCTGGCCCAGGAAAAAGGCCTGTTGAACCTGCATGGCTGGGTGTACGACATCGAGACCGGTTCGATCGACGCGCTGGATGCCGACAGTCGCAGCTTTGTGTCACTGGTCGAGTATCCGGGCACTTGTGCGGTATCGGCCAAGGCGATCAAAGCCGCTTGACCGGAACCGTCGACACTTCAAAAACGTGACCGCCCTTGCAGCGGTCACTGGTTCCGCTGTCTCAGCGTTTGACGCCCAGATCGATCTGGGTCATGCGGCTACGGATGGTGAACACGCCATCACCCGAGAGAATCGCACTGCGCGCAAACAGGCGCCCGCTCTCCCAGTTCGAAAGGCCCAGTTCCGGCTTGTTCAACGCGTACTGGCCGTCGACCCAACGGGTGATGCCATTGCCGACAAAAGGCGCGTTGACCGCGTTGTAGAAACGCTCCTGGGTCTCGGCACTTTCACTGATCAAGGACACGGTGAACTGCGGGCTGTAGCGATTGAACAAGGCGATGGCACTGTCCAGGTCGTCGACGATTTTCAGGCTGACTTCCGGGGTTTCTTCCCATTCCCATTCGCGGCCCAATTGATCTTCCGGCAACGGCTCGGCCTGGGCTTCGGTCTGATAGCCTTCGGCGCGATACACCTCCACCGTTGCGGTCAACCAGTCTTGCGCCAGGTGCGACTCGCTGCCTTCGACGATGTGCAGCTTGCAGCCCTGCCCCCGCGCGGTGCCGGCCTGCTTGAGTGCGTCGAGGAACAGCGGCACCAGTTCAGCGGCGCGGTCGCGGTGGATCAGGCAGACGTTCAGGGTGTTGCAGACTTTGCGGTCCAGGGAGTTGCGCACCACGGCGGCAAAGCGCTGGGCGTCGGCATCGGCGTTGGCGATCAGCCAGGCGCCACCAGTGCCGTGCAGGCTGACCGCCGTGCCAGACTGCTGCGCGATGCTGCCCAACTGGCTGACGGCGCGCCCCGAACCACGGGCTACCGCCAATGACAGGCGCCGGTCAGCGAACATCGCCCAACCGGCGGCGTGGTTGACGCTTTCCACCAGCGACACCGCACCGGCGGGCAAGCCGGCGTCGCTCAGTGCCGGGTTCAGTGCATGGGTAACGATCGCCTGGGCGGTGCCCAACGCATCGCTGCCGATGCGCAGTACGGCAGTGTTGCCAGTGCGCAACACACCGGCCGCATCGGCAAACACATTCGGCCGGCCTTCGAAGACGAACGCGACTATGCCCAACGGCGAGACCACTTGCTCGACCTTCCAGCCATCGTGCTCGACGCAGCTGATCACCTTGCCCCGAGTGGCCGCGGCATCACGCCACGCGCGCAGGCCGGCGATCATGTCGCGACGCATGCGCTCATCGGCCAGCAACCGGGTGGTCGAGCGGCCGCGCGCCTTGGCCCGTTCGATGTCGGCCAGGTTGGCAGCCTCGATCAAGGTCCAGCATTGCGGGGTTTCCAGACGTTGGGCAAACAGGTCGAAGAAAGCGCTGATCGCTTGATCAGACACCGCCGACAGCGCGGTAAACGCCGCTTGGGCGCGCTCGATCGCGACGTTGGCCGCTTGCTGGTCCGCCACGGGGATCAACAACAACTCGCCGCTGACCTGCTCCACCAGCAGGTGATCACCGGGCTGGAAGCGTTGCGCCAGTTCGGGGCTGACGACGGTGACACGATTACCGGCGAAAGGGATGGGCGTACCAGCGACTAGACGTTCGAGCGCGAGAGACATGAAGCGGTTTCACCATGCAGGGGGCGGCCGGAAAATGTATAGCAATTTCCCTGTGGGAGCGAGCCTGCTCGCGAAGAGGCCATTCCATCCAACATCAATAGCGCCTGACACTCCGCTATCGCGAGCAAGCTCGCTCCCACATTTGTTTGGCATCGACCAAATCCAGCCCACGACCAACATCCACTGTGGGAGCGAGCTTGCTCGCGATAGCGACAGGACAGTCAGAATTGATGTCGACTGACACACAGCCTTCGCGAGCAAGCTCGCTCCCACATTTGTTTGGCGTCGACCAAATCCAGCCCACGACCAACATCCACTGTGGGAGCGAGCTTGCTCGCGATAGCGGCAGGACAGTCAGAATTGATGTCGACTGACACACCGCCTTCGCGAGCAAGCCCGCTCCCACACGGGTTGTGCGCTTACGTATCTCAGTGTGTACAGCCCCGCCCCAGACACACCC
>NZ_JBWKZB010000074.1:0-19656 GCF_059424105.1 Pseudomonas sp. GW456-E7 | reverse complement strand
GCTCCTACATTGATCGGGTACGCCTGTATCCCTGTAGGAGCTGCCGAAGGCTGCGATCTTTTGATTTTGTCGGGAACACAAAACCACTGTGGGAGCGAGCTTGCTCGCGATTGGGCCTAACGATCAGCGAATAACTAAAGGCTGTTTAACCCTCATCCCCCTCATCATCATCCCCGCCATCCACCTTCATCCCCAATTCCTTGATCTTGCGCGTCAGGGTATTACGCCCCCACCCCAGCAAAACGGCGGCATCGCGGCGGCGGCCGGCGGTGTGTTTGAGGGCGGTCTCGATCATGATCCGCTCGAAGGCCGGCACGGCGCTGTCGAGCAGGCTCGATTGACCACGGGCCAGCGCCTGGTCGGCCCATTGGCGCAGGGCTTGCTCCCAGTTGGTGACCGGTGCCGAATCCTGCGGCAGGCTCAGCAGCTCCGGCGGCAGGTCGCTGATGTGCACTTCGCGACCCGAAGCCATCACCGTGATCCAGCGGCAGGTGTTCTCCAGTTGGCGCACGTTGCCCGGCCACGGCAGGTTCTTGAGGTATTCCTCGGTTTCGCTTTTCAGCAACTTCGGCTCGACTGCCAGCTCCTGGGCTGCGCGGCTGAGGAAGTGCTTGGCCAGGGTCGGGATGTCTTCGCGACGATCCGACAAGCGCGGGATATGGATGCGGATCACGTTGAGGCGATGGAACAAGTCCTCGCGGAATTTCCCGGCATGCACCAGGGTTTCCAGGTTCTGGTGAGTCGCAGCGATGATGCGCACATCGACCTTCACCGGCACATGGCCGCCGACGCGGTAGAACTCGCCATCGGCCAGCACTCGCAGCAAGCGGGTCTGGGTGTCGGCGGGCATGTCGCCGATTTCATCGAGGAACAGCGTGCCGCCGTCCGCCTGTTCAAAACGCCCGCGACGCAGGTTGGCTGCGCCGGTGAACGCGCCTTTCTCGTGGCCGAACAGTTCGGATTCCATCAGGTCCTTGGGGATCGCCGCCATGTTCAACGCGATGAACGGCGAAGCGGCGCGCGGGCTGTGACGGTGCAGGGCGTGGGCCACCAGCTCTTTACCGGTACCGGATTCGCCATTGATCAGCACGGTGATGTTGGAGTGGCTCAGTCGACCAATGGCGCGAAACACCTCCTGCATCGCAGGCGCCTCGCCGATGATTTCCGGGGTGCGGGTCAGTGTCGGGGCGACTTCCAGGCCTTGCTGCTCCTGGGCGTGCTGGTTGGCGCGCTTGACCAGGGAAACCGCTTCGTCGACATCGAACGGCTTGGGCAGGTATTCGAAGGCGCCGCCCTGATAGGACGCGACAGCGCTGTCCAGATCGGAGTGAGCGGTCATGATGATGACCGGCAGCCGTGGATGCTGTTCGCGAATCCGTGCCAGAAGGTCCAGGCCGCTGGCGCCGGGCATGCGGATGTCGGAAATGATCACGTCCGGTTGTTGGCGCGCCAGGCGGCTCATCACGCCATCGGCGCTGTCGAAGCTTTGCGTGGTCATGCCTTCCTGTTGCAAGGCTTTTTCCAGGACCCAACGGATAGAACGGTCGTCATCGACGATCCACACGGTTTCACTACGGCTCATGTCGATGGGGCTCCTTGTTCCAGTGGCAGAAAGATCGAGAAGGTGGTGTGGCCGGGGTGGCTGTCACATTCGATCAGGCCCTGGTGCTGGCTGATGATGTTCTGGGTAATGGCCAGGCCGAGCCCGGTACCGTCCGGGCGTCCGCTGACCATGGGAAAGAAGATGGTTTCCTGAAGTTCCGCAGGGATGCCTGGACCGTTGTCGATGATCTCGATCTTGGTCACCAGGCGATGGCGCACATGGCCGATGGTGAATTGGCGCATGGTACGGCTGCGCAGGCTGATTCGGCCCAGGCGCAGCTCGTTCTGGCTGCTGATGGCCTGCATCGCGTTGCGCACGATGTTCAGTACGGCCTGAATCATCTGTTCGCGGTCGATCAATACGTCGGGAATGCTTGGGTCGTAGTCGCGCACCAGCGTGATGCAACCCTGGCTTTCGGCTTCCACCAGTTGGCAGACGCGCTCCAGCACTTCGTGGACATTGCACAGGGCCAGTGACGGCAGCTTGTTGGAGCCGAGCATGCGATCGACCAGGTTACGCAGGCGGTCGGCTTCTTCGATGATGACGTTGGTGTAGTCGCGCAGGCTTTCTTCCGGCAGTTCCCGGGCCAGCAATTGCGCCGCGCCACGAATCCCGCCCAAGGGGTTCTTGATTTCATGGGCGAGCCCGCGCACCAGCATCTTGCTGGTCTCCTGCTTGGAAAGCTGTGCTTCTTCCTTGGTGATCCGCAGCAAGCGGTCGCGAGGGTGGACTTCAAGCAGCAGCAGCGTGACGCCATTGCTCAGAATCGGCGTTACCGCGTAGTCGACGGTCAGGGTCTGGCCGGTCAGGGCGGTCAGCATGGCTTCGCGCTTGGTGAACGGGTGGGCCTGTTCGACAGCCTGGCGCAAGGAGTTCAGCGCTTCGGTCGATTCGGTAAACAACTCGCTGATGAACTGTCCATGGCTGCGCTGGCCGCTGATGGCCAGCAGCATCTCCGCCGCCGGGTTCATGTACTCGAGGCGCAGTTCGGCATCGAGCAGAATGGTGGCGGTGGTGAGGTTGTCGAGTAGCAAACGGTGGAGTGCGTCGCTAATGGTCATCGGGACCTCTTTTGGGGCGGAGCATGCGCAAGAAACAAGTGTTGGTAATTAGAAGTTGCAAAAAGTAAACCAAGGCTCCGAAAAGAAGCGCCAAAGGCCTGAAACAGGCGTTTGACGCTCGCTTGCGTGGCGTTCTGCCGGCTTTCACGGGTAATTTCGAACCAAAATGGGTTGGAATGTGAGTACGGTGCAAGCAGTTGCACCAATATAGTGCGCAAACCTGAATGAGGTTAAAAAAGTCGCAGGAAAGGATTTTTTTCTTCGGCGGGTTTGTCGTTCGGCGGGCATTCCGGCCGCTGGCCGTAGTCATCGAGGGTGCAGGGTTTGATCTTGCGCTTCTGGGCGAGAGACGTGCGCTGCATATGGAAGGGTTGGCTGGCGGTGCGTTCGATGATGCGTCCCTGTTCATCGAGGATTTCCACGGACAGGGTATGACTGCCGCGATCGATGTTGCTCAGCGGGAACACCGGACTCGGGCCGGGTTCAGCGGTGGGCTGGCCGTCGAGCAGCAACCGGTAGCGATGACCGGGTTGCAGGGCAGGTTCGTTGGTGACGCTGACGATGACTTCACCGGCGTTGCTGCGGATGGTCGCGTCGGGTTCCGGAACCAGGATGCGCAACAGGTCATAGTGGAACGGCGCTTGTACTTCGGGACTGGCTTCTGCATTCGACGGCGCTGCACGGGTGGGTTTGGCCGCCATTCGATTGCTATTTACCTGCGGTACACGCGTGGCGTTGCCGGGTTTGGGCTGGTCGGTGAAAACCCGATTGCCTTGGGGGTCAAGGTAAGTAAAAACCTGCGCCGACGTGGGCAGCGCAATGAAGCAGGCGATCAGTAGCCAGGCCTTCAAGGCGTGTGCACTCGTTGCACGGTGACGGTTGCGGTGGGGCTCTGCTGCACAACGTTATCGCCATCGATCACCTGCACGGCGAGGCGATGCTCGCCGCGATCGATGTTCACCAGTTGCAGGATCGGCACGTTGGCTGGCTGGCCGTAGGGCTGGCCGTCCAGCAGCAGGCGCATCAGGTGGGGGCCTTGCAGGCGTGGCTTGATCAGTACGTTTATCGTGAAGGTGCCATTGTTGACGCGCAGTGCTTCGGTATTGGGCAGGCCCGTCAGCTCCAGCACTTCATAGGGCTTTTGGGACTGCTCATTCGGGGCGGCTTCAGTAACAGGCGCGGCTTCGCCAGGCTGGCGCTCAATGCTGTTGAGGGGCGGCAAGTGGACCGGTTGGGCGCTGGTGCCGTCAGGCGGTTGATTGCTGTACGCAGTGGCGCCGTTGGCGTCTGTGTATTTGTAGATCTGCGCCATAGTGGGCAGGGCGATCAGCAGCAGGATGAACAGAAAACCACGACCCATGGAATCGACCGGAAGCGAAAGCGTTGGATTGCAGCATAGGTCAGGGGAGGTGGTTGTCCCAAGTAAAACAGGATCAAAAGATCGCAGCCTTCGGCAGCTCCTACAGGATGTACGCCAATCCCATGTAGGAGCTGCCGAAGGCTGCGATCTTTTGACTTTCGGCACAAAAAAGGCCTCCCGAAGGAGGCCTCTTTTTTGTCACGCCGCGTGCCGCAGCGCTACCGGATCAGCAGCTGTAGTACAGCTCGTATTCCAGTGGGTGTACGAAGGTACGTACCTTGATTTCTTCTTCGCTTTTCAGGGCGATGTAAGCGTCGATGAAGTCATCGCTGAAAACGCCGCCTTTGGTCAGGAACGCACGACCTTTGTCCAGCTCTTCCAGGGCTTCCTTCAGGCTGCCGCAAACTTGTGGAATCTCTTTCGCCTCTTCAGGCGGCAGGTCGTACAGGTTTTTGTCAGCAGCGTCGCCAGGGTGGATCTTGTTCTGGATGCCGTCCAGGCCAGCCATCAGCAGTGCGGCGAAGCACAGGTAAGGGTTGGCAGCCGGATCCGGGAAGCGTGCTTCGATACGGCGGGCTTTCGGGCTCGACACGTAAGGAATGCGGATCGAAGCGGAACGGTTGCGAGCCGAGTAGGCCAGCATTACTGGTGCTTCGAAGCCTGGAACCAGACGCTTGTAGGAGTTGGTCGCCGGGTTGGTGAAGCCGTTCAGGGCCTTGCCGTGCTTGATGATGCCGCCGATGAAGTACAGGGCGGTGTCGGACAGGCCGGCATAGCCTTCGCCTGCGAAGGTGTTCTTGCCATCTTTCCAGATGGACATGTGCACGTGCATGCCCGAGCCGTTGTCGCCGTACAGTGGCTTAGGCATGAAGGTCGCGGTGCGGCCGTAGGCATCGGCAACGTTGTGCACGACGTACTTCAGGGTTTGGGTTTCGTCGGCTTTCTTCACCAGGGTGTTGAACTTGACGCCGATTTCGTTCTGGCCGGCAGTCGCCACTTCGTGGTGGTGAACTTCGACGGTCAGGCCCATTTCTTCCAGTGCGTTGCACATGGAGGTACGGATTTCGTGGTCGTGGTCGAACGGTGGAACCGGGAAGTAGCCGCCTTTGACGCCTGGACGGTGACCCTTGTTGCCGCCTTCGATGTCCTGGTCGGACATCCAGGAACCTTGTTCGGAGTAGATCTTGAACATGGAGCCGGAAATGTCGGACTTGAACTTCACCTGGTCAAAGATGAAGAACTCTGGCTCTGGACCTGCGAATACGGTGTCACCGATACCGGTGGCTTTCAGGTGCTCTTCGGCGCGCTTGGCGATCGCACGTGGGTCGCGGTCGTAGCCTTGCATGCTCGAAGGCTCGATGATGTCGCAGACCAGGATCAGGGTCGGTTCTTCGGTGAACGGATCGAGAACTGCGGTGGAGTCGTCCGGCATCAGGATCATGTCGGAGGCTTCGATGCCTTTCCAGCCAGCGATGGAGGAGCCGTCGAACATTTTGCCGACTTCGAAGAAGTCGTCATCCAGCGCATCGCGAGCCGGCATGGTCACGTGGTGCTGAGTGCCTTTGGTGTCCGTGAAGCGCAGATCAATCCATTTGACGTCATGATCTTTGATGAGTTGAACCGACTTCGACATAGTGTCCTCCGGGTGGCTTCGGGCTAGTAGTGGATGCCCTTAAATGTGGGTGATGCCGGCGCGAATACTCTGCCAAGGCAACCTGCCTCACAAGGGAGCAAATTGCATGCCAGTGCCCCAGCATGGGTTTTTTGCCCCAATTTCACGCCTATCAGGCGGAAAAGCACCATAAAGCTAAAAATACCGCCCTACAATGTGGCGTTCATTTCAATAAATGACCCGTTTTGGTGCGCGCAAAACCTTCTGCACATTAACTGGTTAAACCTTGAGCAATTTCCGCTATAATCCGCGCCCCCCTTTTTCGGCAGGCCCTGCGCGCGCTGTTTCCATGAAATTAATCGTAAAAGTCTTCCCCGAGATCACCATCAAGAGCCGCCCGGTACGGATGCGTTTCATCCGCCAATTGGCCAAGAACATCCGTGCCGTGCTCCGCGATCTGGACCCGGCTGTGGTGGTGAACGGCGTGTGGGACAACCTCGAGCTGGAAACCCGTGTCAGCGACCCCAAGGCCCTGAAGGAGATGGGCGAGCGCCTGAGCTGCATGCCGGGCGTCGCGCACTTCCTGCAAATCGACGAGTACCCGCTGGGTGATTTCGACGACATCGTTGAAAAGTGCAAGCAGCACTACGGCGATGCACTGGCCGGCAAGATTTTTTCGGTGCGTTGCAAGCGTGCCGGCAAGCACCCATTCAGCTCGATAGATGTCGAAAAATATGTCGGCAGTCAGTTGCGCCGTCAGTGTGGTGCCGCCGGGATCGACCTGAAAAAGCCTGAAATCGAAGTCCGCATCGAAGTTCGCGACCAACGGTTGTTCGTGATCCACAGCCAGCACAACGGCATCGGCGGATATCCGCTGGGCGCCTTGGAGCAGACGCTGGTGCTGATGTCCGGTGGCTTCGATTCCACCGTGGCGGCCTACCAGATCATGCGCCGCGGCCTGATGGCGCATTTCTGCTTCTTCAACCTGGGCGGACGTGCCCACGAACTGGGCGTCATGGAAGTCGCGCATTTCATCTGGAAGAAGTACGGCAGCTCCCAACGCGTGTTATTTGTCAGTGTGCCATTCGAGGAAGTGCTGGGCGAAATTCTCGGCAAAGTCGATAACAGTCATATGGGCGTAGTATTGAAGCGTATGATGTTGCGCGCTTCGTCCCAAATTGCCGATCGACTGCACATCGAGGCCCTCGTCACCGGTGAGGCGATTTCCCAGGTGTCGAGCCAGACGCTGCCGAACCTGTCAGTGATCGATTGCGTGACCGACAAATTGGTCTTGCGCCCGCTGATCGCCAGCCACAAGCAAGACATCATCGACACGGCCAACGAGATCGGCACCGCCGATTTCGCCCGGCACATGCCGGAGTACTGCGGGGTCATTTCGGTCAATCCGAAGACCGCCGCCAAGCGCTACCGTGTCGAGCACGAAGAGAAAGAATTCGATATGGCGGTGCTCGAGCGTGCGCTCGAAAACGCCAAGCTGGTGCCGATCGATCGCGTGATCGACGAATTGGGCCAGGACTTGCAGATTGAAGAAGTCAGCGAAGCGCTGGCCGGTCAGATCGTCATCGACATCCGTCACCCGGATGCCGCTGAAGACGACCCGCTGGAACTCGCTGGCATCGAGGTACAAACGATGCCGTTTTATGCAGTGAACGCTCGTTTCAAGGAACTGGACCCTACTCGCCAGTACCTGCTGTATTGCGACAAAGGCGTGATGAGTCGCCTGCATGCCCACCATTTGCTCAGTGAGGGGCATGCCAATGTGCGCGTTTATCGACCGAGCTAAGTGCCCGGGGCTGTTTGCCTGTGGCCTGCGTCACCGGCCCCCCGACGCCACCGTCAAGCTGTAACGGCTTTCACGGACGCTACTGTTAATCGCTGCCAAGACTTGTCAGCACACCGAATCCTCTGATCGAGATACACAAGTGATCGAAAATCTACGCAACATCGCCATCATTGCCCACGTTGACCATGGTAAAACCACCCTGGTAGACAAACTCCTGCGTCAATCCGGCACCCTGGAGCGCAACGAGCTCAACGACGAGCGCGTGATGGACTCCAACGACCAGGAAAAAGAGCGCGGTATTACCATTCTGGCGAAAAACACCGCCATCAACTGGAACGGCTACCACATCAACATCGTGGACACCCCGGGCCACGCCGACTTCGGCGGCGAAGTTGAACGCGTAATGTCGATGGTCGACTCCGTTCTGCTGCTGGTTGACGCTCAAGACGGCCCTATGCCGCAAACCCGTTTCGTGACCAAGAAGGCTTTCGAAGCCGGCCTGCGTCCAATCGTGTGCATCAACAAGGTTGACCGTCCAGGCGCGCGTCCGGACTGGGTTCTGGACCAGATCTTCGACCTGTTCGACAACCTGGGCGCCACCGAAGAACAGCTGGACTTCAAAGTCGTCTACGCCTCGGCCCTGAACGGTATTGCCGGTCTGGACCACACCGAAATGGCTGAAGACATGACCCCGCTGTACCAGTCGATCGTCGACAACGTACCGGCGCCGAAAGTCGACCGTGACGGTCCGTTCCAGATGCAGATCTCCGCACTGGACTACAACAGCTTCCTGGGTGTTATCGGCGTTGGCCGTATCGCTCGCGGTCGCGTCAAGCCGAACACTCCGGTTGTGGCTATCGGCGCCGACGGCAAGAAGCGTAACGGTCGTATCCTGAAGCTGATGGGTCACCACGGTCTGCACCGTGTAGACGTTGAAGAAGCTGCTGCAGGCGACATCGTGTGCATCAGCGGTATGGACTCGCTGTTCATCTCCGACACCCTGTGCCACCCGGACACCGTTGAAGCGATGAAGCCGTTGACCGTCGACGAGCCAACCGTTTCCATGACCTTCCAGGTAAACGACTCGCCATTCTGCGGTAAAGAAGGCAAGTTCGTGACTTCCCGTAACATCAAGGAACGTCTGGACAAAGAGCTGCTGTACAACGTTGCACTGCGCGTTGAAGAAGGCGACTCGGCTGACAAGTTCAAGGTTTCCGGCCGTGGCGAACTGCACCTCTCGGTACTGATCGAAACCATGCGTCGCGAAGGCTTCGAAATGGCTGTAGGCCGTCCGGAAGTGATCATCCGTCTGGTTGACGGCGTGAAGCACGAACCGTTCGAAAACGTCACCATCGACCTGCCGGAAGAATCCCAGGGCAAGGTGATGGAAGAGATGGGCCTGCGTAAGGGCGACCTGACCAACATGGTGCCGGATGGCAAGGGCCGTGTACGTCTGGAATACAACATCCCTGCTCGTGGTCTGATCGGTTTCCGTAACCAGTTCCTGACCCTGACCAACGGCGCTGGCATCCTGACCTCGATCTTCGACCGTTACGACGTGATGAAGTCCGGCGACATGTCCGGCCGTCAGAACGGCGTTCTGGTTTCGGTTGAAACCGGCAAGGCACTGACCTACTCCCTGGAAACCCTGCAGGCGCGTGGCAAGCTGTTCGTAGAACACGGTCAGGAAATCTACAACGGTCAGATCGTTGGTCTGAACAGCCGTGACAACGACCTGGGCGTCAACCCTACCAAGGGCAAGAAGCTCGACAACATGCGTGCTTCGGGTAAAGACGAAACCATCGCTCTGGTTCCACCTGTTCGCTTCACCCTGGAACAGGCTCTGGAATTCATCCAGGACGACGAGCTGTGTGAAGTGACGCCTAAGTCCATCCGTCTTCGCAAGAAGATCCTGGACGAAAGCGAGCGTACCCGCGCTGCCAAGAAAGCCAAGGCATAAGATTTAGCCCCGGCTGAACGAAAACGCCCCCGGTCGAAAGGCCGGGGGCGTTTTTGTTTGTCTGCGGTTTGTGCGGTGTTTGTGCCGGCCTCATCGCGAGCAAGCTCGCTCCCACAGGGGTTCTGTGGTGTTCACACAACTTGTGGTTCACCTCGAACACTGTGGGAGCGAGCTTGCTCGCGATGGCGGCCGATCAACCGCCACTGGTTTCAGGAAATATCAGAACCGCTCGATACTGCGCGAATTCCGCTCGCGCTCCACTTCCTTCGGCTTGTACGCGCAATATCCTGGCCGCGGGCCGATTTTCGGGTGGTTGCGGCAAGTATCCGGGCGCTTATCATAAATAGTGCACAGACGGCTCTTACGATCCAGATACAGGCAATCGTTGTTGCTCATGCGCTGGAGGGTAAAGATTCCTGACTTCTGGTTGAAACGCTCGACCAGACCTTCCTTTTGCAGGCGTTTGGCGATGTTCTTCGGCGGATCGCCCAGCTCGAACTCATCGACCACGCCGATGCGGATCAGGTCCTTGATCTTGACCTCGACAGGCAGGGTGCAGCAGCTGGACATGCACGAGCCGCACATCGGGGCAGAGTACTTGGCCCAGGTATCGAGGCGGTCGATCTCTGCGGCAGCGATCAGGTTCGGCTTCATCATCGTTTGTTACCAGCGTGTGCATCAGGGCGCGCGATCATACCGGGACTGGTGGATTTTTGAACAACCTTTCGCCAGATTTTTTCACTGTCGGCCAATAAACCGCTAATCCGGCACGGCCCCTGCATTGAATCAGGTACTCGACAATGTATTGCCGACCCGATTCGCACTTACAGGAAAAACTGCCGAACCAGAGCCTGTACCGCCTGTCAGACCGTCTAGGCTCAGACAACTCCAAGCTCGCTCGAGGTCCTATCGATGACTCAAGAACCACTTGTTCGCGAAGCAGAGGTGGCCGCATTCCGCGACGCCGTCTTGACCAAACTCACTTATGCAGTGGGTAAAGACCCGGATCACGCCTTCGACCATGACTGGTTCGAAGCCATTGCCCTGGCCGCGCGGGATCACATGGTCGAGCACTGGATGGACCACACGCGGCAGATCTACCGCAAAGGCCAGAAGCGCGTTTATTACCTTTCCCTCGAATTCCTCATCGGCCGGCTGCTGTTCGACAGCCTGAGCAACCTCGGCCTGCTCGACGTGGCGCGCGAAGCCCTGACCGAACTCGGCGTCGACCTTGAGCGCATCCGCCTGCTGGAACCTGATGCGGCCCTGGGCAACGGCGGCCTGGGGCGTCTGGCGGCGTGTTTCCTGGAAAGCATGTCGACCCTCGGCATCGCCGGTCATGGCTACGGCATCCGCTATGAACACGGGTTGTTCCGCCAGGCGATTGTCGACGGCTGGCAGCAGGAGCAGACCGAACACTGGCTGGATTTCGGCAACCCGTGGGAGTTCGAGCGGCCGGAAGTGGTCTACACCATTGGTTTCGGCGGCAGTGTCGAGACCCTGACCGACGACACCGGCAAATCCCGGCAAGTCTGGTCCCCGGCGGAAACCGTGCGGGCGATTGCCTACGACACGCCGGTGGTCGGCTGGCGCGGGGCGAGCGTCAACACGTTGCGACTGTGGCGCGCCCGGGCCATGGAAGATCTGCACCTGGAGCGTTTCAACGCCGGTGACCACCTGGGCGCCGTGGCCGAAGTGGCCCGGGCCGAAAGCATCTCCCGGGTGCTGTACCCGGCGGACAGCACCGAGGCCGGCCAGGAGTTGCGCCTGCGCCAGGAGTACTTCTTCGTCGCCGCCTCGTTGCAGGATCTGTTGCGCCGCCATCGCAACATGCACACTTCGGTGCTGACCCTGGGCGATCACGCCTCGATCCAGCTCAACGACACGCACCCCTCGATTGCCGTGGCTGAACTGATGCGGCAACTGGTCGACGTCTATGACGTGGCGTGGGATGCGGCGTGGCAGGTCACCGTCGATACGCTCTCCTACACCAACCACACCTTGTTGCCCGAAGCGCTGGAAACCTGGCCGGTCGGCTTGATGGAGCGCATGTTGCCGCGGCACATGCAGATCATTTACCTGATCAACGCCCACCACATCGACTCCCTGCGGGCCAAAGGCATCCACGACTTCGACGTGCTGCGCGCGGTGTCGCTGATCGAGGAAGACAATGGACGCCGGGTGCGCATGGGCAACCTGGCGTTTCTCGGCTCCCACAGCGTCAACGGCGTGTCCGGTTTGCACACGCAACTGATGCGCAAAACTGTGTTCTCCGAACTGCACAAGCTGTACCCGGAGCGAATCAACAACAAGACCAATGGCATTACCTTCCGCCGCTGGCTGTACCAGGCCAACCCCGAGCTGACCTCGATGCTGGTCGATGCCCTGGGCCCCGAGGTTTTGGACAACCCGGAAGAGCGTCTGCTAGCCCTCGAGCCGTTCGCCGAGAAAAGCGCGTTCCGCAAAGCGTTCGCCGAGCAACGCCTGCACAGCAAGAAAGCCCTGGCGTACCTGATTCATGAGCGCTTGGGCGTTGCGGTCAACCCGGCGGCGATGTTCGACGTGCAGGTCAAGCGCATCCATGAGTACAAACGCCAGTTGCTCAACCTGATGCACACCGTGGCGTTGTACCAGGCAATCCGCGCCGAACCTGAAATCGACTGGGTGCCACGGGTGAAGATATTCGCCGGCAAGGCTGCCGCGAGTTATCACCAGGCCAAACTGATCATAAAACTGACCAATGACATCGCCCGGGTGGTGAACAACGACCCGACCGTGCGCGGCTTGCTCAAAGTGGTGTTCCTGCCCAACTACAACGTCAGCCTGGCGGAGAGCATCATTCCGGCGGCGGATTTGTCTGAGCAGATTTCCACCGCCGGTTTCGAAGCCTCAGGCACCAGCAACATGAAGTTCGGCCTGAACGGCGCGCTGACCATCGGCACCCTGGACGGGGCCAACGTGGAAATGTGCGACCGCATTGGTGCCGAGCATATGTTCATCTTCGGCCTCAGCGCGCAGCAGGTGGAGGCGCGCAAGCAGAACCATGAGTTCAGCGCCGTACCGGACATCGCCGCGTCCCATCGCCTGAACGATGTGCTGCAAGCGATTCGTGGGGGGGTGTTCTCGCCGGATGATCCGTCCCGTTACACCGGGTTGATCGATTCGCTGGTGGATTACGATCGCTTCCTGGTCTGCGCCGACTTCGATTCCTACTGGCATGCGCAGATGCGCGTCGAAGCCCATTGGCACGATTCGAAGGAGTGGTGGCGTTCAGCGGTGTTGAACACGGCGCGGATGGGCTGGTTCTCGTCGGACCGGACCATTCGCGAGTACGCCACGGAAATCTGGAAGGCGCTGGAGTAAGTCTTCAGGCAGGTGGATATACTGGCGCGCCGGAAAAGATCGCAGCCTTCGGCAGTTCCTACACCCATCCTGTAGGAGCTGCCAAAGGCTGCGATCTTTATGGATACGGCTGAGCTAATCTTTCCGGATTGGCCAATGCGCTTAGGGATATCGACCATGCAATGGATGTTCATGCTGATAGGGCTGGTGCTCGGCTGGATACTCGACGAGTCATTCAGCGATGCGCTGCTGGGCGCATTACTCGGATTGGGTATCGGCCAGGCCCTTCGCTTGGCGCGCATGGACTCGCAGGCCGTCGAGCAGCGGCGTTTGCTGGAGCAGGCGCAGGCAGCCCTGCAAGCGGTCGAGCAACGGCTGACGCTGCTCGAAGCATCGGGCGGCAAGGCGCCGGAAACCCGCGAACCGCTTGTCTCACCTGAAACCTTCCTTGATGAAGCCCCTGCCGCAGCCACGGAATTGATCTGGGAACTGCCGCCCGAACTCGAGCCAATCCAGGCAGCGGCCAGCGAAATCAGGCGTCCGGCCGCCGATGCCTGGAAGCCAGAACCGACCGCTCGCGAAGCACAATCGCCTGGCTCCCCGCGTGGCCCTAATCTCATCGACCGTGCCATCAGTCGCGCCCGCGCCTGGTTGTTCGGCGGCAATACCGTGTTGCGCGTCGGCGTGGTGCTGCTGTTCCTCGGCCTGGCCTTTCTGCTGCGCTATGCCACTGAAGGCGTGGTGGTGCCGGTTGAGTTGCGCTACGCAGGCGTGGCTGCCACAGCACTGGGGCTGCTCGGGCTGGGTTGGTGGTTGAGGGCCCGCAACAGCAGTTACGCGTTGATCCTGCAGGGTGCCGGGATCGCCGTGATGTACCTGACGGTGTTTGCCGCGATGCGCCTGCATCCGTTGCTCGATCCCTCGGCGGGGTTTGGCTTGCTGGTGGCGGTAACGGTCTGTTCGGCGATTCTCGCCATTGCCCAGGATTCCCTGGGGCTGGCCGCCGCGGCCGCCCTTGGCGGATTCGCCGCGCCCCTCCTGGCCTCCACCGGCGCCGGCAGCCATGTCGCGCTGTTCAGCTACTTTACCCTGCTCAACGCCGGCATCTTCGCCATCGCCTGGTTCAAGGCCTGGCGTCTGTTGAATGTCATCGGCTTCACCGGCACTTTCGGCATCGGATTCGCCTGGGGCCTGCGCTCCTACTCGCCGGAGCTGTTGTGGAGCACCGAGCCGTTTCTGATTTTGTTTTTCCTGATGTACGTGGCCATTGGTCTGCTGTTCGCCCGGCGCAGATTGATGGATATGGGCGATACACCCGCAGACGGCAGTCGCGAAGCACTGCTGCGCTGGTCGGCGCGCAAGGGTGACTACGTCGACGGCACGCTGCTGTTCGGCCCGCCACTGGCGGGTTTCGGCTTGCAGTTCGCTCTGGTGCAGCATCTGGAATTCGCTGCTGCATTCAGTGCCTTGGCAATGGGCATGATTTACATGGGGCTTGCCCGTTGGCTGATGGCCGGGCGTACGCTGTTGTTGGGCGAAACCTGCCTGGCCCTGGGCGTGATCTTCGCCAGCCTGGCGATACCGCTGGGGCTCGATGCGCGCTGGACGACGGCCGCATGGGCGGTGGAAGGCGCGGGGATCTTCTGGCTCGGTCTGCGCCAACAAAGGCCACTGGGCCGGGCCTTTGCCTTGCTGCTGCAATTGGGGGCGGCGCTGGCGTTTCTCAGCGAGCTGCACGACAGCGAGAGCAGCCTGCTCGGCGGCGTACCGCTAGGTGCGCTGTTACTGGGCGTCGCGCTGCTGTTCAGCTTCTACCAATTGCGTAAAGCCTTGCCGCAGCAGATCAGGCCATGGGAGCTCAATGGTCTGCCGGTATTGGCTTGTCTCGGGCTGGCGTTTCTCTATTTGCTGGCACCCTTGTTTTTCTTCAGCCACGGCACGGTGATCAGTTGGGCCTTGGCCGGGGCGCTTACGCTGTTTGTTGGTATGCACCTGCAATCGCGCACGTTCGTGTTCACCGCGCTCGCTGTGCAATTGTTGGGTGGCGCGCTGTTCCTGACGGCAGGGCCGCAGTTCAGTGACGGTCTGAAGCCCCTGGCCCATGGCGGTTTCTGGGCGCCGCTGGTGCTGGGGCTGGCCGCGATGGTCGGGGCCTGGCGTTTGCAGATCGGTCATTCGCTCACCGCGTTCAAAGGGCTGAGTCTGTTGCGCTTGTCCCAGGCGTTGCTGGTGTGGGGCGCGGGTTGGTGGGCGCTGGCCTGGGTCATCGAAGTGCTGCATTTTGCGCCGCAGTCGATGCAGGCGACTTTGTTGTTGGGCATCGCTGCCGTGAGTGTTGTGCTGTGGACGGTATTGGCGCTGCGCCTGAAATGGCCGTCACTGGGGGGACTCGGCACGGTGTTGATTCCCGCTGCGGCGCTGGTGCTGCTCGCGGCCTGGCACTCGCGTTATCACCCGGCGGCCAACTTCGGCTGGCTGGCGTGGGCCGCCGTGTTCGTCGTGCATTTCATGTCCCTGCGACGCCTGGTGCCCATGCTGCCAGCGCCCGTGCTGAGCGTCGCCCATGTGCTCGGCTGCTGGCTGTTGATGGGCGTGCTGGCGCTGGAACTGCGTTACGCCTTGCTGGTGTTGTCCGAGCAATACAACGCCTGGCGCTGGTTGGGCTGGGCGATTCTGCCAAGCCTGTATCTGGTGTTGATGGCAGCGCCTCGCGCATGGCCTTGGCCGGTGTCGGCCTATCCTCGGGAGTACCGCGTGTACGCCGCTGCGCCGCTGGCCTTGCTGATGCTCGGCTGGTTCTGGCTGGCAAATATCGCCAGTGAGGGCAACGCCGAGCCACTGCCTTACGTGCCATTGATCAACCCGCTGGAGCTGGGCCTGTTGTTTGCGTTGTTCGGCGTCTATGTCTGGTCGCGCAGCGCCATGCCCCAACTGGATGTCCGCAAGGAGTACGCCGCCATTGCCACGCAAGGGGTCGCAGGTGCCTCGTTGTTCGTGTTCTTTACGGCCTTGGTGATGCGCACGATGCACCATTGGAGCGCGGTGCCGTTCGAGCTGGATCTGTTGCTGGAGTCGATGCGAGTACAGGCCGGCCTGTCCATTGTCTGGACCTTGATGGCCCTGAGCCTGATGATCGGCGGCCATTTGCGTCGCCGTCGCGAAGTCTGGCTGATCGGTGCGGCCTTGATTGGCGTGGTCGTGGCCAAGCTGTTTTTTGTCGAATTGAGCAATCGCGGCGGGCTGGCGCGGATCGTGTCGTTTATTGGTGTTGGCGTGTTGCTGCTGGTGGTGGGGTATTTCGCTCCGCTACCGCCCAAACGTGCCGAAGCCGTGCCGGATAGCGGGAAACCGGTCCCGGAATCACAAGGAGTGTCGTCTTGAGTCAGAAGCTGAACCTGGGTTGGCTGGGCATTGTTGCCATGGGTGTGGTGTTGTCGGCGGTTGCCCAGGAAAAACCGGCGGACTTCACCACCCAAGTGCCTTTGTCGGTAACGGGCGAAGGACCTTGGTATCGCCTTGAACTGCCCCTGAGCGTACAACTGAATGCACGGCAGGCGGACCTGAGCGATGTGCGTGTATTCAACGCCGTAGGTGAAGTTCAGGCTTATGCCTTGGCCCGGGAGGCGGCGCGGAGCAATGAAACGCGTACCTTGACCGAGGTGAAATGGTTTCCGCTGTACAACTCGGTGGACGCCACTGAAACCGCGCCGAGTGTGCGGGTGCAATCGAGCACCAACGGCACCTTGGTCGAGGTGCAGCCCTCCAGTCAGTTGGAGGCGGGTGAGGAGGAGTTGCGCGGCTGGTTGCTGGACGCGTCCGCTATCAAGGCGCCATTGCAGCAATTGATTCTCGACTGGACCAGCGAACGCGACGGCTTCCAGCGTTTCACCGTCGAAGCCAGCGATGATCTGCAGCATTGGCAGTCCTGGGGCGAAGGGCAGGTGGCGCGCTTGACCTTTTCCGACGAGCGGGTCGAACAGCATGAGGTCAACCTGCCGGGCCAGTCGGCGCGTTACCTGCGGTTGCTGTGGATCACTCCGCATTCGGCGCCGACACTGACTTCGGCGCAACTGCAAAGCGCCAGTACCCGCAGCCTGCCGCTGCCGTTGGTCTGGTCCCAGGCGTTGACCGGCAGCAGCGTGAAGGCGGGTGAATACACCTGGCAGTTGCCGATGGGGCTGAATGTCGAGCGGGTGCAGGTCGAGTTGAGCCAGCCCAACAGCCTGGCGCCAGTGAGCCTGGCCGGCCGGCGCGACAGCAGCCTGCCATGGCAGCCGTTGGGCAGTGGTTTGCTCTATCGCCTGACGCAGAATGGTCAGGACGCGGTGCAAAACCAATTGCAGTTGTCTGGGCAAATCGTCCAGCAATTGAAATTGACCGTGGACGAACGTGGTGGCGGCCTGGGCGATCAGGCGCCGACGCTGAAGTTTGCCATGCGCGCCACGCAACTGGTGTTTCTGGCACGTGGGCCAGGGCCATACACGCTGATGGTGGGGAATGCCGCGGCGAAGGCGGCGAACTTGCCGCTGTCGACGCTGATTCCGGATTACAGCCCGCAGAAGCTGGCGACCCTGGGCCGGGCCCTGGTGGATGTCGGGGCGGTGGCGACGCAGCCGTCGGCTGGCGCCACGTCTGCGCCGGTCGACAGCCACTGGAAGAAATTCGGGTTGTGGGCGGTGTTGCTGCTCTGCGTGGTGTTTCTGGCGGCGATGGCGTTCAGTTTGCTGCGCAAGTCTACTGCCAAACCTTGATTGTGGGTGCTGCGCACCCAATCGCGAGCAAGCTCGCTCCCACAGGTATTGCGCTGTCCCTGTGGGAGCGAGCTTGCTCGCGATAGCGGTATATCAGTCAATAAAAATGCTGAGATGAGCGCTACTTTCCAGCTCACACCCCGCCCATTTCCATCTACGCTCAACCCCGCGCATGAACTCTCTTCGGCGGATCACGTCTGATAGGAGGAAATGCGCCCCGACTCGCGTTAAACTGCGCGGGTTTTTAGCCCCCCATTCCACCGGAGCCTTCCATGTCCCGCGTTACCTTGAGTCGCTATTTGATTGAGCAGACCCGCAGCAACAACACTCCTGCCGATCTGCGCTTCCTGATCGAAGTGGTGGCGCGTGCCTGCAAGGAGATCAACCACGCCGTGTCCAAAGGCGCCCTGGGTGGTGTACTGGGCAGCATGGGCACTGAAAACGTCCAGGGCGAAGTGCAGAAGAAGCTCGACGTGATCTCCAACGAAATCCTGCTCGAAGCCAACGAATGGGGCGGTCACCTGGCCGGCATGGCGTCCGAAGAAATGGACAACGCCTACCAGATCCCGGGCAAATACCCGAAAGGCGCGTACCTGCTGGTATTCGACCCGCTGGACGGTTCGTCGAACATCGACATCAACGCCCCGGTCGGCACTATCTTCTCGGTACTGCGTTGCCCGAACGAATACCTGAGCCAGAACGAACCTTTGAATGAAAAGGCCTTCCTGCAGCCAGGCACCCAGCAAGTGGCCGCCGGTTACGCGATCTACGGTCCACAGACCATGCTGATCCTGACCCTGGGCGACGGCGTGAAAGGCTTCACCCTGGACCGTGAAATGGGCAGCTTCGTACTGACCCACGAGAACATCACCATTCCTGAAGCCACCCAGGAATTTGCCATCAACGCGTCCAACCAGCGTCACTGGGAAGCACCGGTACAGCGCTACGTCGGCGAATTGCTGGCAGGCGATGAAGGTCCGCTGAAAAAGAACTACAACATGCGCTGGGTCGCCGCGATGGTAGCCGACGTGCACCGCATCCTGACCCGCGGCGGTCTGTTCATGTACCCACGTGACAGCCGCGAACCGTCCAAGCCGGGCAAGCTGCGCCTGATGTACGAAGCCAACCCGATGTCGTTCCTGGTGGAGCAGGCGGGCGGCGCGTCCACCGACGGCCACCAGCGCATCCTCGACATCCAGCCCGAAGGCCTGCACCAGCGTGTGGCGGTGTTCCTCGGTTCGAAAGAAGAAGTGGCCCGCGTCACGGCTTATCACAAGGAATAATCCATGACTGCGCCCTGGCAGCCGTTGCTTGATTGGTGGTTCGGAAGCTCCGGATCGGCGAGCGAAGTGGCGGCGCAGAAGGGCAGGTTGTGGTTCGGCAAGCGCGACAGCCAGGACCTCGAAGCGCGTGAGCGTTTCGGGGACTGGGTCGAGCAGGCACTGGCCGGCGGATTGACCGAGTGGATGCAACGTCCCGAAGGTTGGCTGGCCCTGGTGCTGTTGCTCGATCAACTCCCGCGAATGATCTTTCGCGATTCTCCCAAGGCTTTTTCCGGTGACATCAGGGCTCAGGCACTGGTGGCGCAAGGCATTGCCGCGGATTTCGACCGGCAGTTGCAGCCGATCCAGCGGGTGTTCATCTACCTGGTGTTCGAGCATAGCGAGAACCTGGCGGTGCAGAATGAAGGTGTCTCGCGCTATATCGAATTGGTGGCGCAGCAGCCGGAAAGCGATCGGGCACTGTTCAGCGATTACCTGGACTATGCCGAGCGGCATCAGCAAGTGATTGCGCAGTTTGGGCGGTTTCCGCATCGCAATGCGGTGTTGGGGAGGGCGTCTACGGCTGAGGAGTTGGCGTTTCTGTCGAAGCCTGGGTCGAGGTTCTAGATCTTCATGGCGGCTGATGCCGCCTTCGCGAGCAAGCCCGCTCCCACAGGGAACTTTGTCGCACTGGAGATCCAGTGTGGGAGCGGGCTTGCTCGCGAAGGGGCCGGTGAGTGCGCCTTAGATCCTGAAGCTTCCCACCAACTGCTTCAACCGCGCCGCCTGCTGCTCAAGATCGGCACACGCACGCAAGGTCGCCTGCAGGTTCTCCACGCCTTCCTGGTTCAACGTGTTGATCTCGGTGCTGTCGACGGTGATCGACTCCCCCACGGCGGTC
>NZ_JBWKZB010000073.1:0-20224 GCF_059424105.1 Pseudomonas sp. GW456-E7 | reverse complement strand
CGCGAAAGCGGCGTGTCAGGCGCCATGTTTTTTGGATGTGCCGGCCCCTTCGCGAGCAAGCCCGCTCCCACAGGGGGGGACTGTTTACTTCAGGTACCACCCCCACGGCTGGTCACTGACGTACTCGGTCACCTGCTTGACCTCCAAAAAATTATGCAACCCCCATTGCCCCAGTTCCCGGCCGATGCCGCTGTGTTTCATGCCGCCCCAGGGTGCTTCGACGAAGGTCGGTTGCGAGCAGTTGACCCAGACGATCCCGGCGCGCAGTTGGTTGGCGACCCGGGCGGTGCGCTGCAGGTCGGCGCTCATCACGGCAGCGGCCAGGCCGAAACGGCTGGCGTTGGCCATTTGCACGGCTTGTTCTTCGGTCTTGAAGCGCTTGATGCACAGCACCGGGCCGAACACTTCTTCGCGCCATAGAATGCTGCTGTGGCCGGGCTCATCGAAGATCGCTGGCTCAATGAAATACCCTTCGGCCAGATGCGCCGGGCGCCGTCCGCCCGTGAGCAAACGGGCGCCACTGGCCAGGCCCTGGTCGATGAAACCGAGCACCTTGTCGTACTGGCCCTGGCTGACCAGCGGACCCAGCAGAACTCCTGGCTGCATTCCGGGGCCGATACTGATCTTGCGAGTTTCTTCCACCAGCCGTTCGATCAGACGCGGGGCGATGGATTCCTGCACCAGCAGGCGTGATGTGGCGCTGCACACCTGGCCCTGGTTCCAGAAGATCCCGAAAAGAATCCACTCCACGGCGGCTTCGACATCGGCGTCATCGAACACGATAAAGGCCGACTTGCCACCCAGCTCCAGGCTGATGTTCTTGATGTCCCGCGCTGCCGCCGACATGATTTTCGCCCCGGTGGGCACGCTGCCGGTGAAGGCCAGTTTGTCCACGCCCGGATGCTCGGTGAGCGGGCTGCCGGCGTCGGCACCGAGGCCGGTGACCAGATTCAACACTCCGGCCGGCAAGCCGATACGATCGGCGGCGGCGGCCAGTTCCAGCGCGGTCAGCGGCGTCAGCTCGGACGGTTTCAACACCACTGTGGCCCCGGCGGCCAAGGCTGGGGCGACCTTCCACGCGGCCATCAGCAGCGGGTAGTTCCAGGGGATGATCTGCCCGGCCACGCCAATCGGCTCGTGGCGGATGCGGCAACGGAAACGCTCGTCCGGCAAGACCAGCGGCTGATCCTGTTGCTGGTCCAGATCGCGGGCCAGACCGGCGTAATAACGGAAGCAGGCAATGGCATCGCCGATGTCCCACTGCGCCTCGGGCAGCGGTTTGCCGTTGTCGCGTACTTCCAGTTCCGCCAGTGCCTGTTTGCCGGCCTCCAGTTCATCGGCCAAGGCCTCCAGCCACTGCGCACGCTCGGCGCCGCTGGTCTGACCCCAGCCATTGTCGAAGGCCCGCCGGGCCGCGCGCACGGCATGGTCGACATCTTCTTCAGTGCCCGCCGCCACGCGGTGGAAGACTTGTTCGGTGGCCGGATCGATCACGTCCAGATAGCCGCCCAGGTCCGGGCTGACCCATTCACCGTTGATGTAGAGCTGATCACGCATGGTGCGACTCCTGGACGCCGGTGCGGCGGTTTTGCAGATGGCGGGAAGTGAACAGCAGGGCCAGCGACACGCAGATGATCACCGTGGAAATCGCGTTGATCTCCGGCGTCACGCCGCGGCGGATGGAGGAAAAGATGTAGATCGGCAACGTCGTTTCGGAACCGGCGACGAAGAAGGCGATGATGAAATCGTCGAAGCTGAAGGTGAAGGCCAGCAGGAACCCGGCCATGATCGCCGGGCTGATCTGCGGCAGGGTCACCCGCCAGAAGGTGTCCATCGGTGGCGCGTACAGGTCCGCCGAGGCTTCCAGCAAGGCCTTGTCCAGCGAGTCGACACGGCTGCGCACGATCACCATCACCAGGGCCATGGTGAACAGCGAGTGCGCGGCGATCACGGTGAAAAAACCCATGTTCAACTTCGGCACAGTGGGCAGCCAACTCGCCAGCAGCGGGTTGATCAGGTCGAACAGGCTGATGAAGGCGATCAGCGTCGAGATACCGATGACGATGCCGGGCACGATGATCGCGCAGTAGGTCAGCGCATCGAACAGCATCCGCACCTTGGCCCCGCAGCGCTGCAAGCCGAACACCGCCAGGGTGCCGAACAGCGTGGCGATCACCGCGGAGCTTGCGGCGATGAGTGCGCTATTGCCCAGGGCTTCCATGATGAACGGGTTGCCGAACGCGGTACCGAACCATTGCACCGAGCAGCACTGGAAGGCCAGGCCACTGCGCCCGGCGTTGAAACTGAACAGCACGATCAAGGCAATCGGCGCGTAGAGGAACAGGTACAGCGATGTCGAATAGCTGCGCAGCCACATGTCACAGACCTCCGTCTGCAGGGCGGCCGCCGTAGCGTGCCACCAGTTTCAGATACACACCGATGATCAGCAGCATCATCGCCACCAGCGTCATGGCCAGCGCACTGCCGAACGGCCAGTTGCGCGACTGCAGGAACAGGTCGACCAGCGCATTACCGACAAAGAACACCTTGCCGCCGCCGAGAATGGCAGGGATCAGGAACTCACCCATCAGCAGGATGAACACCAGCATCACCCCGGTGATGATCCCCGGTGCGGACAGCGGCAGGGTGATCCGGCGAAAGCTTTCGAAGGCGCTGGCGCCCAGGTCGGCGGACGCTTCGAGCAGGCGCTTGTCGAGTTTTTCCAGGCTGACGTAGATCGGGAACACCATCAGCGGCAGGTAGCCGTAGACGATGCCGATCAGCACCGCCCACGGCGTGTTGATCAGCCGCACATCCTCAAGCCCCAGGCTGGCCAGCAATGCCGGAATGCCTTTGCCGCTGAGGATGAAAATCCACGCGTAGGTGCGGATCAGAAAACTGGTCCAGAACGGCACGATCACCAGGGTCAGCAACAGCGAACGGTTCCGGCTGACCTTGACCGCGAGGAAGTACGCCAGCGGATAGGCCGCCACCAGGCACACCAAAGTGCCCAGCGGCGCGAGCATCAGCGTGTTGCTGAACGCTGCGCCGCGAGAGCCGAGGTTCAGGTAGTTGGCCAGGGTGAAGCCACCGGCGTAACCGCCCACGGCGCTGCGCTCGCCGAAACTGAAGACCAGGATGATCACCAGCGGCATCAACAACAGCAGCAGGAACCACAGGGTCGAAGGCAAGAGCATCAGCAAGGTGATGCGCCGGCCGAGGCTGCGCCGTTGGCGAACCTCGGCCGACAGGGCATGGCCCGGCTGCACCGTTTGCGGGTGGGCGGCGGCATTCATGGGTGACTCCTCATTGGCCATGGTCAGGCGATCAGGCGGACTTGAAACGCGCCATCAGTTCGGCACGCGCCGGGCTGGTCAGCGTCGCGGCGGCACCGAACTCCAGCGGGCTCAAGGCCTCGGCGGCCGGGTACATGATCGGGTCGTCGAGCATCGCCACAGGCAGCAGCGCGTCGACACGCTTGTCGCCACTCGGGTAGCCGTGGCTCAGCACTTCCAGCTTGTTGTGCTGCGGATCGAGCAGGTAGTTGATGAACGCGTAGGCGGCGTCCTTGTGCTCCGAACTTTTCGGAATCGCGAAGAAGTCGCTCCACAACTCGCCACCTTCCTTGCCCAGTTCGAACTGCATTTGCGCGTTGTCGCGGTGCAGTTGCGAAGCATCGCCGGTCCACGACATCGCCAGCCAGGCATCGCCGCTGCGCATCGACGGCTGAATGTCGGAGTTGATCGCGAACAGGTGCGGCTTGACCTCGATCAGCAGCTTTTCCGCGTCGGCCAGTTCTTTCGGGTCCAGGGAGTTGAAGCTGTAGCCGAAGCTTTTGAGGGCGTTGCCGATGGCGGTCAACTGGTAGTCGTGGACCATCGTCCGGCCACTGGCCGGGCCTTGGGCGGCGACCCAGAATTCCTTCCAGCTGGTCGGGCCGTTTTTCAGCTTGCCGGTGTCGTAGAGCATGCCGGTGGTGCCCCAGTTTTTCGGCACCGCGTAGACCTTGCCGTCCACCGTACCCTGGGCCATGAATTTCTGCTGGAACGCCGAGGCGTCGAAGTTGGGAATGCGCGACAGGTCCAGCGGTTCGATCAGGCCCAGCCCGACGTAGGTGCTGATGGTGTAGTTGGTTGGCACCAGCACGTCCCAGCCACTGCCGCCGGCCTGCAGTTTGGCGAGCATCTCTTCGTTGGAACCGAACACGCTCATCGACACCCGGGCGCCGGTGGTCTTGCCGAAGGCGTCGAGGTTTTCCTGGCTGTGGTAGTTCGGCCAGGTTGCCAGCGACAGGCGATCACCGAGCTTGGCCTGCTCGGCAGCCTCGGCGCTGGAGGTCAGCAGGCCGGGCATGTTGGTGGCGACCACGGCAGCGGCGATGCCGAGGCCGGTGCGGCCAAGAAACTCGCGGCGGCTGATCGAGCCGTTCTGCCAGCTGCGCAGGGTTTTTATAAAAGTCTTCTGGTCCATAGCACGCTCCACATCCGGTTGATGAAACGAATCGATGATTTACAACGCCATGGCCAGGCCATTGGCGTGATCCCAGCCGACGCGAACCGCTGCGCCGTGTTCGAAGGCATTGGCGCCGTGATCCTGCTGGCGCGGCACCCGTACACAGACCACGCCAAAGGCCTGGGTGCGTACGCGGTATTCGGTGCAATTACCCAGGTAAATGCGGTCTTCGACGCAGCCCGGCAGCTTCACTTCGCGGCTCATGTCGGCATGGGCGCCGGCGATGCTGATCAGCTCCGGGCGCACCGCAATGCAGCCGGCGGTGTTGGCGCTCAGGGCTTTGCCGGTAGGCGTCAGCGGGCTGGTCAGTTCCAGACCCTGCTCGGTACGCAACACCACCGAGTTGCCGTTGAGCTGGCGCACGGTGCCGTCGAACAGGTTGGACTCGCCGATAAAGTCGGCGACGTAGCGGCTGGCCGGGGCTTCGTAGAGTTGTTCCGGGGTGGCGGTCTGGATGATCGAGCCGTTGTGCATCACGCTGATGCTGTCGCTTATCGACAGGGCTTCTTCCTGGTCGTGGGTGACCAGCACGAAGGTGATGCCGACCTCGCGCTGCAAACGCAGCAGTTCCGATTGCATCTCCTTGCGCAGCTTGCGGTCCAGTGCGGCCAGTGGTTCGTCGAGCAGCAACACCGTCGGCTTGTTCACCAGTGCGCGGGCGAGGGCGACACGCTGTTGCTGGCCGCCGGAAAGCTCGCTCGGCTTGCGCTGGCCAAAGCCGCTCAGACGGACCATTTCCAGCGCTTCATCGGCCATGCGCAGTTGCTGTTTCTTGTCCGGGCGCGGTGTGCGATAGCGCAGGCCGTAGGCAATGTTCTGCGCCACGGTCAGGTGCGGGAACAACGCGTAATGCTGGAACACCATGTTCACCGGCCGCTCGAACGCCGGCACCCCGGCCACGCTTTTGCCGGCCAGACGAACCTCGCCACTGGTGGGCTGTTCGAAGCCGGCGATCATGCGCAGGGTGGTGGTCTTGCCACAGCCCGAGCCACCGAGAAAGGAATGAAACGAGCCACGCCGCACCGCAAAATCCAGACCGCTGACGGCCTGCACCTCGCCATAGCGTTTGACCACATTGCAGAATTCGATATCGCTTGGCGGGGTGTTGTTCACGAGGCGGGCTCCCTGGCAGTGATGAATCAGTGCGTCGGGGGCCAAACTAGCAATGGGGGTTTTGCGGTGTATATATCCCTACGGGGATAGAAGCAGATTACTGTAGGAGCGAGCTCGCTCGCGATGGACTCAAGAGCGCTGCGTTCAGCCAGTCATCCCGCGTATTCGTTAACGACCATCGCGAGCAAGCTCGCTCCTACACAAAATGCAGGTGCGTGTTTAAAGACATCCGGGGTTACTTCCCGCAAGCTACAACGGCTTGCGTCATTGCCTACAGGTACGCCAGAATCCGCCGGCTTGTGCGTCTGGAACGCGGGTCTTATCGTTTGCCGGTCACTGAAAAACAGTGATCGGGTTTGGTAGCCCGAGTTCGTTCTAGGCGCATTACGCCACCTGAATACAGTCATTTTTTTGGACTGTGCTTTATATGGTGGTCATGCGCGGGGCTCCCTTGCGGGCGCCGGGTTCTAGTGCGACCGGTCTACCAACCCGCGTGTGGCCGCCACCCTTCGTTTGGTAGCGAGGGTGATGGCTCCTTACTATTCGCGCTAGAGGTCCATTCCATGTTCAAAGTCACACCCAACCCGCCGGACACCGATCCGGCATCCCCGTACGAAAGCCTCGATTCAAGCAAGCTCCACGAAGCCGCCGAGCGCGCGCTCAACCCAGGCCCCCACATCATGGCCACCCCTCACAAACCCAGCACGATGTTCATCGTCAATCCCGAGCTCAATGCCGAAACCTTGCTGGTGCACGCCTGCGAGTCGCTGGCGTCGGCCAATGTCATGGCCAACGATCTGGTGGATCATCTGGAAGGGTCGAGCCGCAATGCGCTGTTGGGCATCGCGCAGGTGATCATGCTGGGGGAGTTGGCGGTGAACCGGGCGCTGGATCAGCTTGATCCGCCCTGACCACAATCTTCAGATCACCAGTAGACCTGTGGGAGCGAGCTTGCTCGCGATGGCGGTATGTCAGACACATCAATGTTGAATGTGCTGCCGCTATCGCGGGCAAGCCCGCTCCCACAGGGTTTTCTGCTTACCGACAGGTATCAGGCTTGCAGCTTGAGCCCAGGGGAGCAGGATCAGCTAGATTCGCGCTGACCACAATCTCCGGATCACCGACAGACCTGTGGGAGCGGGCTTGCTCGCGATGGCGGTGTGTCAGACACATGGATGTTGAATGTATGGCCGCAATCGCGAGCAAGCTCGCTCCCACAGGGATATGCGTATACCAACAGGTATCAAGCCTGCAACTTGAGGCTGGGCGCCTGCAACGGATCCTCCGTCAGCTCCCGAATGAACAACCCCAGCAACTCCGACTGGCTGCCAATCCCCAGCTTGGCGTAGATGTTCTTGCGGTGAATCTTCACCGTGCCCGGGCTGATGTTGAGTTGTTCGGCCACCGAGGCGCTGGAGTGGCCGCGCAGCAACAGCTGGACAATCTCCTGCTCGCGCCCGGTGAGGATGTGTGCGCCGAAGTGGTCGAAGGCTTCGCGGATCTTGAAGTCCAGGTCTTGCGCCGGGCGCGGTTGCTGGGCCTGGCGCAAGCGCCAGGCTTCATTGATGACCTGTTCGACCACCGCTTGCGCGCACTCGACGAGTTGCATTTCGTCCCGGCTGAAGGCGCAACTGGCACTGGAGCGCATCAGCGACAACACCGCCATGGCACCACCACCGAGGTCGACGAAAAACGCCACTTCCTCGGCCAGTCCGGTTTGCTGGTAATAGGTCAGGAAGTACTCGCCGAGGTAGAAATGGTCGGGGGCGAACTGGCGCAGACGCCACAGTCCCGGTGCCTGGCCACGGGTGCAGGCCAGGTAGAAGGGGTCGAGCAGGTAAGGCCCGCACTGGTAGTCGTCGACGTACACCGCGCGCTTGTCCGCCGAAAACGTATCGAACAACGCCAGTGGCCGGTGATTGCCTTCGTAGACAAACAACACGAAATGATCGACCGGGCAGATTTGTCGAAGCCAATGACTCAACCCCGACAGCCGCGCATGCCCGGCAGGCAGGTCGAGCAGGTGGGCGACTCCGGTGGTCCAGAGTTTCAGTTCCTTGGGGCGCATGGCGGCTACAGGCAGAAGAGGATGGCCTTTGGATGCACAAAGTACGCCATGGCAGGTGGCCCCGTGTGGAGCGGGGTGGCGCACGGCAAGGCGTTTAAAAGACGCACCGCATTGGGGCCGGGTGTTACCGAGTGCTACAGGGCTGGTAGCAGAAATGATCAGGAGCACAGGTGGCTTTCCCTGAGCTCAACCCTCGCCCCCGGAAAACCTGCGCGCCAGCTGTCGCTGTTCAAATGCCTCGCTGATGAAGTCGATGAACGCCCGGGTCTTGGCCGGCATGAGGGCGCGAGTGGCGAAGTACATGGAAATGGTGCCGGCATCGGCATACCAGTCCGGCACCAGCCGCAGCAGATCGCCGCGTTCGATCCAGCCTTGCACATCCGCCACGGCGAGAAACCCTACGCCCAGCCCCAGCAATACCGCCTCGCGCACGGCAACGGGATCGTTGACGATGATGCTTTCCCTGACTTGCGCGGGCACCTCCACGCCGGCCTTGTTGCGCATGTTCCAGTACCGTACCCGGCCGGTCTGGGGGGATCGCATCAAGATGCCTTCAAGGTCTTCGAGTGCGTCCGGGGTCGTGGGTACAGGACGGCCCCGCAGGTAATCCGGTGAAGCGACAGCGATGACATGAGCTGGGGCCAACGGTCGTGAAATGACGCCTTGAGCCAGCTCAAAGCCAGCGCCGATGGCCACGTCATAACCATCGGCGATCAGGTCTACCTGGCGGTTCTCGAAATGCCATTCCGGGCGAATCAACGGATAACGGGCCAGAAACGCCGGTAGCAGGGGCAGCACGTGGCTGATGCCAAAGGTCGGCGCCATGCTCACCTTCAGTTGCCCGCAAGGTTCGCCCTGATCGGTCGCCACTGAACTGATCGCGTGTTGCAAGGCGTCGAGGTTGCCGCCGATGGACGCCAGGAAGTGCTCACCGGCTTCGGTCAATGTCAGCTTGCGGGTCGAGCGATGGAACAAGCGGACGCCAAGGTTGCGTTCAAGCATCGCCACATTGCGGCTGACAGCGGCAGGCGTCAGGGCGAGATGACGGGCAGCGGCTGAAAAGCTGCCGGCCTGCGCGCTACGGACAAAAGACTCCAGATTGGCCAGGGTTTCCATCGCTCACCTGATACGAATACTTGAAAATGATTTAAGTCATTGCACTCTAATCATTAAGGATCGACGCGGCCATGATGATTTCACCTTAACCCGAGAGTGAATTCATCATGACGACCCAAACCCTCCCGCTTGCCGGAAAAGTTGCCCTGGTTACCGGCGGCTCGCGCTCGATAGGTGCGGCCATTGCCAGGCGCCTGGCCGCCGACGGTGCGCAGGTGGCACTGACCTACAGCGCCTCGCCGGACAAGGCCCGGGAAGTGGTGCAGGCCATTGCCAGCGAAGGCGGCCGCGCCATGGCGATTGCGGCGGATGCCGGTGAACCGCAAGCGATGCGTGCGGCGGTTGCGCAAACCGTCGATACCTTCGGGCGCATCGATATCCTGGTCAACAACGCCGGCCTGGCCCTTGGCGGCCCGATCGAAGACATCGAGTTCGAAACCTACCAGCGCATGATCGCGGTCAACGTCACTGGCGTGTTCGTGGCCACCCAGGAAGCCGTGCGCCAGATGAAGGACGGCGGCCGCGTCATCCATATCGGTTCGTCGATGACCCGTTATGCCGCATTCCCCACCGCGTCCCTGTACACCCTGACCAAAGGCGCGATCACCGGTTTCAATCGCAGCCTGGTGCGTGACCTGGGACCAAAAGGCATCACGGTCAACACCGTGCACCCGGGCCCGACCGATACCGACATGAACCCGGATGGCGGCGCGGTCAGCGATTTCGTCAAGCCCGGCATCGCTGTTGGCCGCTACGGCCAGCCCCACGAAATTGCCAGCCTCGTGGCCTTCCTCGCCGGCCCCCAAGCGGCCTTTATCACCGGCGCCGACATCGTCGCAGACGGCGGTTTCACGGCCTGATCCCTTTCTTTCATTGAACGAGGAATTTTCAACATGACCACCATCGGTGTGATCGGCGCGGGCGCTATCGGCAGTGCTTTTGCCCGGGCAGCGGCAAGCAAGGGGATCAGTGTCATCCTTTCCAACAGCCGTGGCCCGGCGTCGCTGGCTGAGCGGGTCAGGGAGCTGGGGCCGCTGGTCAAGGCGGGCACCCGGGAGGAGGCCGCCGCACAGCCGATCGTGCTGGTCGCGGTGAACTGGTCGAAGTTGCCGGCAGCACTGGCAGGGCTGCCGGACTTCGCCGGGCGGATTGTGATCGATGCCAACAACCCGATCGAGGCGCCGCTGTTCAAGGGCGTCGACTTGCAGGGCCGGACATCCAGCGCGGTGTTCTCCGAGCTGGTACCCGGTGCCCGGGTGGTCAAGGCATTCAATCACCTGCAACCGCAGCTGATTTGCGCCGACCCGGGGAGGGAAGGCGGGCGCCGCGTGCTGTTTTTCTCCGGCGATGACCCGCAAGCCAGGGAGACGGTCGGTGGCTTGATCAACCGCCTGGGCTTCTTCGGCATCGACCTGGGGACGCTCGACGTCGGCGCCCGGCTGGTGCAGTTTCCTGGCGGACCTTTGCCGGCACTCAATCTGGTCAGGTTTGTCTGACCAGATTCAGGCGTGCCTTTCACGGTCGAACCGCCACCAGCGCTCAGCTGCCGTCAGTGGTTGAGTGGTGCTGGACGATCTGGATGAGATTGCCGCAGGTGTCGTCCAGTACCGCGAGGGTGACCGGCCCCATCACCGTCGGTGGGCGGGTGAACTGAACCCCGGCGGCGCTGAGCCGGGCATACTCGGCCTGCACGTCGTCGACGTCGAAAAACGTGCAGGGAATGCCGTCCTGCTTGATCGCGCTCTGGAAGATTTTTGCCGCGCCGTGGGCATTGGGCTCCAGCAGCAGCTCGACGCCATCGGGATCGCCGGGGGACGTCAGCGTCAGCCAGCGGTGTTCGCCCATGGGAATGTCGTGCTTGAGTTCAAAACCGAGCACATCCCGGTAGAAGGCAAGTGCCTTGGCCTGATCATCGACGAGTACGCTGGTGACTACGATTTTCATGGGGGTTTCCTCCTGATGGCCATTCACGCTCCCGAGGGGCGTTTGCCAGTAGACGGCAACAGTATGGTCAGAATTCCCAGCAGTGGCAGGAAAGAACACAGCGTGTACACGTACTCGATGCCATGGATATCCGCCAGATGCCCCAGTAGCGCAGCACCGATCCCGCCGAAACCGAACATCAGGCCGAAGAACACCCCGGCGATCATGCCGACGTTGCCGGGCACCAGTTCCTGGGCGAAGACCACGATGGCCGAGAAAGCCGAGGCGAGGATGAAGCCGATGATCATGCTCAACACGCCCGTCCAGTACAGGTCGACGTACGGCAGGACGAGAGTGAACGGCGCTGCGCCGAGGATCGAGAACCAGATCACCCGCTTGCGGCCGATCCGGTCGCCGATCGGGCCGCCAAAGAACGTACCCGCCGCGACGGCACCGAGGAACAGGAACAGGTACAGCTGCGAACTGGCCACCGACAGGTCGAATTTCTCGATCAAGTAGAAGGTGAAGTAACTGGTGAAACTGGCCATGTAGAAGTATTTGGAAAACACCAACAGCGCCAACACCACCAGGGCGAAGGTCACCCGCCGTTTCGACAGGCCGTGGGTGGCCTTGCTGCCTTGCTTGAGCTTGAACAGGTTCAGGTGATTGCGATACCAGCGGCTCAGGCCGTATTGCACGAGGATGGCGAACACCGCGAACAGGCCGAACCAGGCGACGTTGCCCTGGCCATAGGGAATGATGATCGCGGCGGCCAGCAAGGGGCCGAAGGCGCTGCCGGCGTTGCCGCCGACCTGAAAGGTCGATTGCGCCAGGCCGTAGCGACCGCCCGAGGCCAGGCGCGCCACCCGTGAGGTTTCCGGGTGAAAGGTCGACGACCCGACGCCCACCAGTGCCGAGGCCACGAGAATCGCCGGGAAACTGCCGACCATCGACAGCATCAGGATACCGATCAGGGTGCAGACCATGCCGGCGGGAAGCAGCCACGGTTTGGGATGACGGTCGGTGTAGAAGCCGATCCAGGGTTGCAGCAGTGAGGCGGTGAGCTGGAAGGTCAGGGTGATCAGGCCGACCTGGGTGAAGCTCAGGCCATAAGTGGCCTTGAGCATCGGGTAGATCGACGGCAGCACGGCCTGGATCAGGTCGTTGATCAGGTGCGCCAGCGCACAGGCGCCGATGACGCGCATGACCAGGGGGCTGGCCTGGCTGGCGACCGAGACGGTGGGTGAGGGCGAGCTGAGGGTGGTGGTCGACATAGGCGGGTTTCCGGATAAAAAACGCGAGCCGCGAACGCAAGGCGCAGCCAATTTCAGAGTTCGGCGTTATCCTATGGCCCACAAGGTCGCCCGTCTCGCGCAACTCGGGCACCGACCATCTCAAAAAGGGCGTCATGATCAAGCCATTGCAGACATTTCTTGCGGAGATCGACCAGGGCGGCTGGAGCGTTCGCAGCAGTGCGACCGACTACCCGGAAAACTGGTTTATCGCGCCGCATTCCCATGAAAAGCATCAACTGATCTATGCCATCGAAGGCGTGATGGTGGTGCACGCGGCAACCAGCCAATGGACGGTGCCGCCGAGCCGTGGCATCTGGATGCCGAGTGGGGTCGTGCACTGGATTCGCTGTGTCGGGCCGATCAAGATGCGCAGCGTGTTTGTGCACCCCGGCGCGTGCCCGGACCTGCCCGCCGAAACCCGCGCGGTGAGTGTGTCCGCGTTGCTCAGTGAGCTGATCAAGGTCTCGGTGGATTTCGATTTCAATGGCGATCCGGACTCGCGGGAAGCCCGGGTGCTGCGGCTGATCCTGGATGAACTGACGATCCTGCCGACCTTGCCATTGAACCTGCCGCAGCCCACCGATCAACGGATCAACCAGATCTGTCGCGCGTTGCAGCAAGACCCTGGGGATGGCTCGACGCTGTCGGACTGGAGTGCGCGGTTGAGTCTCGACGCCAAAACCATCCAGCGCCGCTTCCGCAAGGAAACCGGCATGACCTTCGGCCAATGGCGCCAGCAAGCGCGACTGCTGCTGGCGCTGGAGCGCATCGCCGTCGGGGAGAAGATCATCGACATCGCCGGGGCGCTGGGATACGACAGCCCGAGCGCGTTCACGACCATGTTCAAGAAGCAGTTCGGCAAGACGCCGAGTGATTTTTTCAGGTGAGGCGGCCGCCCGTGGGACGGCCGCTTGACGCCTGAATCCGTTCAGGATCCTTGCGGTGTTTCGCCCCGGGCCAGTCGGGCATTGATGTCTTCGATGACCGCCGGCAGATCGACGATGGTGTCGATCAGGTAGTGCGGGCGGGAGCCTTCGAACATCTTGACGATGCGGGCCCGCTCACTGTCCAGCCTGTCGGAAGGCAGGTCCTTGTATTGCTCGTAGGTCAAGCCCAGGGCATTGCCGGAACAGGTCAGCGCAACCGTCCACATCCCGGCGGCACGGCCTTCGAGAATGCCGGGCCAGGTGTCGTCGACCTTGACGCAGGCGGCGACGTCGCTGATCCCCAGGGCAATCACGTTGGCCAGGGCCTGGGCCGGGTAGGGGCGGCCGTTCGGCACCTCGTCGGTGGCCACCACATGGTCCGCCACGTAGCCATTGTGCCGCGCCAGTTCGACCACTTTTTCCATGACCACGGCCGGGTAACCGGAGCAGGAGCCGATTTTCAGGCCCTTGTCGCGCAAGGCATCGATGGTGTTCAGGGCGCCGGGAATCAGGGCCGAGTGCAGGGCGATTTTCTCGATCTGCAGCGGCATGAAGCGTTCGTACAGTGCGGTGACATCGTCATCGGTCGGCAGGCGGTCAAACACGGCACGGTAGCGCTCGGCGATCTGCGGCTGATTGCACAGGGTGCGGATGTGATCCCACTTGCCCATGCCCATCGGGCCCCGAGCTTCTTCCAGCGAAACGGCGACGCCGAACTCGGCAAAGGCTTCGACGAAAATCTGTGTAGGGGCGAAGGAGCCGAAATCGACAACGGTGCCGGCCCAGTCCAGGACCACGGCTTGCAGTTGGGTCGGTTGTTGGTAGTTCATGGTGTTTCTCCATTTTTTGTTGTGGGCAGGCCGTCCCTCCTGTCACCAGGAAGTAGGCCTGTGGATTGCTCAAGGGTGAGTCGAAATCAGGTGGCCGGCGTTGGGCTCGAGTCGAACAGCTCCGCGATCATCGGCCGGTTTCGGCGAATGCCCAGGCAGCACAGGTGGTAGTCGATGGAAAACGGGTGATTGACGAAGGTGATCGGTTTGGTGCCGGGCGTTTCGGCGTACTCGACGGCCGAGACGAAACCGATACCGATGCCCTTGGCGATGGCATGGACGATGGCCTCGCGGCTGTTCAACTGCATGACGCAATTGAGGGCGACGCCCAGGCGCTTGCAGCTTTCCTCTACCAATTGGCGAGTGCGGGAGCTTTTTTCCCGCAGCACCCATTTCTCTTCGCTGATCTGCTCGACGTGTACTTCTTTCTGCCGGGCCCAGGGATGGTCCTCGCGCACCACCGCAATGATCGGGTAGCGCCGGTAAAGCTGCGTGTCAAAACGCTGGTCGAATTCGGACAGGGCCAGGATCGCCACATCGATATCGAAGTTGAACAGGCGATCCAGGGTCTCTTTTTCCGGAGAAAACGAGGTTTCCAGCTCGATGTCCGGGTGCCGCTGCATCAGTTCGTAGGTCAGGTTCATCGCAATGGGCGGAGACACCGCGCCCAGGCGCAGCATGCCGGTCTTGCGTTGCTTGAAACTCTGCAGCAGTTGCACGGCTTCATCCTCCTGGCCGAACAGGCCCTGGGTGATCGCATAGAGTTGGTGCCCGGCGGCACTCATTTCGATAAAGCGGCCGCGGCGATGGAACAGCTCCACGGAAAACTTCTTCTCCAGGGCATTGACCTGCTCACTGACCGTGGGCTGGCCGACGCTCAGGTACTCGGCGGCGAGGGTGAAGCTGCCGGTCTTGGCCACCGCATGAAATGAACGTAGCCACTTGTGGTACTGGTACATAGACGATCCTGTTCAGAAGCCGCGCCTTCGATTCAACCTGCCGTGCGAGCCAATCAACGCCTGATGAACAACGCGACAATCGCACTGCACAGGCAGGCGCTGGTGACCACGATGAAGATCAGCGAGGTGTTGCCGGTACTGTCGAGCATACTGCCGATCAGCGGTTCCGCCAGGCCGGCGAACAGATAGGAAGAGAAGTTCATCACGCCGGTCGCCGTGCCGGCGCGCTTGGCACCCACCAGGTCCGGGCACAGTGCCCAGAAGCTGGAAGCGGGGCCGTACACGAAGAAACCGCAGAGGAACAACGCCACAAGGCCGGTCGCGCTGTGGGGGGCAAGGGTCCACATCCACAAGCTGGTGGCCGCACCGAGGAACATGTAGAGCATGATCGCCAGGTAGCGCTTGGAGCCGAACAGCTTGTCAGAGATCCAGCCATTGCTCAGCGCGCCGATGGCCATGCCGACCGGAAGGGCCACGGTGATCCATTTCGGATCGATCATGCTGTCGCCGCTTTTCCAGTTGGCGCCCAGAAAGTGCACCGGCACCCAGACGATCAAACCGTAGCGGGCAGCGTTCTGGAACCCCAGGGACACGGCGGCGATGATCAGGCGAAAGTTCTTCAGTACCGCTTTGTAGCGTTGCGCCGATGTTTCGGTTTCACCGTGCGCCACCTCATGGTTCTTGTCCTCGGCGTTGGCCACGCCTGTGTCGGCCAGCGGTTCGAATCCGAGGTCTTGCGGGCGCTCGCGGGCCACCAGGTAGAAGATGATGCCGCCTGCCAGCATGAGCAATACGGGCAGGCGGAAGATCCAGCGCCATTCCAGATGCATCACTTCCAGCACGACGATCGAGGTCACGTAGGAAAGAACGGAAGCGCAGCCGGCCGCGAACACGTAGAAGCCGTAGACCTTGCCGCGTTCACCGGCGCTCCACCAGTTGGAGATCAGCCGGCTCCCCGGTGCCCAGCCCAATGCCTGGAAGTAGCCATTGATGCCCCAGGGCAAAATCAACGCGGCAAAGTTACTGGCGAAGCTCGTCACCCAGTTAGCGCCGCACGACAGTACCGCGCCCAGGGTCATGATGCGTCGGCCACCGAATTTGTCGGCGAGGTTGCCGTTGATGGCCTGGCCAATCGCGTAGGCCCAGAGCATGGCGGCCGATGCCCAGCCAAGGTGCTCTTTGGTAAAGCCGAACTCGGCCTGGATACCGGGAATGGCGAAACCGAACGTTTGTCGCCCGGTATAGAAAAACAGATAGCAAAACATGGCCGCCAGCAGCATGCGCCACTGGGCGAAGCGAAACGATGCGCTGTGTACGGCGAGACCTGGCATGGTTTGGGCACGATTCATGATCTTTTCCTTATTCTTGTTCGTTCCCTGCGAGTTGCGTCGCAGGGTGCACTCTTTTTCAGGTGCGGCAGGAAATCGTCGCGGCTCGTTACGCCGCTGGCAGTGTAGTGTCTTGGGGGCTGTCGAGCCCTAGGCCGCTCGTGAGCCGATGAAGTTCTTGCCGCGCGCGCCTTGCAGGGCGAAGTCGATCATGGCTTGCGCCTCTTCGGCCGTTACGCCGTAGTCGGCGAACTCGGTTTTCACATCCAGGCTGTGCAGGAAGGCGCGCAAGCGGGCCTGGGCTTTATCCAGGTCTGGCCCGAAAACCCGTTGCAGGGTCTTGTCACGCGTTGCGTCGTGGCCCCAGGCAAGGCCCAGTACCAGTGGCAGGGTGAAGGAGCAGGCGATGCCATGGGGCAAGCCGTAGTGCAGGGTCATCTCATAGGAAATGGAGTGAGCCAGTGCGGTCTTGGTGTTGGAGAACGCCATGCCCGCCTTGAGTGCGGCGAGGGCCATCCGTGAACGCAGTTCCTGGCTGGACAGGTCACGCCGCAGCAAGGGCAGGCATTCGAGGATGTCTTCGATGGCAGAGATGGCGAAGGTGTCGGAAAGCGGATTGGCGTTGATGTTCCAGATCGATTCCAGTGCGTGGGACAGTGCATCCAGTCCGGTGGAAACGGTGACGCTGGCTGGCACCGTGAGCATCAATTGCGGATCGATGATCGCGACCTTTGGCCAGGTACAGTCCAGGTGCAGGGAATACTTCTTGTGGTTGGCCGCGTCCCAGATCGTCGCCCAGGGCGTGACTTCACTGCCGGTGCCTGCCGTGGTCGGGGCTGCGATCAGCTGTTTGCTGCGTGCCGGGACGAAGGGTTTGCCGCTTGCCAGCAATGCCAGCAGCTCATCGAAGCGGCCTGACTCGGTGCCGACAATCAGCGCCTTGGCGGTGTCGATGGCACTGCCGCCTCCAACGGCAATCACCGCATGGCAATCGCCGGCTTCTTGCCAGAAGCGTTCATAGGTCGCGCGCAGTTGCGCGACATCGGGATTGGGCTGGACATCTTCGATCACGTAGACCAGACGTTCGCCCAGCAACGCCTGGAGGCGGTCCACCAGCCCCAGGTCACGGGCTTCGGGAAAAGTCACGACGGCAACGTTCTGGTGTTCGGTGATGGCGGCCAGCTCTTGCAGGCTGCCCCAGCCGAAACGGGTATCCACTGGGTTGTGAAATCGGGCGGTCATGGCGGGTCCTTGGTTTTTGTTGTTGGAAGTGACGCCATGCTCGCGGTCCACGCACTGCTGCACAAATCGATAATTCGCAGGTTTGAATCGGCTGGGCCGATAACGGCCTCACAATGCAAAACACCGGCACGGGGCCGGTGTTCTGTTCAGCTAATAGTTTGAACACCGCACCTCCTGTGGGAGCGAGCTTGCTCGTGATTGCGGTCGTACATTCAACATCTATGTATCAGGCACAACGCTATCGCGAGCAAGCTCGCTCCCACAGGGTTTGCGTGTTGAGAACTTCAGACAAACAGGCGCAACAGTATCGTCGCCAGAATCACCGTCGAAGCCCCGCCGATGCGCGTGGAAATCTGCGCGAACGGCATCAGCGACATGCGGTTGGACGCCGAGAGGATCGCCACGTCTCCGGTGCCGCCCAGGCCGCTGTGACAGCAGGTCACGATGGCCGATTCGATGGGGTACATCTTCATCAGGTTGCCAATGAAAAAGCCGGCCACGGTCATCGACACCACCACCGAGACGCACACCAGCACATAGCCGACCGAGAACACTTTCACCACGCTGTCCAGCGGTACGTAGAGCATGCCCAGGCCGATCATCACCGGCCAGATGAAGGCCGACGACACCAGTTTGTAAAAGGTGTTGGCGCCTTTCTCGAGTTTCTCCGGCAGCACCCGAAGGTACTTAAACAGCACCGCTGCGAGGATCATCATCACCGGGCCGGGAATGCCCACGACTTTTTCCAGCAGGCCGCCGAGGACGAAGAACGCGCAGATCACCAGCACCCCGGCACCCATGACGCGAAAGTCGACAAGGGAGCCGGTGTCTTCCTTGACCTTGAATTTATCGTTCTCGTCCTTGGCGCGGATCAGCGAACCTTCACCATTGATGTTCGGGCGTTTGAGGGCCAGGCGCGCGAGAAAACCGGCACAGATGATCGCTGCGATGTTGCCGACCACGGCGGCCGGCGCCAGTTGCGCCACGTAGATATCCGGGGTGCCGCCGAGGATCGACGAGTAGGCCAGCGACAGGGGCAGGATCCCTTCGCCGATCCCGCCGCCAATGATCGGCACGATGATGAAAAAGAACGTGTGGTGAAAGCTGTAGCCCACCAGTTTGCCGACCAGCAACCCGCTGGCAACGGCGGCCAGGGTACCGACGAGCAGGGGGATGAACATCCGCAGCATGCCCTGGACCAGGATGAAACGACTCATCCCCAGAATGCTGCCGACCACCAGGCTGGCGATCACGAAGTACAGGAAGTTGGCTTCCTTCATGAGCATTTTGGTGGCGTCGATCGTCGCCGGCCCGAAGAAGCCGTAGAACACCAGGATCGATGGCAGCATCAGGCACAGGATGGCGCCGCCGCCGATTTCCTTGAGAATCGGCAGGCGCGAGCCCAGCTGGCCGAAGAACACGCCCATGGTCATGATCACGGCGAGCCCGCCGATCATGTTCTTGGGCAGGAAGCCCAGATGGGCCGAGAGATAAACGATGACCGCGATGCCGAGAAAGATCGGCAGCGGGATGACGCCGATTTCGTAGGCGCAGAGGCTGCGCAGGCGTTGCACGAAACCGCCGTCGGGGGCGTTAAGGGTTTGCTCGTAGGGCTTGTTCATGTCGCGCTTTCCTCATGTTGTTTTTATCGAGGATTCAGAAACCACGGTTGGCCGGGGATGGATTGCCACTCGGTAGATCGATGCTATCCTTCGCGAATGACGCGATAAACAGCAAAAGTATGAGGCGTATGAACACGAATCGTGATCAATTTCCCTTGCCTGAAGACCTCAAGGTGTTCCTCACCGTCGTGCGCAAAAACGGCTTCGCCAGCGCCGCCGAGGAGCTGGGGTATTCGCCGGCCTACATCAGCAAACGCATTTCCGTGCTGGAAACCACGCTCTCGACCCGCCTGCTGCACCGCACGACAAGACGCATCGCGCTGACCGACGACGGTGAGCGGGTGCGGGTGTGGGCGGAGAAGTTGCTGGGTGACCTCGATGATTTCGTCGGCGAAATATCCGAGGCGCGGCAGCAGCCCATGGGCTCCTTGCACATCTGCAGCAGCTTCGGTTTTGGCCGCAACCATGTGGCGCCGGCCATCTGCGAGCTGTCGCAGACCTATCCGAAGCTCGAGCTGCGCCTGGACGTGTTCGACCGCGTGGTCGATATCGTTGGCGAGGGCTTCGACCTGGAGATTCGCGTGGGGGATGACCTGCCGGGCCAGCATCTGGGGCGCAAACTGGTGAGCAACCAGCGGGTGCTGTGTGCGACGCCCGAGTACCTGGAACGGCGCGGTGTGCCGCAGTCGCTGGCTGACCTCAAAGACCACGATTGCCTGGTGCTCAAGGAGCGCAACAACGCGTTCGGCGTGTGGAACCTGACGAAGGACGGGCAGGAAGAGTCGGTGCGTGTCAGCGGGCCGTTATCCTCCAACAACGGTGAGATCGTGTTGCAGTGGGCCTTGAGTGGCGGCGGGATCCTGTTGCGCTCGATGTGGGATGTGAAGCCGATGCTGGAGCAGGGGCGACTGGTGCAGGTGCTGCACGATTACACCCAGAGCGCCAACGTGTGGGCGGTATACCCGACGCGGCTGAGCCAGTCGGCCAAGCTGCGGGTTTGTGTCGAGTTTCTGGAGGAATATTTTCGTCATCTGTCTCTGTAGGAGCGAGCTTGCTCCGGGCGGCGATCCGACGATGGATTCAAGAGCGCCGCGTTTAGCCAGTAAGCACGCGTTATCGTTAACGACCATCGCGAGCGAGCTCGCTCCTACAGGAATCTGTTCGGCCCATTGCAACGTGGTGCCAATGGCATCGAGCCCCAGCAGCCGTTTTTTTACATCTACCACACCCCCCTTGTAGGAGCTGCCGCAGGCTGCGATCTTTTGATCTTGATTTGAGCCCGTCAAAAGC
>NZ_JBWKZB010000072.1:0-21038 GCF_059424105.1 Pseudomonas sp. GW456-E7 | reverse complement strand
GTGTGTCAGTGGCATTCATGCCGCCTGACACACCGCTTTCGCGAGCAAGCCCGCTCCCACAGGTTTTTCTGTAGACGTTACTTCAGGTTGCCACTGAGGAACTGTTTCAACCGCTCGCTTTTCGGGCTGCCCAGCACGTCTTCCGGCGCGCCTTCTTCCTCCACCAGGCCCTGGTGCAGAAACAGCACCTGGCTCGACACTTTACGGGCAAAGCTCATTTCGTGGGTCACCATGATCATGGTCCGGCCCTCTTCGGCCAGGCCCTGGATCACCTTGAGCACTTCGCCCACCAGTTCCGGGTCCAGCGCCGAGGTCGGTTCGTCGAACAGCATGACTTCCGGTTCCATCGCCAGTGCGCGCGCAATCGCGACCCTTTGTTGCTGGCCGCCGGACAGGAATGCCGGGTACTGGTCCGCCACACGGGAGGCCAGTCCCACCTTGTCGAGGTAGCGTCGGGCGCGGTCCTCGGCTTCCTTCCTGTCGCAGCCCAGCACCCGGCGCGGCGCCATGGTGATGTTTTCCAGCACCGTCATGTGGCTCCACAGGTTGAAGTGCTGGAACACCATGGCCAGGCGGGTGCGAATCCGCTGCAGTTCATTGGCATCGGCCACGTGCATGCCGTGACGATCCTTGATCATGCGGATGTTCTGCCCGTCGAGGCTCATGGCGCCGTCGTTGGGTTGTTCCAGGAAGTTGATGCAACGCAGAAAGGTACTTTTACCCGAGCCACTGGCGCCGATCAGGCTGATGACGTCGCCGGTACTGGCCTTGAGCGAAACACCTTTGAGGACTTCATGGTCGCCATAGCTTTTATGCAGGCCTTCGATGGTCAATTTGTACATGGGGCGTGCATCCTCAAGGCGAAAGTAGATAGCCGCTGCGATAGGCTTCGGTGCCCGCGACGTGGGCGATCACCATGCCGGCAGTGGCCATGCGGCGCAGCGAACGGGCGTACATCAGCCCGGCGGCGGTGCAGTGAACGGGAGTGACGCGATCGTTGATCGGATCAATGACCTCGGCGATCAGTTGCCCGGCTTCCAGGTATTGCCCCGGCAGCGCGGTGAATACCAGCAGCCCGCCGGCAGGTGTGGCTACCGGTTCTACACCGGCCAGCGGTGTCGCCGGATAGGGCAGGTCGGGCAGGGGCGCGGATTCACCGGCGATCGCGCCGTAATGGATCAGGTAATCGATCAGTGCCTGGCAATCGCGGCTCGCCAGCGGATGATTGACGTCGCCCTGGCCGCGCAATTCGACAGTTACCGAAAAACTGCCCGGCGGAATGTCGAAGTGTTCGCCGAAGCGCTCTTTCAACTGCCACCACAACAGGGTGAAGCATTCATCGAACGACTGGCCGCCAGAGTCCGTCGCCAGCAGACTGGCTTCGGCGCCGATGTAACGGGCCAGCGGCTCGACCTGCGGCCAGGCATCCGGGGTGGTGTACAGGTGCGCGACCGCTTCGAAGTCGCAATGCAGGTCGAGCACCATGTCGGCGTCGCAGGCCAGTCGTTGCAGGGTCAGGCGCTGGGATTGCAATTGGGTGTCGGCAGTCTGCCGGGCCAGTGCCTCGCGCAGGCTGCTGCGGATCAGTTGCTGGTTGTGCTGCGCATCGTCACCGAGCTTGCCCTCGATCGCGTTGCCGACTTCTTCACTGAGGTCGACGAACCAGCGGTTGAAGTTCTGGCCGCTTTCCAGCTCGTAGCGGCCCAGCGGCACATCCATCACCACCTGTTCCAGGCCTACCGGGTTGGCGATGGGCACGAGCACGATTTCGCTGCGCAGGCGACCGGCGGCTTCCAGCTCTGCCAGGCGTTGCTTGAGGTGCCAGGCCACCAGCATGCCGGGCATTTCGTCGGCGTGCAGGGAGGCCTGGATGTAGATCTTGCCGTTGGCCGGTTGTGGGCCGAAGTGAAAACTGTGGATCTGTCGTGCGGTCCCCGGCAGCGGGGCCAGCAGGTCATGTTTCTGGTGGCGCATCTGTTGTTCCTGAAGCAGGTTGAGACCTAGTGGGTCGGCCCGAGGAAGGCCAGCCATCGGCGTTCGGCAAGGCGGAACAGGCCGACCAGCGCAAAAGTGACGGTCAGGTAGATCAGCGCGGCGATGCCGAAGGACTGGAAGGTCAGGAATGTCGCCGAGTTGGCGTCCCGCGCGACTTTCAGGATGTCCGGGATGGTCGCGGTGAAGGCCACGGTGGTCGAGTGCAGCATCAGAATCACTTCGTTGCTGTAGTACGGCAACGAGCGACGCAGGGCTGACGGCATGATCACGTAGGCATACAGCTTCCAGCCAGTCAGGCCGTAAGCCTTGGCCGCTTCCACTTCACCGTGGGCCATGCTGCGGATTGCCCCGGCGAAAATCTCCGTGGTGTAGGCGCAGGTGTTCAGGGCGAAGGCCAGGATCGTGCAGTTCATCGCATCGCGAAAGAATGCGTCCAGTACTGGCTGGGCCCGAATGGCGGCCAGGCTGTAGATCCCCGTGTAACAGATCAGCAACTGGATATAGAGCGGCGTGCCACGGAACAGGTAGGTATAGAACTGCACCGGCCAACGGATGTAGAAATGCGGCGATACACGGGCGATGGACAGCGGGATCGACACGATAAAACCGATGAAGATCGAAGCGCTGAGCAGCCACATCGTCATGGCCAGGCCGGTGATGTTGTTGCCGTCGCTATAGAGGAAGGGTTTCCAGTATTCCTGCAGAAGTTCGATCATCGTACGGCCTCCCGGGTACCGGCGGAGTAACGACGCTCAAGCCAGCGCAGGATGAAGTTGGACGCGCTGGTGATCACCAGGTAGATCAATGCGGCAAGCACCAGGAAGTAAAACAGCTGATAGGTGCTCTTGCCGGCGTCCTGGGCGGCCTTGACCAGGTCGGCGAGGCCGATGATCGACACCAGGGCGGTGGCCTTGAGCATCACCATCCAGTTGTTGCCGATACCCGGCAGGGCATAACGCATCATCTGCGGGAACACCACGATCCAGAAACGCTGGCCGCGCTTGAGGCCATAGGCGGTGGCCGCTTCGACCTGACCCCGCGGGACGGCGAGGATCGCGCCACGGAAGGTTTCGGTGAAATACGCACCGTAGATGAAGCCGAGGGTAATGACCCCGGCACTGAACGGGTTGATCTCGATGTATTCCCATTCCATGTAATCGGTCAGGGAGGTCAGCCAGGTTTGCAGGCTGTAGAAGATCAACAGCATCAGGACCAGGTCCGGAACGCCGCGAATGAGGGTGGTGTAGAGCTGGGCAGGCACGCGCATCAGTTTGACTTTTGACAGCTTGGCACTGGCGCCGAGCAGCCCGAGCAACACGGCCACCAATAGCGACAACGCCGACAACTTGATCGTCATCCAGGTGCCTTGCATCAGCAGCGGACCGAAGCCCTTGAGGCTGAAGGCAGAGAGCCCCAGATTTTCTAATAGGTTTTCGAACATAAATCAGCAACCTGATCGGATGAAAAAAGCGCCCATCGCAAGATGGGCGCCGGGCATTATTTGCCGCTGTACAGATTCAGATCGCCAAAGTGTTTCTTCTGAATGGTGGCGTAGGTGCCATCATCGTGTAACGCTTTGATACCTTTATCCAAAAGTGCTTTCAGCTCGGTGTTACCTTTCTTAATGCCGATGGCTGTCTTGGATGGCAGCAAAGCGTTGTCGACCGGCTTGCTGACATCGTAGTCGGCGCCCTGTGGCGACTTCAGGAAGCCCAGTTCGGCTTGCAACATGTCCTGGATCCCTGCATCGAGACGACCGGAAGTCAAATCGGCGTAGACCTGGTCCTGGTTGGCGTAGGCCTGGGTTTTCACGCCGGCCTTGTCCAGAACGGCTTTGGCATAGGCTTCCTGGATGGTGCCTTGTTCGTAGCCGACGGTCTTGCCCTTGAGCGAGGCGACGTCTTCAGTCACGCCAGAACCTTTCTTGGACACGTAGGCGGTTGGGCCGGAGAACAGCTCGCTGGAGAAGTCGATGACTTTTTCACGGGCTTCGGTAACGGTCATCGACGAGATCACACCGTCGAATTTGTTGGCTTTGAGGCCAGGGATCATGCCATCGAAGTCACTTTCGACCCACTTGCACTTGACCTTCAGTTCGGCGCAGATCGCGTTCCCCAGATCGATGTCGAAGCCTACCAGGCTGCCATCGGCCGCTTTCGACTCGAACGGTGCGTAGGAAGGGTCAACGCCGAAACGCAGTTCTTTATATTCTTTCGCCATGGCGGAGCCAGCAGCCATGCACAATGCCAGTGCAGAAAGGGTCAGCAATGCTTTTTTCATTATTCAATCCCTAAAACCAATATGAGCGCTCGTGGCGCAGAATTATTGTTACTGGAAAGCGTAAGACCTGTTGAAAGTAGCAATTTCCGAACCAGAGTGCCGAACAAGCGTTTTAAAAGGTGTCTGGAAATAACCGGAGACAGATTTATGCACGAAAACGGGCGCAGGGAAATGGCCGCACCAGTTCGACTCAAAAAGAAAAATATTTGAGGAGGGATTGAGGGGTTAGCTGAGCAGATTTTGCAGGGTCGTCAAACTGTCGGCTTCGTCGACCGACTTATCCTTGCGCCAGCGCAACATACGCGGAAAGCGCACGGCAATGCCGCTCTTGTGACGACGAGAGAGGGCGATTCCCTCGAAGCCCAATTCAAACACCAGGCTTGGCTGGACGCTGCTCACGGGGCCGAATTTTTCCACTGTGGTCTTGCGCACGATGCTGTCGACCTGGCGGATTTCGTCATCGCTGAGCCCTGAGTAAGCTTTGGCAAACGGCACCAGGGTGCGTTCACTGGCCTCTGGCGGGCCGTCCCAGACGGCGAACGTATAATCGCTGTAGAGGCTGGCCCGGCGCCCTTGCCCCCGCTGCGCATAGATCAGCACGGCATCAACGCTGAACGGGTCGACTTTCCATTTCCACCACACGCCCATGTCCCTGGTCCGGCCGACGCCATACCGGGCATCGCGCGCCTTGAGCATCAGGCCCTCGACACCGAGGGCGCGGGATGTATCGCGCTGGCGGGCGAGGTCGATCCAGGTGTCGCCGGTCAACAATGGCGATAGGCGTAACCGCGGATTGGCGCAGTCACCGGCCACCCGTTCCAGTTGTGCGCGACGCTCGGACTGACTCCGGTTGCGCCAGTCTTCTCCCTGCCACTCGAGCAAGTCGAAAGCGAGCAGCACCACCGGCACTTCATCGAGGATTTTCCGGTCCAGGGCCTTGCGACCGATTCGTTGTTGCAGGAGGGCGAAAGGTTGCACGGCGGGTTCAAAAGCCTTTTCGACGCCGGTTGGCGCAGACTTCCAGGCGACGATCTCGCCGTCGATCACTGTCCCGTCGGGAAGGTTCAGAATCAAACTGTCCAGTTCAGGGAAGCGTTCGGATACCAACTCTTCCCCCCGCGACCAGATCCACAGTCGCCCACTGCGCTTGATCACCTGGGCGCGGATGCCATCCCATTTCCATTCCGCCTGCCAGTGCCGGGCAGGACCGAGCAGCGCTTCGAATTGTTCCACGGGCGACGACAAGGCATGGGCGAGGAAAAACGGGTAGGGCTGGCCGCCACGCTGGGCATGTTCATCCGGGGATTCGGCGGCGATCAGTTTCAGGTAGCTGGCGGCGCTGGGGCGGTGGGCCTGATCGGTGTAACCCACCAGCCGCTGCGCCACGCGTTTGCTGTCGAGACGGGCCATGGCTGCCAGGGCGCGGGTGACCAGTAATTTGGACACCCCGACGCGAAAGCTGCCGGTGATCAGTTTGATGCAGACCATCAGGCTCACCCGGTCCAGTTGCGCCCACAGCGCCGGTAACCTTTGCGCGAGGGATTGCGGTGTTTCGCCGCGCAGTGGCAGCAGTTTGTCCTCGACCCAGGTGGCCAACCCGTCGGTTGAACGGTGCGGGGCTTGCGGCAAGACCAGCGAAATGGTTTCCGCGAGATCACCGACGGCCTGGTAACTCTCTTCGAACAGCCATGGCGGCAAACCGGAAAACGCCACCGCCAGTTCGCGCAGTACCCGCACGGGTACTAATTGTCGGGGACGTCCTCCCGACAGAAAGTACACCGCCCATGCGGCATCTTCCGGTGTGGCCTGGGCGAAGTAGTCTTGCATCACCGCCAGTTTGGCGTTGTTCGATGTCGAGGCGTCGAGCCTGGCGTACAGTTCAGCGAATGCCTTCATGGCAGCACCGCGGCAAGTTCGGTATCGGCGTGGGCAGGGTCTTCTTCGTCTTCACCGTATCGGGTATCGAACGCCATGGCATCAAGCCCCTGCTCGCGCAGATAACGTACCAGTGCGCCGCTCGATCCATGGGTCACCATGACCCGTTCGGCACCGGTCTGTTCGATGGCCCACAGCAAACCTGGCCAGTCGGCGTGGTCGGACAGGACGAAACCTCGGTCTACACCGAGCCGCCGACGTGTTCCGCGCAAACGCATCCAGCCACTGGCGAAACCGTCGCTGTAATCGACGAAGCGACGCATCCAGCTGCTGTTCGCCGCCGAAGGCGGTGCGAGCACCAACGCCTTGCGCATCATCGGGTCGCTCTTTTTGATGTCGGCGGCATCAATCGTGGGCGGCAAATGAACCCCCGCTTCGCGGTAGATCCGGTTAATGGGTTCCACGGCGCCATGCACGAGAATGGGGCCCAGTCGCGCGTCGATGCCATGGAGAATGCGCTGGGCCTTGCCGAGGGAATAACAGAACAGCACGCTGGTTTTTTCGACCGCCGCGTTGGCTTGCCACCATTGATTGATCTCGGCAAACACTTGCACCTGGGGTTGCCAGCGGTAGATCGGCAGGCCAAAGGTCGACTCGGTGATGAAGGTGTCGCAGCGTACGGGTTCAAACGCTGCACAAGTGCCGTCGGGCTCGGTCTTGTAGTCCCCGGAGGCCACCCAGACTTCTCCACCGTATTCCAGTCGTACCTGCGCCGAGCCGAGTACGTGACCGGCAGGATGAAAACTGAGGAACACGCCTTGATGCAGCAGGCGTTCGCCATAGCGCAGGGTTTGCAGATTGATGTCCTGGCCCAGTCGCACGCGCAGAATGCCCTCGCCGGGCGCCGCCGCCAGGTAGTGCTGATTGCCGGTGCGGGCATGGTCGCCGTGGGCGTGGGTGATCACGGCGCGCTCGACCGGTCGCCACGGATCGATATAGAAATCGCCGGCGGGGCAGTACAAACCTTCGGGACGCGAGATAACAAGGTCCATGGCGTTGCCAGAGTGGAGAGACTTGTTAGCTATGAGGTTGGCGCGGGGCGAGAAGTTCTATCGGGCTTATGGGCGGATGAAATACGAGTGTGGGAGCGGGCTTGCTCCGGGCGGCGTTCCGACGAAAGCGATTGAACATTCAACAATTACTTTGAATGTCAGTCCGCTTTCGCGAGCAAGCCCGCTCCCACAGGGATCAGCATTACTTGCCGGGTGTCAGCGTCAGTCGATTCTTGCCATAGGCGTTGTCGAAGTTCTGCGGCTGCATCGGCAGGCTCATGTACTGGCCCTTGAGCCAGGGTTCGATGCTGTTGAGGTAGTTCGCACTGGCCGGGTTGCCGGACTGACCGGTGCCGTTCTGCGCCATCAGCGGTTCGGACTGGCCGAAGTCGACGATAAAACGCATCGCGGGCGCCAGCGTGGTGTTGAAGTCCTGGCCCCAGGCGAAGGCGGCGGTGTTGAGTGTGGTGTGATCGCCACCGGCCGGTAGCGGGCCGCGTACCGTCTGGCCGCTGCTGTTCTTCCATTCATAGCGGTGCAGTTTGCCCCACTGCCAGGCCTTGTGATCGCCGCCCAACTGGCTGTCGCCGGCGCTGATCGCAGCGGCGAGGCTGCGGGCGAGGATGGCCGGTTTGTCTTCTTTCTGCGCGCTGCGCACGTCATCCCAGAACGGGCTGTCCTCACGCCCCAGCAAGTGATCGGCCTGGGCCGCGTAGGACAACTTGCCATCGGCGACAAAGGCCCTCCATGCCGGGCTGCTTTCCGGGCCCAGTTCATCGAGGAAGATCTGCCGGGTGCTTTCCTGCAGGAACAGTTCGTAGATAGCCGCATCGGTGGAGGTCGGGCTGAGCTTGCCATCGAACGCCATCAAGCGGCTGTAGGCTTCGTGTGCCTTGGCGCGATCGGCCACCGGCAAGGCGTCGATGGCTTGTTTGAGTGGCTGGGCCATGCCCGGCGCTTCGAACATTTTCTTCAGCTTGGCCGCGAAGGTCGTGGTCTGGTCGTACTGCATGGCGATCAGGCTGCGGCTGTCGTGTTTGCCTGCGCCGGCGAGTTCGGCCAGACGCTCGCCGCGCTCCGGAGCGGCCCAGGAATTGGACAGCTGCATGCCGTAGCCATGGGGAATGACCCGCTGGTTGGCGGTGCCGAGCCAGCCTTGGGCCGGGTCCTGGTCGTACGGATGCAACATCGGGTCGGCATAACCGTCCCAGTCGTAGCGACCTTCCCAACCCGGCGAGGGCAGCAGGCCTTCGCCTTCGCGGCGGTTCGGGTAGCGGCCAGTGACCTGCCAGCCGATGTGGCTGGCGTCGGCAAACACCAGGTTCAGTGCGATGGCGCGGATTTCGCGGCTGGCATCCGACGCTCTCTCGGCGCTCTGGGCGCGGGACAGGTCGAAGAACGCGTCCAGGGTCTTGTCGTCGGTGAAGTTCGGCATCTGCAAGGCCAGGCCGAAACCATTGGCCAGCAAGGTGCCCTGGGCGCTGTTGAGCAGCGGGCCATGGCGGGTTTCGTACACCGCTTCGCGAATCGGCCGCTGGCCTTTGACGAAATAGGTTTCGTTGCGCACGATCGCCGGCTGCCACTTCCCGGCGTTTTCATAGGTAAGCCCGTTGCCCTGGCGCTTGATCTTCTCCAGGAACAGGTCCTGGTTGTCGCCCATCACGGACGCCATGCTCCACGCCACTTTACCGTTGAACCCACCGAGCACCATCGGCAGGCCCGCGATGGTCACGCCGGACGCCTGATACTTCGGTGCGCGAATCTGCACGTAACTGAACAATGAAGGCACGCCCAGCGGGCCATGACTGTCACTGGCCAACAGGCTCTTGCCGCTGCGGCTGCGTTGCGCGGCGATGGCCCAGTTGTTCGACGAGGTGGCGCCGAGCAGGTTGAGGTCCGACAGTTGTCCCGTGGCTTTGCTGAGTTCGGCCAGGCCCGGTACTTGCCCGTTGAGCTTGAGGCCTTGGAGTTTTTCGCTCTCGGCGACCGGCAGTTTTTCATCGGGGGCGGACGGCGTCAGCCACGCCAGTTTGTCGGTGGTGACGGTCTGGGCCAGTACCAGCGAGGAAATCTCTTCCGGCAGGTTGGTCGACTGGCTGAAGTTCAACAGGCAGAAAATCAGCGCCGAATCTTCCGGTTGCCAGTATTCAGGCCGGTAGCCGGTGGCCGCGAGGTCCGCCGGCAGTTTGTCGCGGTAGCGGAACAGGTAGGCATTGACGCCCCGGGCATAGACTTCGAAGAAACGCTTGAGGCGCGGCGAAGAGGCCTTGTACAACTCGCCGGCACTTTTCTTCAGGTTGACCGCCCGCATGTAACGGTCGGCATCCAGCAGGTCCGCGCCGTGCATCTCGGCCAATCGGCCCTGGGCCAGCAGGCGCAGGGTGACCATCTGCGTGATGCGGTCGCTGGCATGCACGTAACCGAGGGTGAACAGCGCGTCGTGGAAGCTGTTGCTTTCGATCAGCGGCATGCCCATGGCATTGCGACGCACCGAAACGTTCTGCGCCAGGCCCTTGAGCGGTTGCACGCCGGAGGTTGGCGGGAGGGTGTCCTGGGCGTTGAAGTTCTGACAACCGGTCAGGCTCAAGACGCCCGCCACTGCTGCGGCAACGCCGAACCGGGGTAAAAAATGAGTAAGGGCTGGCGAGGCCATGGCAAAGCTCCTGCGGGGGTGTTGGCGCAATAAAGGCGCTACGTTAGTGAGCAGGCGATGGCCGCGCAAGCGGGGTAAGAGGTTATTTCAGGATTTTTCAAAGGTCGGCGTATCTCCGTAGGAGCTGCCGAAGGCTGCGATCTTTTGACTTTCAAGGGTGGCTTGCCAGCCGTAACCGGCAATGTTGAAGTGCGACACGGTCAACAATCCTGGAGAAAAATCGGCATGGAGCTCAAGGCAAACGCGGCACTGATCATCATCGATCAACAAAAAGGCATCCTTCACCCCAGGCTTGGCCGCAGGAATAATCCTCAGGCCGAAGAGCGCATGCTGGAAATGCTCGGTCATTGGCGGCGCACCGCTCGGCCGGTGATCCATGTGCAGCACCTGTCCCGCTCGCAGGACTCGGTGTTCTGGCCGCAGCAGTCGGGCGTGGAGTTTCAGGAGCGGTTCGCGCCAATGGCCGGTGAACGCTTGATCCAGAAGCAGGTGCCGGATGCGTTCTGTGCAACGGAGCTGGAGACGCAGTTGCGCGAGGCGGGGATCGGGCAGTTGATCATCGTGGGTGTCGCGACCCACAACTCGGTGGAGTCCACGGCGCGCACCGCGGGCAACCTGGGGTTTGATACCTGGGTGGTCGAGGATGCGTGCTTTACCTTCGACAAGGCTGATTTTTTCGGCCATGCCCATAGCGCCGAAGAGGTGCATGCGATGTCGCTGGGGAATCTGCACGGCGAGTATGCGACGGTGGTCAGCAGTGTGCAGATCCTGTCGGCCGACTAAGTATCTGTCTAATCACTGTGGGAGCGAGCTTGCTCGCGATGGCGTCAGGTCTGTCGACCTCTATGTTGAATGTGATACTGCAATCGCGAGCAAGCTCGCTCCCACATGGGACCTGCATTCGCAGGACCGTTGTCTGGCGTAGATCGAGTGTGGGAGCGAGCCTGCTCGCGATGGCGATTCAACAGGCGAAGCAAGTCTTCGCCCGAAGCATCAAGCGCCGTGGCACTTCTTGAATTTCTTGCCGTTGCCGCATGGGCACGGATCGTTGCGGCCGACGTCTTTCAGGGCATTGCGCACCGGTTCCTGGTGGGCGTGGCCGCAGTTCGGACCGTGGACATGGCCGTGGTCGTGATCATGGTGCTGATGGCCATGATCGTGATCGTGGTTGCAGTCAGGGCCGTGGACATGGGGTTGCTGGGTCATCGGTGTTGCTCCGGAATTAAATCGGCGGCGATTATCACGCCATTGCGCGCCAGGTGCACGTAGTGGGCGATGAATATACCGGTTTCCAGTTCACCTTCCAGACGATAGGGAATGGGTTGGTCGGATTTTTTCAGCAGTTTGGCCAGATCACGGACCTTGGACCACAGGTTGGTGCGGATCGGTACCTTGAAGTAGGCACTGTGCCTGGGGCTGATGGTGAACCAGTGTTCGTACTCGCCGTCGGCCAGCAGTATGTCACCCAGGTGAATGCGGTACTCCAGGCTGCGCACCGTCAGGTCGCTGTCGTTGGGGTTGTCGATGCGAAAGTGCAGGAGAAATTTCTGCTCCAGCAGTTTGGTGCTGACCGCCTCGACCTTCACCAGATGGACCTCGGGGTCCGGCAAGTCGTCGTCGAACCACGACGCACAGCCGCCGAGTCCCAGTGTCAGGAACAAGGTGAGCAGACAGAGTGCGCCGCGGCGGATGATCATCGTGGTGTTTCTCCCTTGAGTTCCAGTCTAGACCCAAAGGATCGCAGCCTTCGACAGCTCCTGCGTGGTGGACAGTCATTCCATGGACTAGCTGCCGAAGTAACCCGCACAGCATTTCTTGAACTTCTGTCCGCTGGCACACGGGCAGGGGTCATTGCGCCCGAGTTTGAGTGGCACGGTCGGGTCGATGAAATACCAGCGCCCGGTGTTCTGTACGAACGATGAGCGCTCTCGATGGCTGTGCTCGCCACTGCTGTCGTGCCACCGCGCGGTGAAAGTCACGAAAGCGTGTTCAGGCTGGCCACCCAGCACTTCGGAGCTTTCCACCTCAAGGCCCAGCCATGTACTTTGCGCGCTCCAGTCACTGATCGATTGACGGTCCAGGCCGGCCTGTTGGGCGGGCAGGGTGGTGGCCACCAGATAGTCGACCAACCCCAGCACGTAGGCGCAGTAGCGCGAACGCATCAAGGCTTCGGCGCACGGCGCCGGGTGTCCGGCATGGTAGTGACCGCAGCAGGCGTCAAGCAGGGTGCCGCTGCCGCAAGGGCAAATGGATGTACTCATTGCATTACCACCAGTATTTCCCGAAGTTTTCCGGATTGGCCCAGAAGCGCGAATTGAGCCAGTCAGGGACTTGTTTGTATTCAAGCAGATCGTAGGTAAACAGGGTCAAGACCTGTTCGTCCCGTTGAAAGCGTTCGCTGGCTTGCAGGGCCAGGGAGAAAAAGTCCGTTTCCTGCCAGCCACAAGCCGGCAGATCCGCCAGCACGGCAATGCGGCTGGCGTTGAGGTTGCGGATGCCGCCCAACAGGTTGAGGCCGTCACGCTTGGGCAAATGCTCCAGGCAATCGACCACCAGGGCCAGGTCGAATCGGCGGGCCGCCAATTCGTCGGGCAATGGGCCAGGGGCCGCGAAAGCAACGCAGCTGTCCGGGTGCGCGAGTTTGAATGCTTCCAGTGCCGGGAATTCGCTGGCGCCGATCAACAACAGGCGCGCGGGGGCATATCGGTCAAGTAAAGCGGCCAGTGCCTGCTGCGGCGTGCGTGAAGAAATACCTGCAATCATCGAAGATCCTCAATCAGATCTGCCAAGACTAGCCTGCCCGGACGTTCGGGCCTAGAGCGGCTTGGCGACAAATGCGCCAAGCTGCCGTTATTGCCTGAATAAACAGCATGGCCCATTGCTGGCGGAGTTTAATACTCGGGTCTTTACTACCTGAATCGGTTCTAAGCCGATCCTTCAGGAGAAAACTAGATGAGCATAGTTCGGACAGCATTACCCTTGGTTCTGCTAACCAGTGTGTTGACTGGTTGCGCAGGTTTGCAGAAAACCGACTGGCCGACCTGTGCGGCGGTTGGTGGTGTCGTGGGTGCGGGCCTCGGTGCGACCGAAAGCTCGGCATGGGCAGGGTATGGTGCTCTGCTCGTCGGCGGTACGGCAGCGGCTTATTGCTGGGTGCACGGTGATGGCGATGAAGACGGCGACGGTGTGCCGGATAGTCGCGACAAGTGCCCGGGCACGCCTAAAGGCGTTCAGGTCGATGCCAACGGTTGCCCACCACCAGCGCCTGTGGTCGAAGAGGTGGTTGTGGTCAAGGAAGAAACCATCGTCATCCGCGATGTTCACTTCCAGTTTGATAAAGCCACGCTTACCTCGTCCGATAAGCAGGTCCTCGACAAGATTGCCACTCGCCTGAAAGCTGAAGCCCCAACTGCTCAACTGACTGTAACCGGTCATACCGACAGCGTGGGCAGCGACGCCTACAACCAGAAACTGTCGGATAAACGCGCCCACTCGGTGGTTGAATACCTCATCGAGCAAGGCGTACCTCGCAGCAACTTCGTGTCGGTGGTCGGTGCCGGTGAAAGCCAGCCGGTTGCGGACAACAAAACCGCTGACGGTCGCGCACAGAACCGTCGTACGGAAATCAAAATCCAGCGTTGACTCCCCCTCGCATCCGCGCCTTGTGCAGTCGCGGATGCGGGTCTTTACTCCTGTGTAACCGGTATGGGCCGGTGACACAGGAGCTTTCAATATGATCGTTCTCACAAGGACCGTCTTGCCGGTTCTGCTACTTGGCAGCCTCTTGACCGGCTGCGCGACCCACAGCGATGGCACTGCCCCCCTCAATCAACGCACCTGGCCAATCTGCAGCCTCATCGGCGGCCTGGTCGGCGGTGGCCTGGGCGCAATCGAGAGTGGCGCCTGGGCCGCGGGTGGGGCGGCGCTGGGTATCTTGTCCGGCGGCTTGATCTGCTACGCCCAGGATGGCGACGAAGACGGCGACGGCGTTTTCGACCGGCGCGACCGTTGCGCTGATACTCCCGCCAATACCGCGGTCGACCATCGCGGTTGCCCGGTGCCGCAGTACCCGGACAGGGTCCAGACCGAGCCTGCGCAAACCGAAGTCATTACGCTGAGCGATCTGCTGTTTGTCTTCAATCAATCCGACCTGACCCCGACGGCCAAGAGTCAACTGGATGCGTTGATGAGCCAGTTCCTGGATGCCGATGTGGTCAGCATCAAGGTGGTCGGCCATACCGACAGCGTCGGTTCGGATGCCTATAACCAGGCCTTGTCGGAGCGACGCGCCAGCAGCGTGGCGGAATACCTGATCAGCCAGGGTGTGGCGCCGAACAAAGTCACCAGCGAAGGCAGGGGCGAAAGTCAGCCGATTGCCGACAATGAAACGGACGAAGGTCGTGCGAAAAACCGTCGCGTGGAACTGCATATAAACCGCTGAGCCAAGAGATAGAGCCGTCGAGCGACAGTTGTGAGCGCTGCGACGGCCGTTCGGCGGCCTTCATGAAGATTTTTCCGTTGCCCTCTGGCTTATCCCGCGCGGAAGCCGTTACTGTGCGCCCAAACAATAATTCTCATCGGGGGAGCGTATGAAGGTCTTATGGGGGCTGGGGCGGTTATTGACCCTGCTGTTCTGGTTGGTGGTGCTGGTCAATCAGCTCACGCCATTTGTCTTTCCGCTGCACCTGTTGGTCAATCTGGCCGGCTGCCTGTTGGGGTTCATCCATCTTCTTGAAGCACTGTTGTGCTATCGCAGCCTGCGAGGTCGCGCCCATCCCTGGCTTGACCGCCTGAGGATCGTCATTTTCGGTGTATTCCACCTGCAAACCATTCCAGCCCCCAGCGCTTCGAAGGCTTCCCATGCGTAAATTCTGTCTGCTCGCCGCACTCATCAGTCCATTGGCCAGCGCACAGGTGGTGAGTGTCGAACCCAACTCGCTGATGCGCTTGCCCAACACCGCCAGCACCCTGCAACTGGAACGCCTGGAAGTGGCCGATTACGGCACCTTGCTGATTCCTTCCAACGTCACCGAAGTCACCGTGGGTGAGTTGCATCTGGGACGTGAAGCGCGTATCGCCATTGTGCCGGGAGAGCAGGCGCTGGCGCTGAAGGTCCGTCGCGCTGATTTGTCCGAAGGCAGTCAGATCACCGCGCGTGGCGCGCCCGGGACTTACCAGAAGGCCGCCCGCTCCGGGCGCAATCTTGATTTGCAGATCAAGACACTGAATGCGCCGCAATTATTGGTGGACGCACGAGGCGGCGCAGGCGCACCGGGATTTGTCGGCCTGGATGGCGCCAACGGTGAGGACCCTGGCTGCACCTGGGGCCAGGCCGGTCGCGGTGCCGATGGCAGTGATGGCAGCAATGGTCAACCAGGCGCGCCGGGTGCGTTGGTCAAGCTGGCAGTGCCGCACGACTTTCCGGCAGACCGGATCAAGGTGCAGGTGGCTGGCGGTGCCGGTGGCCTGGCCGGCCCGGGCGGCAAGCCGGGTGCTGGCGGCAAGGCCAAGGGCTGCCTGGTCTACAAGGCCGATGGCGGCAAGAGCGGCAAACCTGGCGCCGACGGGCAGCCGGGGACTGAAGGTGCGGCGGGTTCGGTGACTGTGCAGCGGTTGTAAGAAACGCCGAGAACCCGTGGCGAGGGAGCTTGTCTGTGGCGAGGGGGCTTGCCCCCGTTCGGCGGCGAAGCCGTCGCAAACCGGGCACCGCATACCTTCAGGGACGTTGCGGATACTGAATCAGGGTCGCTTCGCGACCCAGCGGGAGCAAGCTCCCTCGCCACAACAGCAACTCCAGCCACAGGTTTCAAAACATCGGCCGAGCCGCCGCAATCGCCACCACAGCCAACCCCACCAACAGATTGATCCCCACCAACCGGCGAATCCGCCCCAGCACACCGGCACCCGCCGGCCAATCCTGTTCGGCCACGGCGGTGCGCAGCTCCGGCAGCATCAGCGCCTGAATGCGGATAAACAGCGCGGTCATCACCACATACAGGCCCATCATCACTTGCACATAGCGCGGAGCGGCTTCAAAGCCGTTGAAGTGCATATGCAGCATGCCCACGCCGCTGACCGGCAACAGCACCACCGCCACCCAGACCCAGCGGAAAAAACCTTGAAACACTTCTACCCACAACTTCAGCCGGGCAGGGCCTTCAAGTGCCGTGATCGCGGCGGGGCGCAGGACCATCCAGGCGAAAAACATGCCGCCGACCCAGACCAGGGCCGCCAGTACATGCAGGCTATATATGAGGCTAAAAGGTGTCATTCGGGTACTCCGTTCTGCGCAGGATTCATTAGCGGGGTATGATAGCCGTCGATCCGAACCACTGAAAATTTATCCAGCGTTTTTTGCGCCCGACAATCCATGATCAGCACCGAACTCAAAACCACGATCCAGGGCGCCTACTCGCGTTTTCTCGAAGCCAAGAGCCTCAAGCCGCGCTACGGCCAACGCCTGATGATCGCCGAAATCGCCAAGGTCCTGGGTGACATCGACACCGACGACGAAGGCCGGCGCAGTGGCGACCCCGCGATTGTCGCGGTGGAAGCCGGCACCGGTACCGGCAAGACCGTGGCCTACAGCCTGGCGGCGATTCCCACGGCCAAGGCCGCCGGCAAGCGCCTGGTGATCGCCACGGCCACCGTGGCCCTGCAGGAGCAGATCGTCTACAAGGACTTGCCCGACCTGATGCGCAACAGCGGGTTGAACTTCAGCTTCGCCCTGGCCAAGGGGCGCGGGCGCTACATGTGCCTGTCCAAACTCGACATGTTGCTCCAGGAAGGCCACGCGCAGACTGCCACTGCGCAACTGTTCGAAGAAGAAGGCTTCAAGATCGAGGTCGACGAGGCTAGCCAGAAGCTGTTCACCAGCATGATCGAGAAGCTCGCCGGCAATAAGTGGGACGGTGACCGCGACAGTTGGTCCACCGCCCTGGAAGACGCCGACTGGGCGCGCCTGACCACCGATCACAGCCAGTGCACCAACCGTCATTGCCCGAACTTCGGCCAGTGCGCTTTCTACAAGGCCCGCGAAGGCATGGGCAAGGTCGACGTGATCGTCACCAACCACGACATGGTCCTGGCTGACCTGGCCCTGGGCGGCGGCGCCGTACTGCCGGACCCGCGCGACACCATCTACGTGTTCGACGAAGGCCATCACCTGCCGGACAAGGCCATCGGCCACTTCGCCCATTACACGCGCCTGCGCTCCACCGCCGACTGGCTGGAAACCACCGCCAAGAACCTCACCAAATTGCTGGCCCAGCACCCGTTGCCGGGCGACCTGGGCAAGTTGATCGAGCAGGTGCCGGAGCTGGCGCGGGAGATCAAGACCCAGCAGCAGTTCATGTTCACCGCGTGCGAGCAGATTGCCGACTTCAAACCCGGCGAAGACGTCGAAGGCCGCGAGCGCCCGCGTCACCGATTCGTCGGCGGGGTGATTCCCGAGCACATGCGTGAAATGGGCATCGAACTGAAGAAAGGCTTCGCACGGCTGACCGACTTGTTCACCCGCCTGACCGACCTGCTCAAGGAAGGCATGGACGGCGAGGTCAACATTGGCATCGCCAGCAACCAGGCTGAAGAGTGGTACCCGCTGTTCGGCAGCCTGTTGTCGCGCTCTTCCGGCAACTGGGAGCTGTGGACCGCCTTCACCGTCGAAGACCCGGAAGACAACCCGCCCATGGCCCGCTGGCTGACCCTGGCCGAAAGCGGATCGCTGTTCGACATCGAGGTCAACGCCAGTCCCATCCTCGCGGCGGAAATGCTTCGCCGTAATCTGTGGAACGTGGCGTATGGCTGCCTGGTGACGTCGGCGACCTTGACCGCCCTCGGTACCTTCGACCGCTTCCGCATGCGCGCCGGCCTGCCGAAAAAAGCCGTGACAGCGGTGGTGCCAAGCCCCTTCCATCATGCCGACGCCGGTGTGCTGCGGGTGCCGAACCTGAACGCCGATCCTCGTGATGCAGCGGCACATACCGCCGCGATCATTCGTGATCTGCCGGAACTGGTCGAGGGCTCGCGGGGCACGCTGGTGCTGTTTTCCTCGCGCAAACAGATGCAGGACGTGTTCGATGGCCTGGACCGCGACTGGCGCAAGCAAGTGTTCATTCAGGGCAACCTGTCGAAGCAGGAAACCCTGAACAAGCACAAGGCACGAGTCGATGGCGGGGATTCCAGCGTGCTGTTCGGCCTGGCCAGCTTCGCCGAAGGGGTCGACTTGCCCGGTGCCTATTGCGAGCACGTGGTCATTGCCAAGATTCCATTCTCGGTACCCGATGATCCCGTCGAAGCGGCGCTGGCGGAATGGATCGAAGCCCGTGGCGGCAATCCGTTCATGGAAATCTCCGTACCGGACGCCTCGCTGAAACTGGTCCAGGCCTGCGGTCGCTTGCTGCGCACCGAAGAAGACCGCGGCACCATCACCTTGCTCGACCGGCGCCTGGTGACCCAGCGCTATGGCAAAGCCATCCTCAACGCGTTGCCGCCGTTCCGTCGAGAAATTTCCTGAAGCACCGGTGGGCAGTTTTGCCCGCCGCGTTGTCTATCTCTCTGCCATCGCTTTTTCACTGGCCCATTGAAGGTCGTATGGGAGAATGTCGTTCTCATGATTTGCCGTTCGTTGCCTGCCGTATTTGCCCTGTTGTTCGCAACACCGCTGTTGGCCGCACCTGCCAGCCAGCAGACGCTGTTCAACTTTGTGCGCCCCGCCGACGTGGTCCAGGTGGCGACACAGGACGCCAGCCTGCCGCAATCCAACGCCGAGCAAACCCCTGAAGGCGAAGTGCTGCGCCGGGTGACCTTCAACCCGGTCGCCCGACCGACGTTGCGCCTGACCCCGCAAACCGGTGCCTGGGACTGGTCGCAATCGGGCGTCATGAGCCTGCGGATCCAGAGCGCGATGAACTGGGCCTTGACCTTGTACGTGACCATCCAGAGCAACGACGGCAAGACCCTGGTCAGCCGCGTCGATCTGCCGGCCGGGCCTGCGCAAACCCTGTTGGTGCCGCTGCAAGCGACATCGCCGCTGAGCCAGGGCATGAAGGCCGGACCGCCGATGCCGATGACCGTTGAGGGCCAGCGTGTGTTGCTGGCCAACAGCGCCGGTGAGCTGGATCGCAGCCAGGTGGTGTCCGTGACGTTGTCGATGGACCAGCCCAAAGCCGCGCAAAGCATCCTGCTGGAGCGCTTTGGTGTGCAGGATGGCGAGTCGGTCAGCCAAGCCGTGTATGGCGGCTTGGTGGATGCGTATGGCCAGTCGACCCGGGCCAAATGGCCGGAAAAAGTCAGCAGCGACGAGCAGCTGAAAAGCGCCGCCGCCAAGGAACAGCAACAACTGAAAACCTGGCTGGCTGAGCGTCAGAAGGCTTCGCTGGACAAATTCGGTGGATTGACCAACGGCCCGTCATTCAAGGCCAGTGGCTTTTTTCGCACCGAGAAGCGCAACGGTCGCTGGTATCTGGTGACGCCTGAAGGCCACCCGTTCTATTCCCTTGGGGTCAATACCGTGGCCCCTGATGTCAACCAGACCTATGTGGCCGGTCGCGAGTGGATGTTCGACTCCCTGCCCAAGGCTGACGAGGCGCTGGCCAGCCACTACGGCGAAGGCAACAACCGTGGCGGCAATGGTGCCGATCAAGGGCGCGGCTACAATGCCGGGCGCTGGTACGACTTCTACGGTGCCAACCTGCAACGCCTGTATGGCGATCCTTGCGCGTTGGGCAGCGAAACCAAAGCGGGCGTCGCCGCGGCGGCCAAGGCGGATGCGGTTGAAGCGACAGCGACCAAGGCTGCGGAGCAACCCGTCGCTCCTGCAACCGCCGAGTCTGGCGTCGCCGAAGCCGCCAAGACTGAAGCGACGCTGGCAACAGCGGCAGAGCCAACATCGGTCGAACCGTGCAAAGCGTTGTTCGACGAGCAACGCTGGGCCAGTCACACCCTTGATCGCCTGCAGGCCTGGGGCTTCAACACCATCGGCAACTGGAGCGCCCCGGTACTGGGCAACGCCGATCGCGTGCCATACACCTTGCCGCTGTCGATCGTCGGCGACTACGCCAGCATCAGCACCGGTACCGACTGGTGGGGCGGCATGCCCGACCCGTTCGACCCGCGTTTTGCCATGGCCACCGAGCGTGCAGTGGCGATTGCTGCCCGCGACCATCGTGACGATCCGTGGCTGATCGGTTACTACGCCGACAACGAACTGGCCTGGGCCGGTCCCGGGGATGATCCGAAAGCCCGATATGCCCTGGCCTACGGCACCTTGAAAATGACCACCGATGTGCCGGCCAAACGTGCATTCCTCAAGCAACTGCGTGACAAGTACCGCAATCAGGCGGGCCTGTCGAAAGCCTGGGGCATTGATCTGCCCGCCTGGGAGTTGATGGAGGATCCGGGATTCGTGCCACCGCTCCCGAGCGCCGAGCACCCGGAAATCGAAGCCGACTTCAAATACTTCCAGAAGGTCTTTGCCGACACTTACTTCAAGACCCTCTCCGACTCTCTGAAGTGGCACGCGCCAAACCAGCTGCTGCTCGGTGGCCGTTTCGCCATCAGCACGCCGGAAGCCGTGGAGTCCTGCGCCCAGTATTGCGACGTGCTGAGTTTCAACATGTACACCCTGCAACCCCAGGACGGTTACGACTTCGCCAAGTTGCGCAGTCTCGACAAACCGGTGCTGATCAGCGAGTTCAATTTCGGTTCGGCTGATCGTGGGCCGTTCTGGGGCGGCGTCACGCCGTTGGCGAAAGAGGAAGACCGAGGTGCGGCATATGCCAACTTCCTCAAGCAGGCAATGAGCGAGCCGTCGATTGTCGGCGTGCATTGGTTCCAGTACCTCGATCAACCGGTCACCGGTCGCCTGCTTGACGGTGAAAACGGTCACTTCGGGTTGGTGGGCATCACGGATCTGCCGTTCCAGGGCTTTGTCGACAGCGTGCGCAAGAGCAACCTGGCGACGGTCGAACAATTGGGCAAAGAGGCCGGGAAGGATGCGGCCGCCGTCGACAAAGCCAGCCACGACGCCGAGGGTGGTCGCAAGGCCGAGGCTGGCAAGGGGCCGGGGAAGGGCGCCGAACATGCAGGTGGGCATTCGGGGAAGGGCCATTAATCTCTGACACTTGAAAAAGATCGCAGCCTGCGGCAGCTCCTACAGGGGGTACGCCTTGCCACTGTAGGAG
>NZ_JBWKZB010000071.1:0-22655 GCF_059424105.1 Pseudomonas sp. GW456-E7 | reverse complement strand
GTAGATCAGGTTTGAAAAACCCTCTATCAGACACCCACCACAGAAAGCCCTTCAGTCGTGACCATTGGTCCGAGATTCTGCCTTCAGCCAATTAAAACATATTTTTATGCCTATATTGATATTGTCGAACATTCCCACTCTCAGAGGGTGCCGTCATGAATATCAAAACCCTGGCTTTGCTCCTGCTGGCTTTCTGTGCGCAACCGGTCTGGAGCCAGACGCCTGCCGCCTCACCCGCCGCTGCCGACAGCCCCGCGCTGACCACGCGCCTGGCCGAGCGTGACCTTTGGGTCGAACACATTTTCTGGATCAGAAACTACGCACTGGCCAATCAATCCGCCGACCAGAAACAAGCCAAGGTCGCAGCCGACCAGGTGGTCGACAACGCCACCAAGATCGCCAACAGCATCGCCCCGCTCTACGGCCAACCGGCGGCGGATCAACTGCTCAAGCTGCTTGCCGGCCATTGGGGCGCGGTGAAACACTACAGCGATGCCACCGTTGCCAAAGACGCCAAGGGCAAGCAGGCCGCCGTCACCGAGTTGACCGGCAATGCCAAGGCGATTGCGGCGTTCCTGGCCACGGCGAACCCCAATCTGCCTGAGGTGACACTGGTGACGATGTTGTCAGCCCATGGCGGTCACCACATCACCCAGATCGATGAATTCGCGGCACATGATTACGCCGGCGAAGCCCGTACCTGGGCGATGATGCGCACGCACATCCTGGCCCTGGCCGATGCGTTGACCGGCGCGTTGGTCAAGCAATTCCCGGACAAGTTCTGATATCGCGCGAGGGTATCCCATGCTGGAAGGACTGGGCCGAACACAGCAAGACCTGCTCAATGCGCTGCTGCACCATGCCGGCGGCATGAGCATTGACGAGCTGGCTGAACACCTGGCCGTCACGCGCACGGCGATCCGCCAACACCTGGCGGCGCTGGAGCGTGACGACCTGGTGCTACGCGGCGACACCCGCCCGACGGGTCGTCGTCCGGAGCAGCTGTATCGGCTCACCGATCACGCACGGGAGCAGTTCCCTCGCCACTATCAGCTACTGGCCAGCGTCCTGATCGATGAAGTCGCCGCCATCATCGGCCCCGAAGCCCTGGCCTCGCTGATGCGCAGCATGGGCCGCAAACTGGCGCTGGATCGTGAACAACAGGTCGTCGACGAAACCAGGATCGTCCAGCACATGAACCAGGCGGGCTACGAAGCCGAGGTGTTTTTTCGCTCAGGCGACTCGCCGGAAATCGTCGCGCATAACTGCGTGTTCCATCGCCTGGCCGCCGAGCATCCGGTGGTCTGCGAACTGGACCTGGCCTTGATCGGCGCGTTGGGCGGCGGTGAAGTCGAGCACAGCGAGTGCATGGTGCGTGGCGGGCATGTCTGTCGCTTCAGGCTGCGACCGACAGAAAGCCCGGAGCCGCCACTCGGAGACTGACCTTACAGCTCGACCATCTGCATGTTCGCTTTGAGAAACCCCATCAACTCGGCTGCCGCCGGCGACAGGCTGTGCCCCTTGCGACACAGGATGCCGATCTGGCGTTCCACCCGTGGTTCGGACAGTGGCAGGAACACCAGTTTCTCGTTGCCCTGCGGGAACGCCAGGGACGGCAGCGTCGTGATGCCGATGCCCTCTTCCAGCATCGCGATCAGCGAAATCATGTTGGAGACAAACAGCAGACTGCTGTCCAGCAACCCCGCCGCGTCCGTGCCTGCGAGCAAGCGCGAGGTGCCATTGCGCACCAGGGGATAGGCTTGCAGGCTCGACCAATGCAAGGCCTCGCCGTTCGCCACCAATGGATGATCGTGGCGGCAGACCACGCCCACCCGGTCACTCAGGATCGGCACGAACTCAATGTTTTCGTCCGCCGTCCACACGCTGCTGATCGCAAAATCCACCTGCCCCTGGACCAATAACTGCTGGACGCTGTCGGCATTGCCATCCTGCATGCTGATCTGCATTTTCGGGTGCTCGCTGACAAACCGTGCGAGCAGATGCGGCAACAACCGACTGGCCACCGACGGCACCGTCGCGATGCTCACCTGACCGATTTCATGCCGCGCCAGCAAGCTGACTTCGCGGGCGATGCGGTCGTGATGCGCCAGCAAATCCTGGAACAGCGGTAAACAGTGCTCGCCGAATGGCGTCAGTTCGGTTTTGCCACCCTTTTCGAACAACGGCTGGCCGAGCTTCTGCTCCAGCTCGCGCACAGCCAGGGACAGCGCCGGTTGCGTGCGATAGGCCTGCCTTGCGGCGCCGTGAAAGCTTTTCAGCTGGGCAACCAGGACGAAATAGCGCAGTTGGGTGATCTTCAGCTCGGGCAACACGGTTAGTTTTCCTTATCATTTCATATTTATTATTAATTTTTATTTGCAGAGTAATACTCTCAAGATGGGACCAACGCAATCGGAGGTTCCCATGGCACTGCAACCCTGCAAAAACTACATCGGCGGTAACTGGTGCGAAGGCCAAGGCGTCATCGCCAACCACAGCCCTTCGGATGTTCAAGACCTCATTGGCCATTACCATCAGGCCAGCACCGAACAGACACTGGATGCCATCGCCGCCGCCCGCGACGCCCAGCCGCAATGGGCCGCCAGCGGCCTGGAGCAGCGCCAGCAGGTGTTGATGGCCATCGGCAACGAGTTGATGGCGCGCAAGGAAGAACTCGGCGAACTGCTCTCTCGGGAAGAAGGCAAGCCGCTGGCCGAGGGCATCGGCGAGGTCAATCGCTCCGCGCAGTTCTTCCACTACTACGCCGCTGAAGTGCTGCGCCAGATGGGCGAGACAGCCGCTTCGGTACGCCCCGGCATCGAGATCGAAGTCCAGCGTGAACCGGTGGGCGTGGTCGGCATCATCACGCCATGGAATTTCCCCATGGCCACCGCCGCATGGAAGATTGCCCCGGCCCTGGCCTTCGGCAACGCCGTGGTGTTCAAACCGGCCAACCTGGTGCCGGCCAGCGCCTGGGCCCTGACTGAAATCATCAGCCGCCAGGCCTTGCCTGCCGGCACCTTCAACCTGGTCATGGGCAGTGGCGCCGTGGTCGGCGAAAGCCTGATCCAGTCCGCCGACATCGACGCATTGACCTTCACCGGCTCCCTGCAGACCGGTCGCCGCGTCGCGGTCGCCACCGCCGGCAATCTGGTGCGTTGCCAACTGGAAATGGGCAGCAAGAACGCCTTGGTGGTGCTCGATGACGCCGACCTCGACGTCGCCGTGGAATGTGCGTTGAACGGCGCCTTCTTCGGCACCGGGCAAAAGTGCACGGCCTCTTCGCGATTGATCGTCTGCGACGGCATCCATGACCGTTTCGTCGAAGCACTGGTGGCGCGCATGCGTCAGTTGAAAGTCGGCCATGCCCTCGGACAAGGGGTGCAGATCGGCCCGGTGGCCGAAGCCCGACAACTGGAACAGAACCTCCATTACCTGCAACTGGCCAAAGACGAAGGCGCGACCCTGGTCGAGGGCGGCCAATTGCTCAACCTGCAACCGGCCGGGCACTACATGCGCCCCGCCCTGTTCATCAACAGTCACAACAACATGCGCATCAACCGCGAGGAAGTCTTCGGACCGATTGCCTGTGTGATCCGGGTCAGCGATTACGAAGAAGCCCTCGCCGTGTTGAACGACACCGAATACGGCCTCACCGCCGGGATCATCACCCAGTCACTGCGTTATGCCAGCGACTTCAAGCGCCGTGCCCGCACCGGTTGCGTCATGGTCAACCTGCCCACCGCCGGCACCGACTACCACGTGCCGTTCGGCGGCCGCAAAGCCTCCAGCTTCGGGCCACGGGAGCAAGGGCAATACGCCCGCGAGTTCTACACCGTGGTCAAGACCACCTACGTGCGACCTTGAACGGGAGATCGGCATGCACGACTTATTGATGATCGACGGCCTGCAATATTCCCACTGGAACGAAGCGATCTTTCGCCAGATGCAGGAAGGTGGCCTGAGCGCGGTGCACGCCACCATCGCCTACCACGAGAACGCCCGGGAAACCCTGTCGCGAATCGGCGAGTGGAACCGTCGCTTCGAAACCTGGCCCGAGCTGATTCGTCCGGTACGCGAGGCTTCGGACATTCGCCTGGCGCATCAGGAAGGCCGCGTCGGGATTTTCTTCGGTTTCCAGAACTGCTCGCCGATTGAAGACGACATCAGCCTGGTGGAGGTTTTCCGCCAGCTTGGCGTGCTGATCATGCAGCTCACCTACAACAACCAGAGCCTGCTGGCCAGCGGTTGCTACGAGGCCGAAGACAATGGCATCAGCCGCTTCGGCCGCCAGGTGATCCGCGAGATGAACCGCGTCGGCATGCTGATCGACATGTCCCACAGCGCCGAGCGCAGCACCCTGGAAGCCATCGAGCTGTCGAGCCGGCCGGTGATCGTCTCCCACGCCAACCCGTCGAGTTTCCACGCGGCCAAGCGCAACAAGTCCAACGCGGTATTGCGCGGTATCGCCGAGTCCGGCGGCCTGCTGGGTTTCAGCACGTACCCCTTCCACCTCAAGGGTGCGTCGGGCTGCACCCTGGAATCGTTCTGCGACATGGTCGCCAGCACGGCAGAGCTGATGGGCGTCGAACACATCGGCATCGGCACCGACCTGTGCCAGCAACAACCCCTGCAAGTGCTCGAATGGATGCGCAACGGGCGCTGGAGCAAAGACAAGGATTACGGCGAAGGATCAAAGGACAACGCCAACTGGCCGGCACCGCTGCAATGGTTCCGCGACAGCCGGGATTTCCCGGTCATCGCCCAGGGCCTGCGCGACCGGGGATTCGCCGAGGACGAGGTACGCAACATCATGGGACTCAACTGGTTGCGCCTGCTGGAAAACGCTACGACGGCGCAAAACTGACTCTTGATCGACACCGTGAGGACAGCATGAAAAATAACAACAATAGCCTCCCGTTCATCTCCCCGACCGGCGATGCACAGCCCCAGGCGCGTATTTTGGAGGCATCATGAAAACATCCGACTCCCTGCAAGCCGACGTCCAGCCACTGGACCTTGCACCGCCGAAAAAAGACATCGACTGGCCGCTGTTCTTAATCAGCGGCGGCTTCCTCGGCGCCTTCCTGATCGCGGCACTGATCGACATCGATGGCGTATCGCTGTTGGTGAACACGCTGTTCGCCTGGTCGACGAAGTTCTTCGGGTTGTACTGGCAGATCCTGATGCTGGCGACCTTTGGCATGAGCCTGATCATCTGCTTCAGCAAGTGCGGGCGCGTCAGGCTGGGCGGCGTCGATCAGCGACCCGACTCCAGCACCTTCAACTGGATCGCCGTGATCATGTGCGCCCTGCTCGCCGGGGGCGGCGCATTCTGGGCGGCAGCGGAACCGATGATGCACTTCGCCAGCCCACCGCCGTTGTTCGCCGGGGTGCAACCTCACAGCGATGCCGCCGCACACGCTGCGCTGGCGCAATCGTTCGTGCACTGGGGCTTCCTGGCCTGGGCCGTGCTGGGCAGTCTGCTGGCCATCGTGCTGATGCATTTGCACTACGACAAAGGCTTGCCACTGGCACCGCGCACCCTGCTCTATCCGTTGTTCGGTGAGCGTGCGCTCAAGGGACCGATCGGCACGCTGGCGGATGCCACATCGATCATCGCCGTCGTCGCCGGCACCATCGGCCCGATCGGTTTCCTCGGCCTGCAAATCAGCAGTGCATTGCACTCGGTCTGGGGCATTCCCAATGACCTGGTGGTGCAGTCCATCACCATCGTGCTGGTCACGGTGATGTACACCACGTCTTGCCTGGTCGGGCTCAAGGGCATTCGTTTCGTCAGTGAAATCAACGTCTGGCTGATGATCGGCCTGGCGGTGTTCATGGTGCTGCTGGGGCCCACCGCTTTCATTCTCGGCGGTTTTCCCACGGCGTTCGCCTTGCACCTGGAGCAGTTCATGCCGATGACCCTGTTCCGCGCCGATCCGAAATGGCTCGACTGGTGGACGGTGTTCTACTGGGGCTGGTTCATTGGCTACGCGCCGATGGTCGCCCTGTACGTGGCGAAGATTTCCCGTGGCCGGACCATCCGCGAAGTGATCATGACCCTGTCGATCATCGCCCCGCTGGTGACCATGTTCTGGTTCACCGTGGTCGGCGGCGCAGGCATCGGCATGGAGTTGCAGACACCGGGCATCGTCACCGCCCACGGCGCGCAGCCCGAAGACTTGCTGCTGGGCGTCACCCAGAACTTGCCCCTGGGTGGACTGATCTCGGCGCTGTTCCTGTTCCTGAGCTTCATTTCCGTGGCCACCAACGGCGATGCGATGGCGTTCACCGTGGCGATGGCAATGTCCAGCAATGACAAGCCGAAACCATGGCTGCGTGCATTCTGGGCCATCGGCATGGGCCTGGCCGCGGTGGTGTTGATCACCATTGGTTCGGGCGGGGTCACGGCGCTGCAATCCTTTATCGTGATTACTGCCGTACCGGTTTCACTGCTGATCCTGCCGTCGCTCTGGGATGCACTGCGCATCGCCCGGCAGATGGCTCGCGAACAGGCAGTCTGATGATGAACAGTTCAGGAATCGCAATGATGTCGCACACCGACACAGACACCGCTTCGGCCTTGCGGCCCGCCGCCCGGGTCATGGACCTGGATCGGCTGGGCAGCCACTTTCAAAGCCGCTTGAGTTTCGTGCGCAGCAGCATGCGGCGGATGATGAACGAGCAGTGGCGCATCCAGCGCACCTGCTTCGACCTGGATGCCGAGGGCTTCGGTACGGCGATCTACCGCATCGACACCGCCAGTGCCCACTATCACTGCGTGATTTTCTCCATGTACCTGCCGCCGGAAAAACGTAGCGACCGGGTGATAGCCGATCAATGGGACGTCAGTTTTGTCCTGCTTGCCGGTGATGTCGACGAACAGCAGTTGGCCGACTTGCGACGCAATGTACCGCTACAGGAAGCCGGGCGTTTTGATTCGCGCGTGCTGGTGCTGTCGCGGGCCAACCGTAGCCTGCGCAACTTTGAGCGTTTTCTCGAGGCGCTGGCCGAAGGCTGTCAGCCAGACCCACGGCAACTGGCCGAGGTCGGCTACCTGTATCGCACCACCGCGGTGTACGGCAACGGCAAGTTCGGCATCGCCGACTTCAGTTGCCTGCAAGGCACCGTGGACTTCACGCAACCCTTCAGCGCCCAGATGTTTACCGTGTACCTGTTGCGGCATTTCAGCATCGAGCAGATCGAACACATGGCCCGGGCGCGCAACCCGCAGCGGGCGGTGGGTCTGGACCCTGCCCTGCAGCGTTACCTTGGGGTCGGCAATTCCACGGGGTTGGGCATGGCCCCGTTCCTGATCAATCACCCGCAACTGGTCAACCAATGGGTGTGGGCCAGGGAAACCGCACTGGCAAAGGTGGTGGCACAAGCAGCTGACCTGCCTCATGCCCAGCGCTTCCAGGCGTTGCTGCTACGGGCTCGCCGGCACTTGCAGCAAACCAGCACCGAGGACCAACGGCAAAGCGCCATTGACCAGCAGACGCTGGCCGATCTCGGACAACTGGCCGAGTGGTTCGCAGGGCAGTCGGTCAACGCGGGTTTGTGGTCGCGCCTGCAGGCCTGGGCCGAAGTGAGCGTCGGCGCCGGTTGCCAGGAACTGCTGGTCAGCCTGCTGCTGGAGTTGTACCCCGAACAGGTCGATCCGCTGGCCGAGCAGATGTCGGTCAACGAGGGGTTTCGCCTGAACGCCGAAATGCCATTGGATGAGCTGTGCGATCTCATCGAGACCCAGTACCGCTGGGCGCTCGATTACGACTTGAGCGGCGCCGAGGCCAACCACTTTTTCTGGTATCGCTCGGCGGAAAAGGAAGAACCACGCCTGGGTGAACGGGCCATGGAGCCTGGCGCCGAGAAAGAAATGCAGTTGGGGATCGCGCACAACATTCAACGTTGTCATCGGGCCCTGCTTGCCTACCGCGAGCAACACCCACGGCAATTGACCGCGCACTTTCTGCTGGCGCTGCCGCAGTTCAAAGGCACCGTCTGCCGCCTGCAGGGCATGGCCCGCTGCGCCTTCGGGGAGATCCGCGCCAACCTGATGGACCGCAGCATGCTGCCGATCCACTTGCTGCGCTGCAAGCTGGCGTTCTTCGGCGCCGGCAAGTTCGACCCCAAGTCCAGCCGCTGGGTGCGCATCACCTTGTTTCAGGGGGCACCGCTGGTCAGCGAGATTGGCCAGCCGTTCCCCGACGACTGGAATTTTGCCGTCATGCCTGAACTGACCAACGCTGCCGGAGCACTCTGAAATGCGTGTATCGCTCAATGAAATCCAGGTGATCTGCCGCAAGGCCTTCGAAGGCATCGGTTTTGCACCCGGTGATTGCGACGACGCCGCCGAGATGATTGGCAGGCTGCAACAGCAAGGCCTCGACGGTATCGGTGCGCTGAAAAAGGCGTTGGACTTTCTTCACGATGAAGTCGATCGCCCCATCGAAACCTGCTACGAAGACGCCACGCAGCTGACCCTCGATGCCCATGGCCAGAGCGTATTGCGCTGCGCCGCCCAGGCCATCGAACTGGGGGTGGCCAAGGCCTTGCGCGGCGGCAGTGCGCTGATCCGCGTCCGCCATTGCCACAACCGCGTTCTGCTGCTGGGCTACCTGGCGCGCTGTGCCGGAGAAGGCCTGAATTTTTGTGTGTACTGGCGCGATGCCCGGCAGGAACTGGTGGCCACTTTCAGCGCCGGGAGCACAGGCCCGTCCGTGCGCGTGTATGACCTGCCGCAACCGGCGCAGGGTGATGAGCAAAGCATCAACGTGCTGATTTCCCGGCACTTCGCGCTGCTGCCACGCCTGAGTGCCGAAGACGCGGCCCCGACGTTTGAACACCGCCAGCCAACACCCGCGGGCGGGCTGCAGGTCGACGATGAAGTCTGGGCCCAGTTGAAGAAACTGGGTGAACGGGTGCTGGTGGAAAGCACCGAAGAATCCCGTCGCCGTGGAGCCGGCGAAGGCAGCGACGCCCGGTAACCCCCCTCAAATCCGCATCAGGAAGCATCAATGAAACAGGCGATCAAAACCGACCTCTTTGCCTCGCGCGCGCCACTGGAATGGGCGGTTGTCGGCAACGGCACGCTGTACACCGCGCAAATCCCCATCGACCGCCAGGGCCAGGTGGTGAGCGGCGGCATCGAAGCGCAGACCCGGCAGACCCTGGACAATCTGCGCCACACGCTGCAAGCCGCCGAAAGTTCGCTGGACGCGGTCACCCAGGTACTGATCTACGTGACCGACCGCAGCTACCTGGCAACCGTGAATGCGGTCTACGCCGAGTACTTCCAGGCGCCCTACCCAAACCGCGCGGCCATGGTCGTGGCGGGCCTGGCACGGGAAGAAATGCTGGTGGAGCTGGTGGTGTACGCCTGCGTGGATTGATCGATTCAGGACCGCAGCGGTCACTGGTGTACACAAAACCTGTGGGAGCGGGCTTGCTCGCGAAGGCGGTGTGTCAGACGACATGGATGCTACCTGACACACCGCCTTCGTCGGAACGCCGCCCGGAGCAAGCCCGCTCCCACAGAAGTCCTACCCTTCGTCGGACATTCGGTTCCGGCCACAAACAGGTTCGCTCGCGCCGTGAACCTTGTGTCGAGTCACCAGTCATACCCTGCGTTTTTCCCCACTCCTTTCGTCGTCATCTCATCCGAGTTGTCCGTTCATGCGCCAAACCGTCGTTGCCTTGCGCTTTACTTCGCTGTGCCTGTGTTCCCTGATCCCCGTTTTTGCCAGCCCCGCCCACGCCGATGGGCAACGGCAACTGGTCGACGCCATCAACGACTACCGCGCCCATCCGCAACGTTGCGACCGGCGGCCCGCGCAACGCTTGTCACCCCTGACGCTCAAATCGAACCTGGCCCTGCCCGTTGGCTATGGCGGTGGGTTGCGGGACCGGTTAAAGGCTTCCGGCTATCAGGCGACCATGGTGCGCTCTATCCGCGTGGTCGGTGCTCGGGACGCCGAAGAAGCCTTCGATATGTTCCAGGACGAGCACTGCGCCGCACTGCTCGACAACCAGTACGCCGACATCGGCGTCAGCCGCGCCGGGAGCGAGTGGCAAGTGGTACTGGCGCGGCCGGTGCTCGACCGGCAAACCGCCGATCCACGCAGCGCCGCCCAGGCGTTGCTGGCGCAGGTCAACGCTGCCCGGGCCAAGCCGCGCCTGTGCGGTCGCCAACGTTTCGCCGCCGCGCGGCCGCTGTCCTGGAGTGCGGCCTTGGGTTCCGCCGCACAACATCACAGCAAGGACATGGCCTACGGCAACTATTTCGCCCACCAGGACCCCGACGGTGACATGCCGGCAGACCGCGCCAGGGCTGCCGGCTACCGTGGCCGGCAGATCGGTGAAAACATCGCCGCCGGGCAAGGTTCGCCGAGCAAGGCCATGGCCGGTTGGCTCGCCAGTCCCGGGCACTGCGCCAACCTGATGAACCCGATGTTCACCCAGGTCGGTGCCGCGTACGCCGCCAATGCCCGCAGCGACAACGGTGTTTACTGGACGATGCTGTTCGGCGCGCCTTGAGCGGCCGGCCAGCCCCACCTTGCGGGCATTAAAAAGGTCTCGACGGTTACTGTAGGAGCCAGCCTGCTGGCGATGGACTCAAGCACGCCGCGTTCATCCTGTTCACCCGCGTTATCGTTAACGACCATCGCTGGCAAGCCAGCTCCCACAGGGGACCGCGTCCGCGTCGTTTTTCACGCAATACCTGTAGGAGCCAGCTTGCTGGCGATGAACTCCAGTGCGCCGCGTTCATCCAGTTCACCCGCGTTATCGTTGACGACCATCGCTGGCAGGTCAGCTCCCACAAGGGGCCCTGCCCACGCTGAAACTACTGTAGGAGCCAGCTTGCTGGCGATGGACTCCAGTACGGCGCGTTCATCCAGCTCACCCGCGTAATCGTTAACGACCATCGCTGCGATGCGGCGACCCGACAAGCCAGCTCCCACAAGGGGTCATGCCCACGCTGGCTCCTACATCGTGAAAAAACCAAGGCATTAAAAAGCCCGCACTGGGCGGGCTTCGCGGGTGAGTATAAGTAGGTGGCCGGTGCTGGTCTCCGGCTTACAAGGTTTATCAGGCCTCCCACAAAAGAGTCGTGAAACTGTAATGGAACTCTTCTGCTTCACACGGCATAAGGGCTGGATCCCAGCGCGGGGATCTTTCTAACCGTGTACCCTTCGGAACGCGCCCCACGTCTCCTTGCTATCCTTTTGCGCATCAGTCTGCGTCTTCACCTACAAGGTTGAGGATAGCAAAACAGGGACGATTGCCAACCGGGCTTTTAGACCGATTTCGACCAGCAGAAAACATGGCAGGACGGAAAAATACTATTGATCCAGGGATGACTTTACATGGATGAGTTTCACCAGGGCAGCTGCCTTTGCGGCGCGGTCAAATATGGCGTGTCGAGCGAGCTGAAAGCTCTCACCCATTGCCATTGCAGCCAATGCCGAAAGAGCCATGGGGCGGCGTTTGCGACCTACGCGAGCGCGCCCGCCTCGTCGCTGTCGATCATGAGCGGTGCAGATTCGCTTCAAGCCTATGAATCGTCCAAAGGTGTCTCGCGGCAGTTCTGTTGCCGCTGCGGATCTTCGCTGTTCTGGACTGACTCGACAGGCGCGTTTTCCGAGTGGGTTTCGATTGCCGTGGGCTCGCTGGATACGCCGCTACGGACACGCAAGCAAAAGCATGTTTGCGTCGGCTCGAAAGCGGATTGGTACGAGATCAGCGATCAGCATCCACAAGCGGACTGAGTGAGGTTGCTTGCAGATTTTGCATACACCCACTGCCCGCTCCCACAGGAGGCAGTGGGTGTACACAGATCCGTGCCTCACGAAGGCCTGCGCACCACCCTCACCTTGCCGCTTTCGCCGCCACCGCAGAACAACCGCTCGCCGCCATCGGACTCCAGTCCCGACACGCCGACGCCTTCGGGCAGCCTGAGGCTCTCGAGTACTTCACCGGTTTGCGAGTCGATGCGCCGCAACTCACTTTCGTCGCCCTCCCAGGTGCCATGCCACAGCGAACCTTGCACCCAGGTCACGCCGGTAACGAAACGGTTGGATTCGAGGGTGCGCAGGATCTTGCCGGTCTCGGGGTCGATCTGGTGGATCTTGCGTTCGCGGTACTGGCCCACCCACAACGTCCCTTCGGCCCAGGTCAGCCCCGAATCGGTGCCGGCGCCGGGGGCCGGAATCGTCGAGAGGATGCGCCCGGTGCGGGGGTCGATCTTGTGGATGCGGTCGTCGGCGATCTGGAACAGGTGCTCGCCATCGAACGCGGTGCCGGCATGGGCAGCGACATCGATCGAGTCCAGCAGCTTGCCGCTTTCCGGGTCGAGGGCGTTGATTTTGCTGTTGCTGGCGAACCAGACCTTTTCGCCGTCCCAAGTGACGCCGCACACATGATCGACTTCGGCAAACGGGCCATACTCACGAATGACTTCAGCAGTTGCGTGTTTCATCTGGCATTCCTCAATGGGGGTTGGTGGCGTTCATCCTAGCCACCGGGCAGCGGCGCCGGGAGTAACAAGGTCGTCGCGAATCCCGGCACGGGCGGCGTCATCCAGCGCCGCGCGCGGCCTCGGCCAAACCACTGCACCTTGCCCTGCTCCGCCAGCGTATCGAGCGCACGCTGCACCGTGCGCTGGCTGGTACCCAGCGCCAGGGCCAGGGCGGAACTCGACCACGACTCGCCATCGGCGAGGCAGGCAAATACCGCGGCAAATTTTTCCTCGACCGGTTGCGCCAGTGTCACCACCTCCGAGCACACGGACGTTTGTAGGGCAAAACCACGGGGCGTCGCGATGACGCCGGCCAACGGCTTGAGCGCCTTACGCAGCCGGCCGATTTCCACGCGAAGCCGGGCACGATGGGACTCATCCGAGAGCTTCAGACGGAACGCCCGGGCGATCAGCGTTTCCCGCGCAACATCGGCGGGCCAGGCTTCGGCCAGGGTGCGGGCGAGCACGAACAGGATCGGCCGCGTCGCGAGCGACACCGACATGCCGCAGCCCCGCACAACGTACCGGCAGGCGTCCACCACCAACGCCGTTGAACCGAGCAAGGCTTCCACTTCATCGAGCAGCAGCGCACGCTCCTCACCCCGGGCAATCAGGCGTGCCGCGGGTGCGTCGAGCAGGCGCGCCACCTGTTCGACTTCAGCGATCAGCGCGGCAATCCCCGTCTGACCGGCAGCCTGCCCGGCTCGCGTCAACGCCTCCCGTGCCGCGTTCGATTGCAGGCGGCGAATGGCGATCCCCGCCAGCACCAGCTCATGGGTTGCGCGCAAGGCTGGCGGCAAGGGGCCGGGGTCGAGACTGGCCAGCAACTGCTGCGCCTCATCGAGCTGGCCGATCAGCAGCAAACGGCGGATTTGCAGATACCGCGCATGGGCGGCATTGACCCGGTCACCGTGGTGCTCAAGGGTGACCCGCGCCGTTTCGAGCGCCTTGACCGGCCAACCGAGGTCCCGCGACGCCAGGGCGATTTCGGCCTCGGCCACCACGCATCGGGCACGGGCCAGCACTTCCCTGGGCGAAAAGGCTCGGTGCGCGCGCTTGACCAGCGCCCGGGCGCGCACCAGATCGCCCAGTTGCGCCATGGCGATGCCGCGCAGGGCCAGCGCCGGCGCATCGTCGCGCAAGGCCACGCGGTCCAGTGCGCCCAGTGGATTGCCCGCCGCCAGCGCCTGGGCGGCGGCCGTGATCATCGAGTCCATCGAAATCCCGTCACGCTTGTCACTCCCACTCTTCGATACCCGGGTTTAGTCTAATTCACGACCTTTCACCAGGAGCGTACAGCGATGAACACGCACAAAACGCGGGAGGCCTGGACGGGTTGTGGAGCATGTACCAATGGCTCGACCGCGCGTCCACAGGTGCAAACGGGGCCCCGGAATGATCACGCCGGAGGAATCGTCGCCAGCACACCGATCAGGATGGTCAACAGCAGAAAACCGCCGAGAAAAATCGTCATCTTGGCCATGCGGCCTCCCACACTATGAATTGGCGGTACAGCGGGCGCCGAGTGCGGCCGTACCGGAGATTTATTGTGGGCTGGCGGCTGTATCCGTTACAGAGGCAGATCGCGCTGAAAAATACGGATCAGATGCTCTTTGAGGCTGTGCTTTCGGGCGTATTGCACAGAGGAGTTTGCGGCCAACATCCACAAAAGGCGTGACGATCAAACCCTTCATCGTCAGGTAACGCTCGTGATCCTGTTCCCCAGTGCCGAAGGCGATGACCTCGGGTGTGGACCGGGTGACGTACAGCGTGCCGAACATCCAGTCCCACAGCGACAGGTTGATGCCGAAGTTCTTGTTGAAATGACGTGGCGCATCACTGTGATGAATCTGGTGTTGCGCCGGGCTGCTCAGCACCCGTTCGAGCACCGGCCCGAAGGACAACCAGACATGGCTGTGACGCAGGTTGGCCGCCAGGCAATTGAAGATGAACACCATGTAGGTCACGCCAAACAGGGTATAGCGGCTGATCTCCCCGCCACTGGCGTACCAGAAGACACCGGCAAAGGCGCCGATACAGATGATGTCCGTGAGCTTTTCCACCACCTCTTCCAGAAAGTGCACGCGGCTGGCCGTCGCCGGCACCAGCACGGGCGCCGAATGATGGACTTTGTGGAAGGCCCACAGATACCGCGAATGAAACGCGCGATGGCCCCAGTAATGGCTGAAGTCCTTGACCAGGAACACGCCGAGCCCATAGAGCAGGGTCAGCGCCAGGTGCTCCTCCACTTGCGTGCGCGCGCCCCACAGCCGGGTGAAGAAGGCGATGTAGTCCGCTGAGCGCAACACGTACGGATCGACCAGGCCGACGATGGGCAGCACCAGGACAACCTTGAGGATGGCCAGTACGAAGTAATAGCGGTAGTCGAGCAGCGCCGAGCGGTGCAGGTAAACCCGGCTGCCACCGATGAACTGAACGAAGGTGCGCGCGTCGGTCAAACCCCGGGATTTGCGGTACCGGAACAGGCAATAAGCAACGCCGTAAGACATGCAGAGAAAGGATAGACCGAGTCTGCCGTTGAAGTCGAAAATGCCCAGGAACTGCCGGGTGACCGGCTCGATCACCCACTGGGATAAATATAGATGGATTGCGGCAAGAACATCCATACCGGGCTGCCCGACGTAAATGGAAGGGCAATTGTAAATGAGAATGAGTCTTTAGTGTGCTGAATTATGTCCAGTTGTCAGCCGCCCAGCGCAATGATCGCAAGGATCAGCACACCTCCCGTAGCGGCCATGATCACCCCACCCTGCCACTGCGTGGCGCCAGCGTATCTGGCGAGCATCCAGCCTGCGATGAACAGCACCACCAGTCCGATCAGGTTGGACAGGCGGATGGCGAGTGCCGTCTGATCGAGCAGTATGAACGGCACCACCAGCGGAAAGGTCGAGCACACCACCAACAGGAAAACACCGAACGCGCCCCTGAAGTCAGTCCAGCCGAGGCCGGCCCTGATCGGCAAGGGCGGCTGCTCGAGCAGCCGACGGCGCAACAACTCCAGGCCCTCGCTGCCGGCCGCCGTCGCGAATTGCAACGGCAGTACCTGCGCAATGAGCGCCTGACCGGCCGCGGCGTCCGCGCCATTGCGCAGGGCCAGGTACAGCTTGATTCGGCGCGTGCGCTCGACCAGTGCGCGCAACAGGTACATGACCGCATCGGCCAGTCCCCAGGCGAGATTGCAACCGAGCGCGGCCAGCATCATCGTGCGTTCGGCGGCCTGGTCTGCCGTGGCCACGCTGATGGTGCCGGTGAACGTCATGGCCATCAGCAGGCCGAAGATCACCTCGGTAATGCGCTCGACAGGGTCAAGTACAGGCGCCCTTTCGAATTGACCATTGCCTGGCATGAGTTCACCTCCCCTTGGGTTACCTGCACGGTACCGGTCGACGCTTCGGCCAGGCACCGGGTGCCCGGGCTGGAGATCCGCATCCCCGTCAAGTGTAGATTGAACGGCTACACTCATGCGCACACGTTACCTGCTTCAAGAGGAGTGATTCATGCTTGATTACTTCGCGCTGGGCCTGCTGATCTTTGTCGGGCTCGTCCTGTTCTACGGGATCATCCTGCTCCACGACATCCCCTATGAAATTGCCGTCCACCGCAACCACCCTCACCAGGATGCAATCCACGCCACCGGCTGGGTCAGCCTGTTCACCCTGCACGCGCTCTGGCCGTTCCTGTGGATCTGGGCGATGGCCTATCGAGAGGACCGGGGCTGGGGTTTCAGTGACGGACACTCAGCCAAGAGCCATGTGGTTCACCTCGAACAACAGGTCGCCGAACTGCAAGGCCGGATCGAGCGCCTTGAGGCGGCGACGGGCACGCCACAGAGCAGGCGGCCAACGGACAATCTCGGCGAGGGCATTTGAGCCATGGATCTCTTACTCATACTGACGTATGCGGCACTCTGCGTTGCCATCTTCAAGATCTTCCGCATCCCCCTGAACAAATGGACGGTGCCCACGGCGGTGCTGGGCGGGATCGTGATTATCGGCGCGCTGATTTTCACGATGAACTACAACCACCCCTACTCCGAGGTGGCGCGTTCCTATTTCGTATCGGTCCCGGTGATTCCCGTGGTCAGTGGCCAGGTGATCGACGTGCCGGTCAAGACCAACCAGCCCCTGGAAAAAGGCGATGTGCTGTTTCGCATCGACCCCGCGCCTTTCGATTACCGGGTGAAATCCCTCAAGGCACAGCTGATTGCCGCCCAGGCCGATCGTGTGCGGATCACCGAGTTGATCAAGCGTAATTTCAGCACTCAACGGGAACTGGATATGGTGGTCGCCCGGACCGACGACCTGAAGGCACAACTGGACAACGCGCAGTACGAACTCGACAACACCACGGTGCGTGCGCCCAGCAAAGGCTTCGTCACCCATGTTTCGCTGCGTCCGGGCATGATGGCGACCAAGCTGCCGCTGCGCCCGTCGATGGTGTTCATTCCCGCCGAAGGTCATTACTTCTCGGCGTGGATGCGGCAGAACAGCCTGTTGCGCCTGACCGAGGGCGATGAGGCCGAAGTCGCATTTGACGGCATTCCCGGGAAGGTGTTCGAAGGCAAGGTCAAGACCGTGATTTCGGTCATCGCCGAAGGCCAGATCCAACCGTCGGGCACGCTGATCGGTTTCACCGGTTCACCACCGGCCGGCCGGGTACCGGTGATCATTGAAATCACCGATCCCGACTATGCCCAGTACGCCGACCTGATGCCCGGCGGTTCCTACGGCCAGGCGGCGTTGTACAGCCAGCATTTCCATCACATCGCGATGATGCGCAAGATCCTCCTGCGCATGGCTGCCTGGATGAACTACATCTTTCCGTTCCACTAACCCGTCAGCATCGGTAACTGGCTCAATCCTTGAATTGGGTCAGTTGCCGGTTCAGCGAACCGGCCTGGTCGCGCAGTTGCAACGACTGATCGAGCAGGCTGCGGATCGCGTGATCATTCTGCTCGGAAATGCGACTCACACCCTGGATCGCGACGGACAATTGCTCCCCCGTCGCGGCCTGACTCTGGGTCTGGCGCGCCACTTCGCTGATGCGTGTCAGAATGTCCCGGGCATGCTGGCGGATCTGGTCCACCCCCTGCGCCGACGTGGTCAGTTGCGCGACACCCTGGCGCACCGCCTCACCGACCTGCTGCACGTTGGCGACGGTGTTGCGCACGTCCGAACCAATGGCCCCGATCATCTCGCCGATTTCCCCGGTCGAACGGCTGGTGCGCTCGGCCAGTTGCCGCACTTCATCGGCCACCACCGCAAACCCGCGACCCTGCTCCCCTGCCCGCGCCGCTTCAATCGCCGCGTTGAGCGCGAGCAAATTGGTCTGGTCGGCAATGCTGCGGATCACCGCGATGATGCCGGCGATCTGCTGCGAGCGTTTTTCCAGGTCGCCCACGGCGCCAGCCACCACATCCATGGTCTGGTCGATGTGGGTGATGCCGGCGAGGGTCTGGCTCATGTCCCCGGAGATATGCGTGGTCAGCATCTCGGTATTGCGCGCCAGTTGTTCCACGTCCTCGGCCTGCTGGGACATTTCCGTCACCGAGTGCGCCAGCGCCGTGACGCCGCTGGCCATTTCCTCGGTGGCCGTGTGTTGCGAAGTGGCGCGCTCGGCCACCGCCTGGGTGGTGTCGCCCAGGTGCGTGGAGATCTGCATCAGCGTCGCGCTGCTGTGGCGGATCGACCCCACCAGGTCCCCCAGGCGCTGGATGAACTGGTTGAACGCCCCGGCCAGCTTGCCGGTTTCATCGCCGCTGCGTTGTTCGAAACGCAGGCCCAGTTCACCGCCCCAGGCCTGGATACCGACCGTCAGGCCCGACAGCGGACGAATCTGCCATGCCAGCAAATGCCAGAGCACAATGGCCAGCGCCAGCAGCGCCACCAGGCCGATGACCACCGCGGTATAGAGGAAGTGATTGATGCCGGCCATGGCTTCGGCCAGCGGATAGGCCACCATCAACGCCCAACTGTTCGGCGCCTTGCCGATGCGCACCGGTTGCAGCACATAGCCCCAGCCATCGCGCTCGAAATGATAGGGCTGGCCGGCCTTGATGGCGCTTTTGGCTTCAGCCGGCAAATCGTCGGCCGGTTGTGCCAGGCGCTTGGCATCGGGATGGCTGGCGTACAGCCCGTCGCTGGAGACCAGTGCACCGTAGCCTTTATAGGCATCGATTTTCGCCAACTGTCGGTTGATGTTTTCCAGCGGAATATCGACACCGGCCACACCCAGCGCTTTGCCGCCCTGCAACAGTGGCGCCATGATCGACACCAGCATCACCTTCTGGCCGTTGCCCGTGCTGTAGACATAGGGCTCGGTCGCCCATGCCTGACGGGTGTGCAGCGGCCGGTAGTAGTACTGGTTATCGGCATTCTCCGGAGCGTAACCGCTCAGCGGCTCGGACTTCACCGTGCCGTTCGCGCGATTCCAGTACGTCAGGTAACGGCCCGTGGCGTCGTGGTTCGGCTGGTTGACGAAGTCACTGTCCTTGCCGTCGAACGCATTGGCTTCCCAGTATTGCCCCAGGCCCAACAGGTTCGGATTGGCCTCGAGCAACTGGCGCGTCATGGCATCGGCAGCCCCACGCTCGACGTGCTGTTGCTGCATCGCCGTGGCGACACTGGCCAGCGACTCGGCCACGGTAAAACCGGCCCCCAGTTCAACTTCGACTTCCTTGGCATTGGCCTTGACGATGGTCTCGACCAGCGCGGAGGTTTCCTTTACCGACGTGCCATAAGCGATCCAGGCAATGGAACCCAGGAGCAGCGCCATGACGACCACTGTTCCAGTCAGGGCCGTCCAGAACAACTTGAAGTGTAAAGAGCGGTTAGGCATGCACATTCTCTATTGGGCAAGGCGTCAGCCAGAGCGCCCAACGATGTGAATGCAGCTCCGCTGATCAGGGGATGATGTTGTTATGCCACTATATAGAGACGCACCGTGACAGTGCAATGCAAATGACCGTTCGTCTGCCGCCAGAATGCGTCAGGGGAAACCGGGCGCGGTGCTAGAGAATCCAGTTGAGCAGCAGGTGCGAAGCAATCCAGGGCGACGCCTGGGTCACTGCCCATGCCAGCAGGGCGCACACGAACAGGTAGCCCGCAAAGAACTTGACCATCGCGCTGTTACCCATGCAACCCTCCCGGCTTTACAGCCATACAGGGCGTTCAATGCGAATGCGTAGCCATTACGACGCCTGTCTCGCCCGTAAAGGATTCGATTGCCAGAATGGTGTGCAGTTCCATAGGCTGGGTAATTCACAGGCTGGCCCACCCGCTTTCATTCGACCTGCCCCGTCATCGGCGACGAGAGGTCAGAGCGCTCAAAGGGTCAACTCCATTGCCAGTACGGCGGACAACGTCAGCATCATCAACAACGCGATAACCATCAGACTCAACTGAGCGAGTTGCGTATAACGGTGTGTCGATCTTTTCGTGATCAGAGCAATGGATTTAGTCGTGGAAGCCATCACCAGTTCTCCCTTTTGCGCCGTACGCCGAATCAGGAAGCCCCGCCGTCTCCATGATGTCCGGGACGAAACCTGTTGCGGGTACCAAGGGGTTAAGCAACGAATGAGCCATCACTACGGGGCCAATAAAAAGTCCACGTTAATGAACAAGCTGTTTGACGGTGTGCCAGGCGAGACGCAAGTTTGGTGAAAAAGGCCCGGTCAGGTGGGTGTAATACCCCATGTATGGGGATAGCCACGGCCCCATTTCTGTAGGAGCGAGCCTGCTCGCGATAAACCTGAGAGCGCCGCGGGGTACCTGCCAACCCGCGTTATCGTTAACGACCATCGCTGGCAAGCCAGCTCCCACAGGGGACCGTGCCCACGCCAAAACTGTAGGAGCGAGCTTGCTCGCGATAAACCCGAGAGCGCCACGGGGTACCCGCCAACCCGCGTTATCGTTGACGACCATCGCTGGCAAGCCAGCTCCCACAGGGGACCGTGCCCACGCTAAAACTGTAGGAGCGAGCCTGCTCGCGATAAACCCGAGAGCGCCGCGGGGCACCTGCCAACCCGCGTTCACTTCAGGTACCACCCCCAGGGTTCACCGTTGTAGCGGGTGATCTGCTTGGTTTCCAGGTAGTTGTTGTAGCCCCACTCCCCCAGTTCGCGACCGATGCCGCTCTGCTTGTAGCCGCCCCACGGCGCTTCGACGAAGGTCGGCTGCGAGCAGTTGACCCAGACGATACCGGCGCGAAATCCACGGGCGACCCGTTCGCAACGCGGGATATCCCGGGACATCACCGCGGCCGCCAGGCCGAACGGCGAGTCATTGGCCAATCGGATCGCTTCGGCTTCCGTGTCGAAGGCGCGCAGGCACACCACCGGTCCGAAGATCTCCTCACGCCACACCGAGCTGTCCTCGGGGACATCGGCGAAAATCGCCGGCGTCAGGTAGTAACCCTTTTCCAGATTGCCCGGCCGCCCACCGCCCGACACCAGCCGCGCGCCCTCTTGCTGACCGGTTGCGATGGCCGCCAGCACCTTGTCCAGTTGCCCCTGGCTGACCAGCGGCCCGAGTTTCACTCCCTCCTCGAAACCCTGGCCAATCTGAATCTGCTCGGTCGCGGCAATCAGGCGTTCAAGCAACGCCGGGTACAACCCGCGCTCCACCAGCACCCGCGAAGTGGCTGAACAGACCTGGCCCTGGTTCCAGAAAATCCCGAACAGAATCCACTCCACGGCGGCGTCGATGTCGCTGTCGGCGAAGATCACGAAGGGTGATTTGCCGCCCAGTTCCAGGCTGATGTTTTTGATGTCGTTGGCAGCCGCCTGCATGATCTTGCGCCCGGTCGGTACGCTGCCGGTGAAGGCGACTTTGTCGACATACGGGTGTTTGGCCAGCGGCGCGCCCGCCTCGCGTCCCAGGCCCGTGATCACGTTCAGTACCCCGGCCGGCAGGCCTGCCTTGTCGGCGATGCCCGCCAGTTCGAGGGCGGTCAATGGGGTCAGCTCCGATGGCTTGAGCACGACGGTGCAACCTGCCGCCAGCGCCGGGGCCACTTTCCACGAAGCCATCAGCATCGGGAAATTCCACGGGATGATCGCCGCGACCACACCGACCGGCTCCTTGATCACCGATGACGTGAAACGCGCATCCGGCACATCGATCGCCTGTTCACCCTGTTGATCCGACTGTTCGGCCAACCCGGCATAGAAATCGAAGCAACCGGCGGTGTCGGCGATGTCCCACAATGCTTCCGGCAATGGCTTGCCGTTGTCGCGCACTTCGATGGCGGCCAGTTCGTCCTGACGGTGGCGAATACCCTCGGCGATACGGCGCAGGACCTCGGCCCGTTGCGCGCCGGACCAGCGTGGCCAGTCCCCCTCATCAAACGCCGAACGCGCCGCCGCCACCGCCCGGTCGACGTCCTCGAACGTGGCAGAAGCGACCCGCGCCAGCACCGATTCGTCACTCGGATCGAGCGTATCGAAAACACCGCGTTGAACCGGGGTCACCCACTCACCGCCGATGTACAACCGTTGATAGTCACCCATGGCACACTCCTTGATCCTGCGCTGCCGACGCTGCTGGTACAGCTGTTCGACGACCTGCAATTGCTCGCGGTCATTGACCCCGAGCACGTCGGTTTCCTCCACTTCCACGGCAGTCACCGTCAGCCCCGCCTCGTTGGCCAGCGCCACCGCATCGGTGAGGTAGTACTCGCCCTGGGCGTTGCGGTTGCCGATTCGCTCCAGCAACCACAGGCAGGTATCGGCGCGCAGGCCCATGACGCCGCCATTGCAGAAGTTGATGTCCAGCTCCTGGGGGCTCGCATCCCTGGCTTCGCGGATCGCCCGCAAACGCCCCTGCTCCACCAGCAGCCGCCCGTAGGGTCCCGGCCGCTGGGTGTGAAAACCCGCCACCGCCACCGCCGCGCCGTCCATCAACGCCCTGCGCAAGCGATTCAAGGTCTGCGAGGTGATCAGGGGGGAATCGCCAAACAGCACCAACACATAGCCCTGCTGCTGCACCTGCAAGGCCGGCCGGGCGGCGAGTACCGCGTGGGCCGTGCCCCGTTGTTCGTGCTGGGTAAACACCTGTGCCGTCGGTGCGACCTGCTGCAGGTACTCAGCCACCTGCCCGCCGCCCGCGCCCACCAC
>NZ_JBWKZB010000070.1:0-23211 GCF_059424105.1 Pseudomonas sp. GW456-E7 | reverse complement strand
CTACCAAATCACCCCCAAACCTCCTTCGAAAGTAGCATTCGCCCCCCTGGCCCACCGTGCATTAATGGCTCTACCGGAATCACCCGGCACAAGAAGAGGAATGACCCATGTGGACTAAACCCGCGTTTACCGATCTGCGCATTGGCTTCGAAGTGACGATGTATTTCGCCAACCGTTGATTGATCACCCGGCCAGCCGATGGGTTGGCCGGACCTGCCTCCTGGAGCATCCGCCATGCACATCCGCGTTCTCGGTTCCGCCGCTGGCGGTGGTTTTCCGCAGTGGAACTGCAACTGCCGCCAGTGCGCCGGTGTGCGCAATGGCAGCCTGCGGGCCCAGCGTCGTACGCAGTCGTCGATTGCCTTGAGTGACAACGGTGTGGAGTGGGTGCTGTGCAACGCGTCACCGGACATTCGCGCGCAACTCGAGAGTTTTGCACCACTGCAACCGGCGCGGCGCCTGCGTGACAGCGCCATCGCCGGCATCGTGCTGCTGGACAGCCAGATCGACCACTGCACCGGTTTGCTCAGCCTGCGCGAAGGCTGCCCCCATGACGTCTGGTGCACCGAGCGTGTGCATCAGGACCTGAGCAGCGGTTTCCCGTTGTTCACCATGCTCGGACACTGGAACGGCGGATTGCGCTGGCAACCGGTCGGCCTCGATCGCCAACCGTTCAGCATCCCGGCCTGCGGGCATTTACAGTTTCGCGCCATTCCCCTGGTGAGCAACGCGCCGCCGTATTCGCCCAATCGCGGCAACCCGCAACCGGGCGACACCATTGGCCTGTTCATCGAAGACCTGCGCAACGGCGCGTCGCTGTTCTATGCGCCGGGCCTTGGTCGAGTCGACGATGAAGTGCTGGGCTGGATGCAGCGTGCCGATTGCCTGCTGCTGGACGGCACCCTGTGGCGCGACGACGAGATGCGTATCTGCGAAGTCGGCCAGAGCCTGGGCAGCCAAATGGGGCACCTCCCACAAAGCGGCCCCGGCGGGATGCTTGAAGTGCTGGAGGGTTTCAACCGCCAGCGCAAGGTGCTGATCCACATCAACAACACCAATCCCATTCTCGATGAAGACTCGGCCGAGCGGGCGTTGCTGGAGCGGCGGGGGATCGAAGTGGCTTATGACGGCTTGAGTATTGAGCTGTAGCCGACGGCCTCTTCGCGGGCAAGCCCGCTCCCACAGGTTTTGTGGACACTGCCGAACCCTGTGGGAGCGAGCCTGCTCGCGAAGAGGCCTGACCAGACACCGCAGAGCTTCCCGGAGAACCGCAATGACTGACAACGCAATGTCCCCCAGCGAATTCGAAGCTGCCCTGCGCGCCAAGGGCGCCTACTACCACATCCATCATCCTTTCCATCAAGCCATGTACGCCGGCCGCGCCAGCCGCGAGCAGATCCAGGGCTGGGTCGCCAATCGCTTCTACTATCAGATCAACATTCCCCTGAAGGACGCCGCGATTCTCGCCAACTGCCCGGACCGCGACGTGCGCCGCGAGTGGCTGCAACGGATTCTCGACCACGACGGCGCCCCCGGCAGCGAAGGCGGTATCGAAGCCTGGCTGCGCCTGGGCGAAGCCGTGGGTCTGGATCGCGAGCAGATCCTCTCCCAGGAGCTGGTGCTGCCCGGCGTGCGTTTCGCGGTGGACGCCTACGTCAATTTCGCCCGTCGCGCCTGCTGGCAGGAAGCGGCCAGCAGTTCACTGACCGAACTCTTTGCCCCTCATATCCACCAGTCGCGACTCGATACCTGGCCGACCCATTACCCGTGGATCGACGTCGCCGGCTACGACTATTTCCGCACGCGCCTGAGCCAGGCGCGGCGCGATGTCGAGCATGGGTTGCGCATCACCCTGGCGCACTACGTGACGGCCGAGGGGCAACAACGCATGCTGGAGATCCTGCAGTTCAAGCTCGACGTGCTGTGGAGCATGCTCGATGCCATGAGCATGGCCTACGAACTTGCGCGCCCGCCGTATCACACGGTCACCGGCGACAATGTCTGGCACCGGGGGATCGCCCTGTGAGCTTGATCGACCGCCAGCAGTCACCGATCTTGCGTCGCGGTTTTCGTCTGCAATGGGAGCCCCGTCAGGACTGCCATGTGCTGCTGTACCCCGAAGGCATGATCAAGCTCAACGCCAGTGCCGGGCAGATTCTCGACCTGGTGGATGGCCAGCGCAGTGTGGCGGCGATCATTGAGCGATTGAGTGCGAATTTCCCCGGCGTACCCGGGATCGACGAAGACGTGCTGGCGTTTCTGGAGGTGGCCCATGCGCAATTCTGGATCGAGTGAGACGCTGCCCGGACCGCCGTTGTGGCTGCTCGCCGAGCTGACTTACCGCTGTCCGTTGCAGTGCCCCTATTGCTCCAATCCGTTGGACTTTGCCCGGCACGGCGAGGAACTGAGCACGAAAGAATGGATTCGCGTATTCCGCGAGGCGCGGGACATGGGCGCCGCGCAATTGGGCTTTTCCGGCGGTGAGCCATTGGTGCGCCAGGACCTCGCCGAACTGATCAAGGCCGCCCGGGACATGGGCTATTACACCAATCTGATCACCTCCGGCATCGGCCTGACCGAGCAGAAGGTGCGCGACTTCAAGGTGGCCGGGCTGGACCATATCCAGATCAGCTTCCAGGCTGCCGACGAAGCGGTGAACAACATGCTCGCCGGTTCGCGCAAGGCCTTTGCCCAGAAACTCGCCATGGCCCGTGCGGTGAAAGCCCAGGGCTATCCGATGGTGCTGAACTTCGTCACCCATCGGCACAACATCGACCGGATCGCGCAGATCATCGAACTGTGCCTGGAGCTGGAGGCGGACTTTGTCGAGTTGGCCACCTGCCAGTTCTATGGCTGGGCTGAACTCAACCGCGTCGGCCTGCTGCCCACCCGTGAACAATTGCAGCGTGCCGAGCGCATCACCAACCAATACCGCGAACGCCTTGAAGCCCAGGGTCACCCGTGCAAGTTGATCTTCGTCACCCCGGACTACTACGAGGAACGTCCCAAGACCTGCATGAACGGCTGGGCCAACCTGTTTCTCGACATCACCCCCGACGGCACGGCCTTGCCTTGTCACAGCGCCCGGCAGTTGCCGGTAGCGTTTCCCAACGTGCGCGAGCACAGTCTCTCGCATATCTGGAACGACTCGTTCGGCTTCAATCGTTTTCGCGGCGACGACTGGATGAAGGAGCCGTGCCGCTCCTGCGACGAAAAGCACAAGGACCTGGGCGGGTGCCGCTGCCAGGCCTTCATGCTGACCGGCGATGCCGCCAATGCCGACCCGGTGTGCAGCAAGTCGCCGCACCACGGGGTGATCCTCAAGGCCCGTGAGGAAGCCGAGGCGCCGGGGCTGGGGATCGAACACCTGACGCTGCGCAACGCGAAGGCTTCGCAGCTGATCTATCGCGGCTAGTCTGGCGATACAAATCCCCTGTGGGAGCGGGCTTGCTCGCGAAAGCGGTGGGTCAGGCAATATAAATGTTGAATGTTAAGGCCTCTTCGCGAGCAAGCCCGCTCCCACAGGGGGGGCTGCGGTGAATTTGAATGTGAGTACACTCCTGGCGGTGCTACCCATTGGTCTGATTGCATTCACAGCAGGATGGTTTAGTGTGGTTTCTACCTTCCAAAACAATAAAAACAGGCTTTCCAATGAGCCAGAGTCTCAACCAGCTGCGCAAGTTCGTTTCCCCTGAAATCATCTTCGGTGCCGGCAGCCGGCACAGTGTCGGCAATTACGCCAAGACCTTTGGTGCACGCAAGGTCCTGGTGGTCAGTGACCCCGGCGTGATCGCCGCCGGTTGGGTCGCCGATATCGAGGCCAGCCTGCAGGCGCTGGGCATCGAGTACTGCCTGTACAGCGATGTCTCGCCGAACCCTCGGGTTGAAGAGGTGATGCTCGGTGCCGAGATGTACCGGGAAAACCACTGCGACGTGATCGTCGCCGTGGGTGGCGGCAGCCCGATGGACTGCGGCAAGGGCATCGGCATTGTCGTCGCCCATGGCCGCAGCATTCTCGATTTCGAGGGCGTTGACACCATCCGCGTGCCCAGCCCGCCGCTGATCCTGATTCCGACCACTGCCGGCACCTCGGCCGATGTCTCGCAATTCGTGATCATTTCCAACCAGCAGGAGCGCATGAAGTTCTCCATCGTCAGCAAGGCCGTGGTGCCGGACGTTTCGCTGATCGACCCGGAAACCACCCTGAGCATGGATCCGTTCCTGTCGGCCTGCACCGGCATCGACGCCTTGGTGCATGCCATCGAAGCCTTCGTGTCCACCGGCCACGGGCCGTTGACCGATCCTCATGCGCTGGAGGCGATGCGCCTGATCAATGGCAACCTGGTGCAGATGATCGCCAACCCGAGCGACATTGCCCTGCGCGAGAAGATCATGCTCGGCAGCATGCAGGCCGGGCTGGCGTTCTCCAACGCCATCCTGGGCGCCGTGCATGCCATGTCCCACAGCCTCGGCGGCTTTCTCGATCTGCCCCACGGCCTGTGCAACGCGGTGCTGGTCGAGCATGTGGTGGCCTTCAATTACAACTCGGCGCCGGAGCGCTTCAAGGTAATCGCCGAGACGTTCGGCATCGACTGCCGGGGCCTGAATCACCGGCAGATCTGCGGGCGCCTGGTCGAACACCTGATCGCCCTCAAGCACGCCATCGGCTTTCACGAAACCCTCGGTTTGCATGGCGTCAGGACCTCGGACATTCCGTTCCTGTCGCAGCATGCGATGCACGATCCGTGCATCCTGACCAACCCGCGCGAATCCAGCCAGCGCGATGTCGAGGTCGTCTATGGCGAAGCCCTCTGACGAGCAACAACGGGCCCTGACCGGGCTGCTGGGGCTGGGCAGCCATTCGGCGCGCAAGAGTCATTATCCGGAACTGGCCGCGCGCCTGGATGATCTGGAAGCCGAGCGCAACCGCTACAAGTGGCTGTTCGAAAACGCGGTGCACGGGATCTTCCAGGCCAGCCTGCACGATGGCATGCGCGCCGCCAACCCGGCGCTGGCACACATGCTCGGCTACCAGGACCCGCAGGAGGTGCTGTTCTCCCTGACTGACCTGGGCAGCACCCTGTTCGTCGACGGCGCGCAGGAGCTGGAAGCCATCGGCGAAATCCTCAGGCACCAGCGCAGCCTGCACGGTTATGAAACCCGCTTGCGGCGCAAGGACGGCAGTCACCTGGATGTGTTGATGAACCTGCTGCTCAAGCCCGGCCAGGAAGGCCTGGTGGAAGGGTTCGTCTCCGATATCACCGAGCGCAAGCTGGCCCAGCGACGCCTGCAGCAACTCAATGACGAACTGGAGCAGCGCGTCGTCGCGCGCACCGATGAATTGCTTGAAGCCAACCGTAACCTTCAGCAGCAGATCACCCAGCGTAAACAGATTGCCAAGGCCTTGCGCGATGCCCGCGATGCCGCCGAGGCCGCCAATCACAGCAAGGACAAATACCTCGCTGCCGCCAGCCACGACCTGCTGCAACCGCTGAACGCCGCGCGGTTGCTGATTTCGACCTTGCGCGAACGCAAGTTGCCGGAAGCTGAACAGGTACTGGTGGAACGCACTCATCAGGCCCTGGAAGGGGCCGAAGACCTGCTGACGGATCTGCTGGACATTTCCCGTCTCGATCAGGCCGCGGTCAAGCCGGACGTTGCGTCATACCGCCTCGACGAACTGCTGGGGCCACTGGTGTCGGAGTTCCAGTCCGTCGCCCAGGCGGCCAGCTTGAACCTGCGGGTGCACATGGCCGATTACGCCATCAGCACCGACTTGCGCCTGATGACGCGGATCCTGCGCAACTTCCTCAGCAATGCCTGCCGCTACACCGATGAAGGCAGCATCCTGCTGGCGGCAAGACGTCGGGGCGAGATGTTGCGCCTGGAGGTCTGGGACACCGGGCGTGGCATCGCCGCCGACCGGCTCGATTCGATCTTCCTCGAGTTCAACCAACTGGACGTCGGCCGCGCCGCCGACCGCAAGGGCGTAGGCCTGGGGTTGGCGATTGTCGAGCGCATCGCCAAGATCCTTGGCTACAGGATTGGCGTTCACTCGTTGCCGGGGCGGGGTTCGATGTTCAGCATCGAGGTGCCGTTATCCGATGAGGTTCCATTGCCCGTGAGCCAGGCGGTGCCACAGCCGGGCACCGGCAACCCGTTGCCGGGACGCCGTTTACTGGTGATCGACAACGAAGTGAGCATTCTCCAGAGCATGGGCGCGTTGCTCGGGCAGTGGGGCTGCGACGTTCTGGTCGCCACCGATGAGGCGGCTGCACTGGCGGCGTTAGGCGGCCAGGCGCCGGAACTGATTCTCGCGGACTACCACCTCGATCACGGGGTGGTTGGCTGTGATGTGGTGCGACATTTGCGCGAGCATTTCCACCAGGACATTCCCGCGGTGATCATTACTGCCGACCGCACCGACCATTGTCGGCGTGCGTTGCAGCGGCTCAACGCGCCCTTGTTGAACAAACCGGTGAAGCCCGGCAAGTTGCGAGCGGTGTTGAGTCAACTGTTGGGGGCGTCTGCCTGAAACGGCCGATACTGCAGGGTCAAGCCCAGTTCGATGGCTTGACCTTGCTCCAGCAAACGCAACCCCGGCCGACCGGGCAGGTGGTGCGCGTTGACCGGGTGGCTCACCGGTTCGATGCAGAAAAACTCCAGGCCCACGGGGCAGTAGAGCAGGTAGTAATCGCTGCCGGTGGCCTGGCAGTCCAGTTCGTATCCGAGGTCGGGCTGGCGGATCAGGCAATGGCCGTTCCATTCGCAGAAGCCGTTGTCCACGAGCGATTCGGGCAATGGCTTGAGCTGCTGGAAATCCCACTCCACCGGCAATGCGCTGAGGTGCGTCGGTAGTTTTTTCTCATTGCACAACCATACTCCGCGAGCCGCGGCCCGCAGTCGGGTGTTGGCGGTGCGCGGCAGATACGGATGCAGTCCCAGTCCATGCCAGGCCGCGTGTTCGCCCAGATGAGTAACGCTCAATTCGATGCTCAGTTTGCCTTCGCTCAGATGAAAACGTTGCCGGGCGCGATAAGCGAAGGGGGTTGTGCTGTCGAGTTGCAGGACCACTTCATTTTCCGACCGGGAAACCACATCCCACGCCTGCTGCCAGGCGCTGCCGTGAATCGGCAGGGGATCGGTGAGGCTGTTGGGTGTCAGTGCCAGCCAGCCATCGGGGCAGTCGAAACCGCCTTCGGCGATGCGGTTGGACCAGGGGATCAAGGCAAAGCAGCCGAGCTTGCCGGGCAGGCCGGTGTTCAGGGCGTGCTCATCGGCGCGGCGCAGCAAGGGCTGTCCGCTGTTGCGCACGGTCCAGTTGACGATGCTGGCGCCAATGTCGGGGGCGAGGGTGAGGCGGGTGAGGTCGTCTTCGAGTTCGAGCAGATTCATTGTTTTTCGTTCTGCGTTGGAAGGGTGGGAAAGATCGCAGCCTCGTTGCACTCGACAGCTCCTACAGGTGCAACGAGGCTGCAATCCGTCAGGACTTGAACAAAGGCTCAGGCAATCCCTTCACCCCGGGATCAAGGGCAAACACGCCACCGGCCAGCGACTGAAGGTCATGGTCATCGCCGGGGCGAATCGAGGTCACGAACAGCGTGTCCAGTCGAGGGCCACCGAAGGCGCACATGGTGGGTTTTTTCACAGGTACGGCCAGGGAACGGTCAAGCCGGCCGTCGGGGGTAAACCGGTGGATCAAGCCGGCGTCGTTGGCGCAAATCCAGTAGCAGCCATCGGCGTCGACCGCCGCACCGTCGGGTCGACCTTCGTGCTCGTTCATGTCAACGAACACGCGGCGGTTGGAAGGGGTGCCGGTTTCGATGTCGTAGTCGAAGGCCCAGATCTGCTGGACCTGCGGATGGGAGTCGGACAGGTACATCGTGCGCCCGTCGGGGCTGAAGCCCAGGCCGTTGGGCACGATGAACCCGCTCAGCCGGGAATCGAGTGGCCCGCGTTGCCCGGCGCTGTAGCGGTACAACGTGCCGTCGGCGGCGTTGGCGCCCATGTTCAGCACCATGCTGCCGGCCCAGAAACGTCCCTGCCGATCGCAGCGGCCGTCGTTCAGGCGCATGTCGGCGCGGGCATGGTCGACGTGGGCCAAGGGTTCACTGTCGAGGCTGCCGTCGTTGCGCGGATGCAATCGAAAGAACCCGCTTTCCATGCCGGCGACCCAGCCGCCGTCGGCATGACGCGCGATGCAAGCGAGCATCTCCGGGGTTTTCCAGGTATCTACCTGCCCGGTGTCGGCACGCCAGCGCTGTAGACCGCCGGCGGGAATATCGACCCAGTACAGAGCGCTTTCCTCAGGCACCCAGACCGGGCTTTCACCGACTGCGTTACGGGCGTCGACAATCAATTCGGCTTGCATGGCAACTCATTCCCTTGGCTTTTGTTGTGGGGATCAAGCGGGGCGCGAAGGTTCAGTCACCGAACGGGCCGGCTACGCAAAAGGCGCCGCCCTGGTACAGCCGCGCCGGGTCATCGGCGGCAGGCATCGGCTGGGCTTCGATTTTTTCGCGGAACTGTTCGGAGCTGTCCTGCGCGACAAAACCCAGGGCTGTAGCGTAGCGGTTGTCCCACCAGACGTCCTTGTTGTCGGACACGCCGTAGACCACGGTGTGGCCGACGTTCGGGGTGTACAAGGCGCGTTCGAGCAGTTGCGTCAGGTCGCCGAAACTCAGCCAGGTGCTCATCATCCGCCGGTTGTGCGGCTCGGGGAACGAGGAGCCGATGCGCACGCTGACGGTCTCGATGCCATAGCGGTCGAAGTAGAACGTGGCCATGTCTTCGCCGTAGGACTTGGACAGGCCGTAGTAGCTGTCGGGGCGGCGAGGGGAGTGGGCGTCAATGACTTCGTCCTGCCGGTAGAAGCCGATCACGTGGTTGGAACTGGCGAAGATCACCCGCTTCACCCCGTGGCGGCGCGCGGCTTCGTAGATGTGGAACACGCCGCAGATGTTGGCGCCGAGGATCTCTTCGAACGAGTGCTCGGTCGACACGCCGCCGAAGTGCAGGATCGCGTCCACGCCTTCGACCAGTTGATGCACCGCTTGCTTGTCGGCGAGGTCGCACGGCATCACTTCTTCGCGATCATCGATGGCGGGCGCGATGTCGGCGATGTCCGACAGGCGAATGACGTTGGCGTAAGGGCGCAGGCTTTCGCGCAGGACTTTGCCGAGGCCACCGGCGGCGCCGGTCAGCAGCAGGCGGTTGAAAGGGGGGCGGGCGGTTGCTGTGGTCGTCATGGGAATCCTGGGTGCGCTGTTATTGGTTTGTTGTAGGTTGTCGTATGACTTGGTTGAAGTATCGTTAGGGTCTCCGCTGCTTGTCAACGCGACAGTGGTTGAAAATGACGGAGGGTCGTCCTGTCCTGCTCTGTTCTGTGGGAGCGAGCTTGCTCGCGATGGTCGTCAACGATAACGCTGGAAACCTGATACCCCGTGGCGTTCTCGGGTTCATCGCGAGCAAGCTCGCTCCTACAGGGGCTGGTGTTGATGCCTATGATTTACAACAACGAAATCGGGTAGCTGATGAAAATGCGGTTTTCATCGAATTCGTTGGTGCTGAAACTCTTGCGGATACTCGCGTTACGCCATTTCACGTTGAGGTTTTTCAGCGCACCGCTCTGCACCGTGTAGGCCAGTTCGGATTCGCGGCCCCATTCCTTGCCGTCGGTGATCGCGCCGGTGTGCACGTTGTCACCACTGATGTAGCGGTTCATCAGGGTCAGGCCAGGAATGCCGAGGGCGACGAAGTTGTAGTCGTGGCGCACCTGCCAGGATTTCTCCCGGGCGTTGTCATAGCTGGAGTTGTAGCTGTCGTTGGCCAGGGTGCCGCCACTGGTGCCATTGACCCGCATCCACACGTCGTCGCCGGTGAGTTTTTGCAGGCCGACATAGAAGGTGCTGCCGCCATATTTGGCCGAGAGCAGGGCAAACGCGGTCTTGTTGTCGAGGTCACCGGCCCGGGCGCTGCCGTCTTCCTTGCCGATGAAGTAGCCCAGGTTGGCGCCCAGGGTCCAGTCGCCGACGGGCTGGCTGTGGGTCAGGTTGAAGTATTGCTGCTGGTAAATGTCGCTGAGCTCCGAGTACCAGACGCCGACCTGCGTGCGCTTTTCATTGAACGCGTATTCACCGCCGCCGAAGTTGAAACGGTCGGAGGTGAACGCCGTTTTTCCGTTCATGAACATGTCTTCCATGCTCGCGTCATTGCGCGGGCTGTTTTTCTGGAATTGACCGCCATACAGCGTCAGGCCGCTGATTTCGGCGGACGTCACCTGGGCGCCCTGGAAGGTCTGCGGCAGCGAACGACCGTCGTCGGAACGCAGGATCGGCAGCACCGGCATCCATTCGCCGACCTTCAATTCAGTTTTCGAAATCTTGCCTTTGAGCGCCACGCCCAGGCGGCCGAAATTGTCGGCCGGGCGGCCGTCGTCGTGGATCGGCAACAGTTGCGTGCCGCCAGTGCCCTTGCCGCCATCGAGCTTCTGCGAATACAGGCCCAATACATCGACACCGAAACCCAAGGTGCCCTGGGTGAACCCGGACCTGGCATCGAGGATGAAGTTTTGCGTCCACTCCTCAGCCTTGCCCTGGGGGTAGGCCGGGTTGGTGAAGTTGCGGTTGAAGTAGGCGTTGCGCAGGTTCAGCGTGGCCTTGGCGTCGTCGGTGAAACCTTCGGCCTGACCGGTGATGGGCAGGACGAGGGCCAGCCCGCTGCAGCCGATCAGGCTCAGGGTATGACGACGAGAAAGGTTTGCACGCGAAGAACGGGCGGACGAATTGCGGACGAGCTTGCTCACTGTGACGCTCCCTTGTTTCTTGTTTTTATTGTTGTCATACGTCGTCGTACAACATTGGTGGGCGATATTTGCGGGATTTTTGGGGGTTGTCAATCGGAAGTTATACGATGACTTGGTGCGGACTTTGGGATGTCCGAGAAACCTGTGGGAGCGAGCTTGCTCGCGATGACGGACTGTCAGTCAACATTTCTGTTGAATGTTCGGCCGCTATCGCGAGCAAGCTCGCTCCCACAGGGAATGGATTGTCAGCTGGAAATCATGGGGGGCAGGGTGCCGAGTAAAGAAACCGCCGCCACTGCACCAAGCCCCAGCATCCACTCCAGCATCACGCTGGCGCGCAATGCTTGCAGACGCTGTTCGCAATCATTGATCCGCAAGCGATTGAACAAGGCCAGGCCCAGCATCGTCGCCACCAACGTTGCCTTGATCAACAGGATCAGCGCAAACCCGCTGAACAACGGCGTCGGCCAGAACGCCCCGGTGAGCACCCTTACATTGATCAGTCCGGTGATCAGCAGCCCGGCGACCAGGCCGTAACCGACGCCGCTGAAGCGCTGCAACATCACGCGGATCGAATGCCCCGCAGGCTGTCGCAGAATCATCACCAGCAACAACAGGCCGCCGAGCCAGGCACCCACGCAGAGCAAGTGAATCAGTTGATTGAGGATCAGCAACTGGCCTGCGCTGCCATCGAGCATGGCGCCGTGGCCGACTGGGGCCAGGGTGGCCAGCAGCAACCCGCTGAGGCTCAGGCGCAGTGCAAGGCTTGCGCCCAAGGGTGTCAGCAGCAACGCCACCAGCGCGAGGTTAATCAGCAAGTGCCAGCGCCAGACCTGGCCGAAAAAGGTATTGCCCAGCACCAGGCCCAGGGTCGACGGATCGATGGCCGCGTCCCAGGCCCCGGCCATGCTCGCGGTAATCAGCAACAACCAGCAGACCCCGCTGGCCAGCGCCACCACGGCCAGCCAACGGCAAGTGCGTGCCAGGCGCTGATCCAGTGCGCTTTCGTCACTCGATAGCAAGGGCCTGAACAGCCAGGCCCCGAACAGCATCAGCACCACGATGAAATGCAGGAAGCGACACAGCACCAGCGCACTCGCCATGAGTTACTGGCCAACCTTGAAGGCGTAGGCACCTTCGCTTTTGTGGGTGTCGACCGATACCGCGTGCCATTCGACCTTGTAGGTACCGGCGGTCAGGGGCGCGGCGGGGGTGACGACCAGGGTCTTCTTGTCGCTGCCTTCGGTGGTCAGTGCTTTGACCGTCACGGGTGCGCCATCCCGGGTCAGGGTGACTTTGGTGAAACTGGCCTCGATACCCTCGGAGAACTCCAGGCGCAATTGCGTTGGCGCGGTCACGGTGCTGTCGGCGGCCGGTGTCTGGCTTTTCAGGTGGGCGTGGGCCGACACCGAAGAAGCGGCGAGCAGCGAGCCGAGCAGGGCAGCGATGGTCAGGGTTTTCTTGAGCAGCATCGTGGGTACCTCAGGCAGTTTCCAAGTGCGCAGAGTTTAGCTTTCCGAGAGCGGCTGTACGAAGATTCGTTTTCCCCTGTCGCCGCAGTCCAGAGCGGATGCTAGTCTTGCTCAACGCTGTTGTCGGGGACCCGCATGGGCAATCACAAGATCGAGATTCGTCGCAGTAACGTCGAAAAAATCCTGCTCGGGGCGGAAAAGGTCTTCGCTGAAAAGGGCTTCGGCAGCACGGCCATGGCCGACATCGCCGCTGAAGTGCAACTGCCGCGTTCCAACCTGCATTACTACTTCAGCACCAAGACCGAACTGTACAGCGCGGTGCTGTTCGATTTGCTGGAAGTCTGGAAGCAGGACGCGCTGTGCTTCGAGATGTTCGACGACCCGCGCGTGGTGCTCAGCAGCTACATCCGCGCCAAGATGAACCATTCCCGCAGCCGGCCTCATGGTTCGAAAGTCTGGGCCAACGAAATCATCCACGGCGCACCGACCCTCGGCGCAGCGCTGGATGCGAGCCTGTACGACTGGGCCAAGATGAAGGAAGCGAAAATCCGCCAGTGGGTGGACGACAAACGCATCCTGCCGGTGGAGCCGTCGAGCCTGCTGTACATGATCTGGGCCTCGACCCAGCACTATGCCGACTTCGATCACCAGGTGAATATTCTCAACGACCACCAGCCGCTGTCGGACATGCAATTTGAAAAAGCAGTGCAGACGGTAACCAGTGTGATTTTGCGGGGGATCGGGTTGGAGCCTTGAGATTTTTGTTGTAGCTGCCGACGCCATCGCGAGCAAGCTCGCTCCCACAGGGGATCTCAGTGTTAATACGATCCCTGTGGGAGCGAGCTTGCTCGCGATGGCGTCAGCTCAGGCGCCGCTGGCCTCAAGGGCTGACGTGATACGGATTCCTCGGATCATGATTCCAGTCCAGGAACGGCTTGCCAGTCTCCACCGGCACCATCTCGATACAGTCCTGCACCGGGCAGGTGATCTGGCACAGGTTGCAGCCCACGCACTCCTCATCGATCACCTGGTACTTGTGCGTGCCGTCCGTTTGCTTGAGGCTGGCCACGGCCTGGTGCGAGGTGTCCTCACAGGCAATGTGGCAGCGACCACAGCCGATGCACGCCTCCTGGTCGATTTTCGCGATCACCTGGTAGTTGATGTCCAGGTACTTCCAGTCCGTGGTGTTGCCCACCGCGCGCCCGGAAAATTCCGCGATGCTGGCGTAGCCCTGACTGTCCATCCAGCGTGACAATCCGTCCTTCATGTCTTCGACAATCCGGAAGCCATGCAGCATCGCCGCCGTGCACACCTGCACCGCGCCGCTGCCCAACGCGATGAATTCCGCGGCGTCGCGCCAGTTGCCGATGCCGCCGATGCCGCTGATCGGCAGGCCTTGGGTCTGCGGGTCACGGGCGATTTCGGCGACCATGTTCAAGGCAATCGGCTTGACGGCCGAGCCACAGTAACCGCCGTGGGTGCTCTGGCTGCCGACCATGGGATTGGCCACCATGCGTTCGAGGTTGACGCTGGTGATCGAGTTGATGGTGTTGATCAGCGACACCGCATCGGCACCGCCACGGTGGGCCGCGCGGGCGGCGACGCGGATGTCGGTAATGTTCGGCGTGAGCTTGACGATCACCGGCAGCGAGCAATAGGTCTTGCACCAGCGGGTGACCTGTTCCACGTATTCCGGCACCTGGCCGACCGCGGCGCCCATGCCGCGTTCCGGCATGCCGTGGGGGCAACCGAAGTTCAGCTCGATGCCGTCGGCGCCAGTGGCCTCCACCAGCGGCAGGATGTGTTTCCAGGACTCTTCGACGCAGGGCACCATCAAGGACACGATCAGTGCGCGGTCCGGCCAGTCCTTTTTGACCTGGGTGATTTCCCGCAGGTTGATCTCCAGCGAGCGGTCGGTGATCAGCTCGATGTTGTTAAAGCCAAGCACCTCCCTGTTCGCCCCGAAATGCGCCGAGTAGCGCGACGAAACGTTGACCGCCGCCGGATCCTCCCCCAGGGTTTTCCAGACCACGCCGCCCCAGCCTGCCTCGAAGGCGCGGACCACGTTATAGGCTTTGTCGGTGGGTGGCGCGGAGGCCAGCCAGAACGGATTGGGTGCCTTGATGCCGGCGAAGACAATCGACAGATCGGCCATTTACGCAGCCTCCACGTTGAGCATCAGTTGAGCGTTGATCGCCTCGGCGGCGCGCTTGCCATGCTGCACCGCTTGCACGGTGAGGTCTTGATCGAGGCTGGTGCAGTCGCCGCCGGCATACACGCCGGGGATGCTGGTGCGCAGTTGTTCGTCGACTGCGATGCGCTCGCCCTGGCGCTTGAGTTCGCGGGCCAGCGGATCGGCGAGGGCGTCGCTGTCGAAGGCCTGGCCGATGGCCTTGAAGATCGCGTCGGCAGCCAGCTCGAAGGTTTCACCGGTGGTTTGCAGGCGCCCTTCGACCAGAAGGGTGCGGGCGAAACGCATGCCGCGCACCCGGCCGTGGTCATCGAGCAGCACTTCTTCAGGTTGCGCCCAGGTCATCAGCCGCACCTGGTTGGCCTTGGCAATCTCCTGTTCGTGATGGGTGGCGCCCATGTCTTCGACGCCGCGCCGGTACACCAGGTTCACGTCACGGGCGCCGAGACGGGCCATTTGCACGGCCATGTCGATGGCGGTGTTGCCCGCGCCGAGGACGATGCAATGGTCGGCCAGGGGCAATTGGCTCAGGTCATCGGCCTGGCGCAGTTCGCGGATGTAGTCGGTGGCGGCGAGCAGACCGGGCGCGTCTTCGTGGGCCAGGCCCAGTTGTTTGCTGGCGTTGAGCCCGAGGCCGAGGAACACCGCATCGAACTGTTGATGCAGTTCGCTGAGGGTCAGGTTGTCCCCGAGTTTCTGCCCGTGGCGGATTTCGATTCCGCCGATTTCCAGCAGGAACTCAAGCTCCCGTTGCGCGTAGTCGTCCACCAGTTTGTATTTGGCGATCCCGTACTCGTTGAGGCCGCCAGCCTTTTCCCGCGCCTCGAAGATCACCACGTCATGCCCGTGCATGGCGCTGCGGTGGGCGCAGGACAACCCGGCTGGACCTGCGCCCACCACGGCGATGCGTTTGCCGGTGGCGGCAGCACGCGGGAACGGGTGAGTGCTGAAATGGGCGTTGTCCACGGCGTAGCGCTGCAACAGACCGATCATGACCGGCGCGCATTCGTGGGCGTTGTTGCGCACGCAGGCTTGCTGGCAAAGGATTTCCGTCGGGCACACCCGGGCGCAACTGCCGCCAAGGATGTTGGCCGAGAGGATCTTCTGCGCGGCGCCTTGCACGTTGTCCTGCTGGATGTTGCGGATGAACGAGGGAATGTCGATTTCGCTCGGGCAGGCATTCACGCAGGGCGCGTCGTAGCAATACAGGCAGCGCGAGGCTTCGAGCTGAGCCTGGCGCTCGTTGAGCGGTGGCGCCAGATCGGTGAAATGGCCGGCGAGGGCGGCCGCATTCTCGATGGGATGCGGAAGGTGGTCCAGGGTCTTGATCACGGTTTTGGCCTCATGGTTATTTGAGGTGCTGCCTCTGAATGGGCAGTGTTTTTTGTGTTGTCTGTGCGGGCCTCATCGCGAGCAAGCTCGCTCCCACAGGGATTTGTGAACACTGAAGATCCACTGTGGGAGCGAGCTTGCTCGCGATAGGCTGCAGGCCGCTTTCAGCGTTTCACAGCGACCGGCTGATTCAGCTCGGCCCGCTTGCTCAGCAAGTCAAACACCGCCGGGTACGCCGGCCGTTCGACGTAGCGCCCGGCCCCACGCTCGGCCCGTAAATCCCCATCGGCCCAAACCACGCGGCCCTGGCTGATGGTGTGGCTGGGCACGCCGCGCACGGTCTTGCCTTCGAAGATGTTGAAGTCCACCTGCTGATGGTGGGTCTTGGCGGAAATGGTCCGCGTGCCTTGCGGGTCCCACAGAACCAGGTCGGCATCGGCCCCCACGCGAATCGCGCCTTTGCGTGGGTAGAGGTTGAAGATCTTTGCGGTGTTGGTGGACGTCAGCGCGACGAATTGCTGCATCGAAAAGCGTCCGCTGTTCACCCCTTCATCCCACAACACCGCCATGCGGTCTTCGATGCCAGCGGTACCGTTGGGGATCTTGCTGAAGTCGTCGCGGCCTGCGGCTTTTTGCTCGGCGCAGAAGCAGCAGTGGTCGGTGGCGGTGGTGTGCAGGTTGCCCGATTGCAGGCCATGCCAGAGCGCCTCTTGATGACCGCGGGGGCGGAACGGCGGGCTCATCACGTAACCGGCGGCGGTTTGCCAGTCCGGGTGGCGGTAGACACTGTCGTCCAGCAGCAGGTGCCCGGCCAGCACTTCGCCGTACACCGGCTGGCCCTTGCCGCGGGCGTAGGTGATTTCGTCGAGGGCCTCCCTGGTCGAGACGTGTACCAGATACAGCGGCGTACCCAGGGTTTCGGCGATGCGGATCGCCCGGCTCGCGGCCTCGCCTTCTACCTGAGACGGCCGCGACAGCGGATGCGCTTCCGGCCCGGTGATGCCCTGGGCCATCAGCTTGCGTTGCAGGTGATAGACCAATTCGCCGTTTTCCGCATGCACGGTCGGTACCGCACCCAGTTCCAGGCAGCGTTCGAAGCTCGCCACCAGGGTGTCATCGGCGGCCATGATCGCGTTCTTGTAGGCCATGAAGTGCTTGAAACTGTTGACGCCATGCTGGCTGACCAGTTCGGCCATTTCCTCGCGGACCTGGTCGCTCCACCAGGTGATGGCGACGTGAAAGCCGTAGTCCGACGCCGACTTCTCGGCCCAACCGCGCCACTGATGGAAGGCTTCAAGCAAGGATTGCTGCGGGTTGGGAATCACGAAGTCGATGATCGAGGTGGTGCCGCCGGCCAGTCCCGCCGCCGTGCCACTGTAGAAGTCTTCGCTGGCCACGGTGCCCATGAAGGGCAGTTGCATGTGGGTGTGCGGGTCGATGCCGCCGGGCATCAGGTACTGGCCGCTGCCGTCGAGCACTTCGGCGCCTGCGGGGATATCGAGGTTTTCGCCGATGGCCTTGATCACGCCGTCTGCGCAATACACATCGGCGCGATAACTTTCATCATGGGTAATAACGGTGGCGCCACGGATCAACAGAGACATTCCGAGTTCCTCGCAGGCAATGACCGGCTTGTGCCGGTTCTAGATGTTTTATATGACGCAAGCGTCAACAGGTGTATTCCTGTCAGCACTGTCAGGATTAAACGCTAGCTGCAGTTATTCGAATCGGCAAGAATATTTTTTATAAGCTTATGCAGTTATTAACTGATTGATATTTAACGATTAAATACAAGAATCACCAAAATGGTGAGTGACCTCACCATTTTGACGCACTTGACAGGATCGAAAAATAGTCAAGATTTCTTATGTGAAATCAGCTGTTTGAGTATGGTCTATGGTTGATGCGCAGCCATTGAAAAAAAGATCAACGCACCAGTTTGAGTCCTGACTGTCCGGACAACTTGCCTGGCATTCGGCCTGAGTGGCCTGACAACTAGTCGAGTCAGCGAATAAAACCGATAAACATCAGTGGGTTGCAATGTGTTTATGGAACTGCCCGATGCGTAATCGGGGTGCCCGGCACGTTTATTGATGCCGCCAGCCCCCGATGAGCAAAAAAATAATTCAAAGAACAGTGGAGCGGCCATGCAACAGATCAGATCGCAAGTGACCGAGCGCGACGGCTTGTTTGAGCTGGAAGCCGGCAGCGATGTCCTCGACAGTCCCCGTTACAACCACGACATTGCACCGACCAAGGTGCGCGAACGCACCTGGAACAAATGGCACATCACCGCGTTATGGGTGGGCATGGCGATCTGCGTGCCGACCTACACCCTCGGTGGCGTGCTGACCGCGTACTTCGGCCTGACCGTCGGTGAAGCGCTGCTGGCGATTCTGTTTGCCAACATCATCGTGCTGATTCCCCTGACCCTGAACGCCTTTCCCGGCACCAAGTACGGCATTCCCTTTCCGGTGTTGCTGCGCTCGTCCTTCGGCGTACTCGGTTCCAACATTCCGTGCCTGATCCGCGCCCTGGTGGCGTGTGGCTGGTTCGGTATCCAGACCATGTTCGGCGGGTTGGCGATTCACCTGTTCCTCGGCTCGGTGTTCGAGGGCTGGAAATCCCTGGGTGGTACCGGCGAGGTCATCGGCTTCATGGTGTTCTGGGCGCTGAACCTGTGGGTGGTGATACGCGGCGCCGAGTCGATCAAATGGCTGGAAACCCTGTCTGCACCGCTGCTGGTACTGGTGGGTGTAGGGCTGCTGGTCTGGGCCATGCCGAACGTGTCGATGACCGAGTTGCTGGCAATTCCGGCCAAGCGTCCCGAAGGCGCCGGGGTGGCCAGTTATTTCGCCGCCGGGCTGACCGCGATGGTCGGCTTCTGGGCCACGCTGTCACTGAACATTCCGGACTTCAGCCGCTACGCGAAAAGCCAGAAGGATCAGATTGTCGGGCAGATCATCGGCCTGCCGCTGACCATGTTCCTGTTTGCTTCCCTGGGTGTGGTGATGACCGCGGCCTCGGTGAAGCTGGTGGGCGTGACGGTTTCCGATCCGGTGACTCTGATCGGCCATATCCAGAGCCCGGTGTGGGTCGCACTGGCCATGGCGCTGATCATCATCGCCACGCTGTCGACCAATACCGCAGCCAATATCGTGTCGCCGACCAACGACTTCCAGAACATCGCCCCCAAGGTGATCAACCGCACCAACGCCGTGCTGCTGACCGGCTTCGTCGGCTTGGCGTTGATGGCCCATGAGCTGCTAAAAAAGCTCGGCCTGATCGTTTCCGACCTCAGCCTGGAAACCGTTTATTCCAACTGGTTGCTCGGCTATTCCAGCCTGCTCGGGCCGATCGCCGGGATCATGGTGGTGGACTATTTCCTGATCAAGAAACAGCAACTGGACCTTGCCGGCCTGTACCGCGATGACGTGTATCCGGCGTGGAACTGGAGCGGTTTCATGGCCTTCGGCGTGCCGGTGGTGTTGACGCTGGCGTCCCTGGGCAGCGATGCGTTCAGCTGGTTCTACAGCTACGGCTGGTTCACCGGTTCGATCCTGGGCGGGGTGATTTATTACGGGTTGAGTGTGATGTGGCCTAGCCCATCTGTTGCGAAATCTGCGGTGTGAGCACTGGCCCCATCGCGAGCAAGCTCGCTCCCACAGGGGATCTGTAAACACTGGAGATCCAATGTGGGAGCGAGCTTGCTCGCGATGAGGGCTTTGAGTCCACCGAAGAAACACCTGAAGGAATCCATAAGAACAGCCAGAGGAGATCATCATGAACGCGGCCGTCGACGTTCTGCAGTCCAGCCATCAACACATCAACCGCGACCGCCTGTGGCAGTCGCTCATGGAACTGGCCAAACTCGGCGCCACGGTCAAGGGTGGCGTGTGTCGCCTGGCCCTGACCGATCTCGATCGCCAGGCCCGGGACATCTTCGTCAAATGGTGTGTCGATGCCGGCTGCACCGTCAGCATCGACGCCGTCGGCAACATCTTCGCCCGACGCCCCGGGCGCAATCCCGACCTGCCACCGGTGATGACCGGCAGCCACATCGACACCCAGCCCACTGGCGGCAAGTTCGATGGCTGCTTCGGTGTATTGGCGGGCGTCGAGGTGCTGCGTACCCTCAATGACCTGAACATCGAAACCGAAGCACCGCTGGAGGTGGTGGTCTGGACCAACGAAGAAGGCTCGCGCTTTGCCCCGTGCATGATGGGCTCAGGCGTGTTCGCGGAAAAATTCACCCTCGAGGAAACCCTGGCCAAGGTCGATGCCGATGGCGTGACCGTGGGTGAGGCGTTGAATGCCATTGGCTACGCCGGCCCGCGTAAAGTCAGCGGTCACAAAGTCGGGGCCTATTTCGAAGCTCACATCGAGCAAGGCCCGATCCTGGAGGACGAACGCAAGACCATTGGCGTGGTCATGGGCGCTCTCGGGCAGAAATGGTTCGACCTGAAACTGCGTGGCGTCGAAGCCCACGCCGGCCCGACCCCGATGCACCTGCGCAAGGACGCCCTGGTCGGCGCCGCGGTGATCGTCGGTGCGCTCAACCGCGCCGCCCTCAGCCATCAACCCCATGCCTGTGGCACCGTCGGTTGTCTGCAAGCCTATCCCGGCTCGCGCAACGTCATTCCCGGCGAAGTGCGCATGACCCTGGACTTCCGCCACCTGGAACCGGCGCGGCTGGATTCGATGATCGCTGAAGTGCGCGAAGTCATCGAAACCACCTGCGACGAACACGGCCTGACCTACGAACTCACCCCGACCGCGGACTTCCCGCCGCTGTACTTCGACAAGGGCTGTGTCGAGGCTGTGCGCGGTGCCGCCCAGGGCCTGGGCCTGTCGCACATGGACATCGTCAGCGGAGCAGGGCACGACGCGATCTTCCTCGCCGAACTCGGTCCGGCCGGGATGATCTTTGTGCCGTGCGAGGGCGGTATCAGCCACAACGAAATCGAAAACGCCGCGCCGGATGACCTGGCTGCTGGGTGTGCGGTGTTGTTGCGGGCGATGCTGGCGGCTTCGGCGGCGGTGGCCAGCGGTGAATTGGCGGCTTGAAGATCAAAAGATCGCAGCCTGCGGCAGCTCCTGCAGGAGAACGCATTCCCCTGTAGGAGCTGCCGCAGGCTGCGATCTTTGCTTTTATGTCACAAAGCCTGCTCCCACAAGGTTTCTTTGCACTATTGCAAGCCCGGGCGGTCGTATTCTCACAGGGTCGCCATTCTTGTGGAGATGCAATGAGCCAGGACGTCCTGAGCACGGAAACCAATCGCCGCCAGTTGCAGCAGATCATCGCCGGCCTGTCCGACGGGGTGATTCTGCTCGATCCCGACCAGAGCATCCTGTGGGCCAACGAGGCGGCGCTGGCCATGCACGGTGTTGCGCAAGTCAGCGACCTGGGTGCCAACGCCAAGACCTATGCCAAACGCTTCGCCTTGCGCTATCGCAACAAGCATGGGGTGCCGGTCGACAGCTACCCGATCAGCCGGGTCGCACGCGGCGAGACGTTCAGCGATGTGCTGGTGGAAGTGACGCCGGCGGCGGACGAAGCGCGTACCTGGGTCCATCGCGTGCGCAGCCTGGTATTGGCTGACAGCCGTGGCGACCCGGAATCTCTGGTGTTGATCATGGACGATGTCACCGAGTGGGCCAGTGCCGAGCAACGCTTCGAGAAAACCTTCGCCGCCAACCCGGCGCCGGCGGTGATCTGCCGCCTCAGTGACTTGCGCTACATCAAGGTCAATCCCGGCTTCCTCGAAATGACCGGCTATGCCCGTGACCAGGTGATCGGCACTTCGACCTATGAGCTGGACGTGCTGGACCAGGCCGAGCACAAGGAACTGGCCAGGCAGCGTCTGTGCGAAGGGGCGACCATTCCCCAGATGCAGGCCGAGTTGCGCCTGGTCGACGGTGCCAGCAAGCAAGTGATCGTGGCCGGCCAGCCGCTGGAGCTCAACGACGAAGCCTGCATGCTGTTTTCCTTTGTCGACATGGAGCCCCGGCACAAGGCTGAAATTGCCCTGCGCCAAAGCGAAGAACGTTTCGCCAAGGCCTTTCGCCTGTCGCCGGTGCCGATACTGGTATGCGGCGCGGCGGATCAGGTGGTGCTGGATGTCAACGAAGCGTTCCTGGATACCCTGGGTTATCCCGCTGAAGAAGTGCGTGGGATCGGCATAACGCAGATCGACTTCTTCGAAGATCGGCACGCACGCATCCAGCTGTTCGCCGCCCTGGAGAAAGCCGGTAGCCTGGACCGCATCGATGTGCGTGTGCGTAGAAAAGACGCTGGGCTGATTGATTGCACGGTGTCGGCGGACACCGTGAACATTCAGGACACACCCTGTTATCTGCTGGTGTTGATGGACATCACCGAGCGCAAGCGCACCGAGCTGGAGCTGGTGGCGGCCATCGAGGAAGTGATGAAGGACGCCTCCTGGTTCAGCCGCACGCTGATCGAAAAACTGGCCAACGTAAAAAGCGTGAATTCACCGAAGTTGCCCAGTGTGTCCTTCACCGAGCTGACCGCCCGTGAGCGCGATGTGCTGGGCCTGATTTGCGAAGGCCTGGCCGACAAGGAAATCGCCGCGCGCCTGAAGCTGGCGCCGAACACTGTGCGCAACCATGTGGCGGCGGTGTATTCCAAGCTCGCTATACACAGTCGCAGCGAGGCGATTGTCTGGGCGCGGGAGCGGGGACTGTTCTCCAGCGAGTGGCGGCCCAAGGGGCAGCGTTAAGGTGCAATTGCACTAAGGCGCAGGGTGCAAATTCATGTGTCGACCCGCTGTGGTGGCTCTTAGGCTGGTGATGCAGCAGGAGACTTGAAGTCACCTGCGCGCCCCCTGCGTAAAGCGTCAAAAGGAATAGCCCCATGAGCCCCTTACACCCTGCATCAAGCCGCCAGGGCCCCTCGCAATGATGACGCTGGCGCAGTTGAGGATGCTGATCGAACGCAGTTTTTCTCCCTTGGCCTGTGAATGCAGTATCACCGGCGACCACTGGCTGACCGTGAAGCTCTATCACCCGGTGTCGGGTCAGGTGGACCTGGTGGTCAGTGGCCTGAACATGAGTACGCTGCAAACAGCAGAGTCGGTCGCCTCGCTGATCGAAGAATTGCGCTATGAACTGCAGTGCAATTCCCTGCAACGCCCTGACCCGGTGATGTAAGAACTGCCAGCTTTTACTGGCATTGGCCACTGGCTGGGCTATAAATGATTCGCAGATATTTAATTTTGTGACAGGTGTATGGATTTTGCGCGCCGGTTTTGTTGTCACAAAAATGTGTCGATCACTTATCGCGGGTCAACCTATGAAAACTCTTGGGAAACGCGTTATCTCACCTTTGTCGCTGGCATTGTGCGTAGCGATTCTCGGCGGCTGCTCCAGCCCGCCACCCCCTCCAACGG
>NZ_JBWKZB010000069.1:0-24647 GCF_059424105.1 Pseudomonas sp. GW456-E7 | reverse complement strand
CCCCCACCGCCACTGCCCCCATCCTTGGCCTGAGCACTGGATACCCCGGACAGGCTGTCCGGAATCAGTACGGTAGACGCCGACAGAACCGCGCCAATAGCTACTGCCAGTAAAAGCTTATTGATGTGCATGTCGTTCTCCGTCTTCTTGTTTGAGCCTGGAACGTTGATGAAGCTTGCAACGTGCTGCATTTTTCCCATGGGAACCTGTTGAACACCTCGGCGGGCTGATTTATTCAGTTGGGTGGTTGAAGAAATGCAACGGACAGCGCGGCCCTGTTCCAAAGGTCAGTGAATACTCGAGGCCAGTTCGAAGATCGGGATGTACATCAGGATCACGATCACCCCGATCAACAGGCCGATGAAGGTCATGAGCAAGGGTTCGAACAGCCGCACGAACCATTCGATCCAGCGGCTGATTTCTTCGTCGTAGAAGTCGGCGCTGCGCTCCATCATCTGCCCGAGGTTGCCGGACTGTTCACCGGCGCGCAGCAGGCGCAGGGACACGGGGGTCACCAGTTGGTTGAGCTCCAGTGCGGTGGACAACGATTGCCCTTCGCGAACCCGTTCGCAGGCCTGGTCCAGCCGGCTGCGGGAGGCGACGGTGAGCAGGTTGCGGACCATGCCCATGGCGGTGACGAGGGGAATGCCGCCTTGCAGCAGGATGCCCAGGGAACGGTAGAAGCGTGCCAGCTCATACATGAAGATGCGCTGGTGCACCGCGGGGAGTTTTTCGATCACGCGGTCCAGCCCCCGCCGAAACGCCGGTTGGCGCTGCAGCAGGACGAGGGCGACGATGATGGCCAGCAAGCCACCGAAGAATTCGCCCTGGTGGGCGTGAAGGAACATGCCGCTGCTCATCAGGATCTGCGACAACCACGGCAGGTTCGACCCCAGCCCTTCGAACACCAGGCTGAAGCGCGGCACGACGTAGCCCATCAAGAACAACACCACGCCGCCGCCCACCACCAGCAACAGCATGGGGTAGATCGACGCGCTGATGATCTTCTGGCGAACCTCGTCCATGCGCTGTCGATAGCTGACATATCGGCCCAGGGCATCGCCGACGGCGCCGGTCTTCTCGCTGGACTGCACCAGCGCCACGTACAAAGGCGGGAAAACGGCCGACAACTGGCCCAGGGCCTGGGAAAACGATTTGCCCTCGTAAAGCAGGCGCACCAGCTCGCTCAGGGTTTTGCGGGCTTGAGGCGCGTTTTCCTTTTCCGCCAGGCTTTCCAGCGCATCGATCAACGGCAGGCCGGCGTTGAGCAAGGTGGTCAACTCTTGGCTGAACAACACCAGGTTGAACGTCTCGCGCCTGTGCAGGCGCAACGCGCGCCAATGTCGCTCGGCGTGCAGGCTGACCACCCGCAGGCCCTGGTCTTCGGCGATGCGCCTGGCTTCGCTTTGCCCCGGCGCATCGACGGTCATTGAGACGACACCGGCTTTGCCGACGGCCTTGAGGTGAAAGCGCATGGTCGCCATGTCCGTCAGTTCCAGTTGGTGACTTCGGCGTTCTCGCCTTCGCCGCCGGGTTGCCCGTCCTTGCCCATGGACAACAGGTCGTACTCGCTGTTTTCACCGGGATAGCGATAGGCGTAGCTGCGGCCCCAAGGGTCTTGGGGGAGTTTTTTCTGCAGGTAGGGGCCGGTCCAGCGCGGTTCGTCGCTGGGCGCGGTGACCAGCGCCTGCAATCCCTGTTCGGTCGAGGGGTAATGGCCGACCTCCAGGCGGTAAAGGTCCAGGGCTTTGCTCAAGCCTTCTATTTGTGCCTTGGCCACTTTCACTTCGGAACGGCCCAGTTGGGCGAAATACTTCGGCGCCACGATGCCGGCCAACAGCCCCAGCACCACCAGCACCACCAACAGTTCGAGCAGGGTGAACCCGCTTTGGGTTCGCCGGGCATAACGCAGATGCTGATTCATGATGACCTCGCACGGTAGGCAGCAGTGTTGCCAGTTGTCATGTCGTTGCATGCAATTGCCATGCTCATGCCCGGTGATCCTTCTGCACCCCCCGTACTATGGGCCTTCTCACTTACGGCACAGTGCTTGCGTATGGCTGTTGCACGACTGGCCATTGGGGCAATACCCCCATTTTTCGGGGCCGGGTAGGGGAGGTCTGATAATGAAATCACTCACCACCGGGTTGCTGGGTCTGCTGGTGTTGACCGGCGCCGCCCAGGCCGATGTGTTTGTTTCCGTGGACGCCAAAGGCAGCTACGTCCTGTCCAATGTCCACCGCCCCGGACGCCACTATGAACGGGTGATCCGTGAACCCGATGCGCCGGTCGTCAGCCTCGACCAGCAGCCGCAGTTGATCGCCGCGCAACCCTACGCCGAACTGGTGGCGGCGGCGGCCACGGCCAACGAACTGCCGGCGGCGCTGCTGCACGCAGTGATCAAGACCGAGTCGAGCTACAACGCCCGTGCTACCTCACCCAAGGGCGCTCGCGGACTGATGCAGTTGATGCCCGACACCGCCCGCGAAATGGGCGTGACCAACGTCTACGACCCCAAGGCCAACATCCAGGGCGGCGCCCGCTATCTCAAGCGCCTGATGACGATGTTCGACAACGATATCCGCCTCGCCGTGGCGGCCTACAACGCCGGCCCGCAAGCGGTGCTCAGCCGCGGCAACGTGGTCCCGCCGTTCGCCGAAACCCAGCGTTATGTGCCCAACGTGCTGAACCAGTATCGGCGTTTGCAGGGGTTGTCCGCGGATGAGCCGCTGTGATCGAAACCCCGGGGGGGATTTCCCCAATAGTGGGGAATGGTGGCCCCAGTCGGAAAGTGGGGGATTGGGTGGGGAATATCCCCCCCGGTTTATCAAGTAGTAGTTATAACTCGCTGAATAATAAAGTTATTTTTTGTGGCATGCGGATTGCTCTCGTCGATTTGTCGTGAAGTTTTCCCTGCAAACCCGTAACGAGGCCCGAGACCATGGTCGGTATATCCCCCGCCCCGTCCCTGATTCATTTGCTGTTGTTGGTGACTTCGATGTTCGGTATCGAGATTGCCAGCGCAGCTGCACGTTGCGAGCGCAACCTGGTGGCCAACGTCGTGGCGTTCGATCAGCCGCTGATGTTCAACCGCCTGGGGGCGCAAAACGTCAACGGCATGATGTTCGCCCTGCGTCGCGATGTGGTCGATGACCATGACATTTCCCTCGCCCAAGGGGGCGCAGCAGTGCCGGGCAAGGTTTCCCTGCGGCCCGACAAGCGTCCGCGTCCGCTGGTGCTGCGTGTGGCTGCCGGCGATTGCCTGACCGTTAATCTGCAGAACCTGCTGGCCTATCAGGCCAATCCGGGCAGTCATGATGCGTTTGAGCAGGAGGGCGAGGAAGAGGAAGAGGGCGGCCAGGGCGGCCATGCCGAAGACTTCAAGGCCGATGAGCAGGTGGCCGACCGTCATGTCGGTTTCCAGGTCAACGGCCTGCAGGCCGTCAACAGCATCGATGACATCGCCTCCTATACCGGTCGCAACGCCAACAGCCTCGTCGCCCCCGGCAGCAGCCGTTCCTACACCCTGTACGCCGAACGTGAAGGCGCGTTCGATGTCAGCAGCCGTGGCGCGACCTTCGGTGGCGAGGGCGCGGCGGGCAACAACGCCAACGGGCTGTTCGCCCAGGTCGTGGTCGTGCCCAAGGGTGGTCGCACTTACCGCAACACCCTGACCGAAGAAGAAATGCGCCTGGCCAGCACCGGACGTACGCCGGCCGGCCAGCCAATCGTCGATTACCAGGCGCGCTACCCGCAGCGCGAGCCGTGGATTCGCGAAGGCAAGGCCGGTACGCCGATCATCAATATGGTGGACGGCAGTGAGATCATTTCCGGCGAAAGCGACGCGATCGTGATGGGCAGTAACGCCGACGGCAGCTTCCCGCCATCGACCTATCCGCTGGAAGCCATGGGCAAACGCAATCCGGCGCTGCCGAACCGGCTGGAGCCGTTCCGCGATTTCGCTTCGCAGTTCCAGGATGAAACCGCCGTCACCCAAGCTTTCCCGGCGTACTTTGCAGACCCGGTGATGGGCCATGTGCTGGAGCCGACCCGCGACTCGTTCATGATCAACTACGGCTCCGGTGGCATGGGCGCTGAAGTGGTCGCCAACCGCCTGGGCGTGGGGCCGATGCACGATTGCCTGTCCTGCGCCTATGAAGAGTTTTTCCTCAGCTCGCACACCGTGGGCGATGTGGCGATGCTGGTGGACGTACCGGCCAACGCCGGCCTGGAAAACATTCGCCCGGGCGAAGTGCCGCGTGCCGATCAGGTCGGGGTCAAGGCGACCATGGCGCTCTATCCGTCGGAGCCGTCCAACGTCAATCACAGCTACATCGGTGACTTCGTCAAGTTCCGCAACACCCACAACGGCTACGAACACCACATCTTCCACCTGCACGGGCATCAATGGCTGTACAACCCGAACGATGACAACACCGATTACCTGGACGCCCAGGGCATCGGCCCGGGTTCGGGCTACACCTATGAAATCGCCAACGGTGGTTCGGGTAACCGTAACCGCGTAGCGGGCGATGCGATCTACCACTGCCACTTCTACCCGCACTTCGCCCAGGGCATGTGGGCCATGTGGCGGGTGCACGATGTGTTCGAAGAAGGCACCCGGCTCGAAGTGTCCCAGCAAGGTGCAGACGGCTTCCACAAAAAACCCTATGCGCTGCGTAGCGGCAAGCCGGCAGCCGGTGCGCGGGCCTTGCCCGACGGCGAAATCATCGCCGGTACGCCGATCCCGGCGGTGGTGCCGCTGCCCGGCAAAGCCATGGCTCCGATGCCGGGCAAGGTCGTTGTGGTGCCGAAAGTCGGCCAGACCCTGATAGCCGCGGGCGACGACGATGACGATGATGACGGCGGCAATGGCGGTGTCAGAGCCATCGGCTCGCTGGCGCTGGTCGATCGCAGCGAAGCCAACCGCAACGCCGACGGCAGCCTGAAAAATCCCGGTTTCCCCTTCTGGATCGGCGGCATGGAAAGTTCGGTCGGCCAACGCCCGCCAACCCCGCCGCTGGACATGCTCGACGCCGCCAAGGCCCAGGCCCTGAAAACCAGCGGCAATGGCTTGTGGGCCAACCTCGACCCGAACCAGTCCGGTGGCTGGGACGGTGGCTTGGGGCGCCATGCGCTGGACGGCGTGTCTGCCGGTGGCGAGGCGCACACGGTGACCACCTCGCTGGACTTCTCCAAGGAAGTGAAGCGGGCCAAACCGATTTACCTGCCGGAAGAGGGGACCGAGGTCGAACAGGCGGCCATGGCCTTCCACGCCAAGAAGGACCACCCCAGCTTTGCCGTGCTGCCGGACAAACAGGTGGTTGCGCGCAACTTCCGCACCAATGGCGCCTTGCCGATTGCCGGTGCACCGTTCTACGAACCCTGCATGGATGATCGGGCCAAGCGCCTGACCAGCAGTGCCGGCAGCGGTGAATACCATAGCGGCGAGCGCATCGACGGCATGTCCTTCACCGGCTCCTCGACCTTCACCGCCGACCGCCCGCGCATCTATAAGGCGGCCAACATCCAGTTCGACGCGGTGTACAACAAGGTCGGCTACCACTTCCCGCAGGCGCGCATCCTGGCGCTGTGGGAAGACGCCTGGCCGGTGATCACCAAGCAGCGTCCGCCGGAACCGCTGGTGATGCGCATGAACACCTTCGACTGCGTGCAGTACCAGCAAACCAACCTGGTGCCGGCCACCTATGAGATGGACGACTATCAGGTGCGCACCCCGACCGATGTGATCGGCCAGCACATTCACTTGCCGAAGTGGGACCTGACGTCCGCCGATGGTTCATCCAACGGCTGGAACTACGAGGACGGCGTGCTTTCCCCGGGTGCCGTGGTGGAGCGCATCCATGCCATCCGCGCGTTCAACCAGTGCCAGGGCACCGACCCGCGTGACGGTACGCCAGCCTGCCCGGTGGCCAAGGCGCATCCGTTCTTTGGTCAATATGGTCGGGCGGACTGGATGGGGGCGCGCACGGCGATGCAGCGCTGGTTCATCGATCCGGTGATCAACACCAAGGGGGTCGACCGTGGCCTGGGGACCATTTTCACCCACGACCACCTCGGCCCGTCGACTCACCAGCAGATCGGCCTGTACGCCACCGTGCTGGCCGAACCCGCCGGTTCCACCTGGTTCCATGCCGAAACGGGCGAGCCGTTGTACAGCGGCGCGCGCTCGGACGGCGGGCCGACTTCATGGCAGGCGGTGATATCGACCGGTGACCTGGACAACGACGGCAAGAACGACAGCTTCCGTGAGTTCTTCCTGGAGTACAGCGACTTCCAGCACGCCTACGAAGCCGGTGTGTACGTCGGCGCCGGCCCCAATGGCGTGCCCAATCCCCAGGCGTTCCCGGCGACGGCCGACAGCTTCCGCTATGCGATCAACCCGCCCGTGCGCAACAACGCCGGCAACCTGCTCGAGTCGGTGGTCGAGGCCCGCGGCGGCATCAAGCCTGGCTGCCCGAGCCGGCCATGTCCGCAAGCGATCTCGGTGGATGACCCCGGCATGTTCGTGGTCAATTACCGCAACGAACCCCTGGGCCTGCGGGTGTTCGACCCGAACAAGGTCGGCCCGGACGGCAAGCGCGGCATGCAGGCCGACGGCCTCGGCGGCGATCTGTCGTTCGCCATGCAAAGCCGTACCGATCGTGCGATCCCTGCGATGAACCTGGCGCCGAACCTGGTGACTTCGGCCACCGGCCCGACCGGCGGAACTACGCTGTTCCCGCCGCACATCAACCGTGGCGGTGCGGAACCGGGCGACCCGTTCACACCGATGCTGCGCACCTACACCGGCGACAACGTGCGGTTGCGGGTGCATGCCGGCGGCCATGAAGAGGAGCACAACGTCACCCTGCACGGTGTGAAGTGGCTGCAAAGCGGCACCGGCTATGGCAACAGCTCCAACTCGGGCTGGCGCGCTTCGCAAATGGTCGGGATTTCCGAGCAGATGGGCTTCATTGCGCCGTTGTCGATGCTCTCCAGTTCCGCGGCGACCACGGGTGACTACCTGTACTCGATGGACGCCTCGATCGAAGGCTACTGGAACGGCATCTGGGGCGTGATGCGCAACTACACCGCGCAACGCAACGACCTGTTCGCGCTGCCGAACAACCCGAAACCGGCGGGCATGCGCAACACCGTGGCGTTTGACGGCACCTGCCCACGGATCAGCGCCAACCCGAACGGCATCGGTACCAGGCCGACCGTGCAGCGCAACTACGAGGTCGTGGCGGCGCTGGCCAACGACATCCTGAGCAATCCGCTGGGGTTATCGATCGGCGACCCCGAGGGGCTTGGCCAGCATGTCGGCGGGCCGCTGAACCCGGCGGGCGGCACCCTGGTGTTCAACTCGCGGACCGTGAGCATTCCCCGGGTGACGGTGACCGATCCCGAGGACGGCGAAACCATCACCATCGGTGGCCAGAGCGGGCCGATCCATGACCCGACCGCGGTCCTGTACGTGCGCAAGGCCGACCTCGACCCGAGCACCGGCAAGCTCAAGCCGGGCGTGCCAGTCGAACCGCTGGTGCTGCGCGCCGCGGCCGGGGATTGCATCAATATCACCCTGGAGAACCGTCTGCCGAGCGTGATGCCTGACCTGGCCCAGACCGCCATCCTGCAGGGGCTGGTCAAGCGTGACCGCAATGACGGCGACGGCTCGACCACCTTCAACAACAACCTGCTGCGGCCCTCCAGCCATGTCGGCCTGCATGCGCAATTGCTGGCCTACGACGTCACCAAGTCCGACGGCACCAACGTCGGCGTCAACCCGATCCAGACCGTGCCACCGCGAGTCGGCAACAGCGGTGCCTACCCGACCCGTACCTACCAGTACTACGCCGGGCACCTGGAGCGTGAAGGCAAACCGGTGACCCAACTGGGCCGCAACGTCGACAACATCAACGCCACGGCGGTGGAGTTCGGCGGCCTGAATTTCACCCCGGCGGATGTGATCAAGCAGCCGCAAAAAGGCCTTGGCGGGGCGATGAGTGTGCTGCCGGCCGGCGCCACCTGGGTCGAGGACGCCAAGCGGGCATCGGCCACGGTCACGGCGACGGGGCAGGCGGTCTACCGTGACTTCGCGATGGTCTGGCAGCGGGCCTTGAACCTGCGGTGGGCGAGTGGACGGCCGGTGGAAGGCATCGCCTCGGAAGGCATGGGCGTGCCGAACGATCCGAAGGACAACGCCGGCATGGCCATCAACTACAAGACCGAGCCCCTGTGGTATCGCTTCGGCCTCGCTCCGGATGCACCGTTCGGCCGCGCGGACGGCTCTGGCTACGGTGACGTGCCCAACGCCCACATGGCCTACAGCAACGCGTTGGTGGGCGGCGATCCACAAACGCCGGTGTTCTACGTCAAACCCGGGCAGCCGTTCCGCACCCATGTGCTGATGCCGACCGGCGGCAGTCGCGGCGCGACTTTCCAGCTCGACGGTCACCTCTGGTCGGTCAACCCGTACCTGTCGGAGAAGAGCGATGTCGACGGCTATCCGATGTGGACCCCCGGCGTCGGTTCGGTGCGGTTCGGCCTGAACCCGATGTCGATGTACATCGGCGCCCGTGAAAGCGTGCTGCCGGCCGCCCACTTCAGCGCCATGCACCCGAGCGCCGGTGGCAGCAATGCGATTGCCGGGGATTACCTGTTCCGTGACAACGCGTCCTTCGGCAACACCGCCGGTCTGTGGGGCTTGCTGCGGGTCACGAATGAACCGGCGCCGACAACGGCACCGGCACCGTAGGAAAGGGGTTGTAAAGCACCACCCCTGTGGGAGCGAGCCTGCTCGCGAAGGCATCACCTCGGTTGTGTGTGGTGCGGCGAATGACGCCATCGCGAGCAGGCTCGCGCCCACCAGGGGCATGCAAGGCAGACACAGATCTGTATAGAGGAAAGTGCTATGGACAGGACCATCAAAATCGTTGGCAGCGCGCTGATCGTCGGCATGGCGCTGATCGGGATCGGCGTGTGGCGAACGGCGCCTGCGAACATGCTCAGCGAGGTCGCCTTGCCCGACACCTGGAGCGACCGGACGCTGGAGCGTGACGGGATTTCGGTGGTCCTTGATGTGAAGCCGCTGGCCGAGGACGGCGTATTGCGTGAGGGCGGCTTCGCCGACGTGCAATTTCGCGTGACGGACAAAGCCTCGGGCCAACCCTTGTCCGGCGTCGCGCCGGGCGCCTGGCTCGACCCGCAAGCGGTCGCCGCCGACCAGGCCCAGGGCCGCGACAGGAGCTGCAAGTCGCGGGTCGGTACCTTCCTCAAATCGAACATCGGCGCACGCCCCTTGCTCGACCTCAACAGCTACTTCCTGCTGGTGATGAACCGTGACGCCAGCGTCTCGGTGATCGATCCGTCGGTGTCTGTCGGCGGCATCACCAGCACCCTGGCGCGGATTGAACTGAAACAGCCGCCGATGGACTGGGTGACGCCCAAAGACAACAAACGAGTGTTTGTCTCGATGCCCGCCGCCGGCGAGGTGGCGGTGATCGACAGTCAAGAGTTCAAGCTGATCGACTCGGTGGTTGCCGGCAGCCATCCGGTGCGCGTGGCGCTGCAACCGGACGAACGCTTGCTGTGGGTCGGCAATAACGCCAAGGCCGACGGGCAATCCGGGGTCACGGTGATTGACGCTGCCAGCCTCAAACCCCTCAAGCACCTGGCCACCGGGGCCGGGCACCACGAAATCGCTTTCAGCAAGGACAGCCGTTTTGCCTTTGTCACCAACCGCGACGACGGCACGCTGAGCATCGTCGACATCGCCAGCCTGAGCATCAGCAAACAACTCAAGACCGGTTCGCACCCGTTGTCGGTGAGGTATTCGCCGTTGTCCGGTGCCGCCTATGTGGCCGATGGCAAGGATGGCACGGTGACCGTCGTCGACGGCAACAGCCAGTCGGTGCGCCGGGTGATCAGGCTCAAGCAGGGCCTGGGCCCGATGGGCTTCAGCGCCGACGGTCGTTTCGGCATCGTGCTCAACACCCTGGAGAACCAGGCCGCGGTGATCGACACCGCCAACGACGCGTTGATCCATGAACTGAACGTCTCCGCCGAGCCCTGGCAAGTGGTGTTCACCAAAGCCTATGCCTACGTGCGCGGGCTGGCTTCGCCCAAGGTCACGATGATCAACCTGGCCTCCCTCGGCGAGGGCCGCACGCCGATCACCCAGGGGTTCGAGGCCGGACCCCAGGCACCGCGGATGGCCGGTGACCTGCCACTGGCGTCAAGCCTGGCGGTATCGCGGGACGACAACGCGGTGTTCGTGGTCAACCCGGTGGACAACACCACCTACTTCTACGCCGAAGGCATGAACGCGCCGATGTCCGGTTACCCCAATCGCGGGCAAGTGGCGCGGGCAGCACTGGTCATTGACCGCAGCCTGCGGGAAATCGCGCCGGGGCTGTACAGCTCGCGGGTCAAGCTACCGGCGGCGGGGCGTTTCGACGTGGCGTTCCTGCTCAACCAGCCGAACATCATCCACTGCTTCAGCACCCTGGTGGAGGAGGACAAGCGGCTCGACCCGCACCGTGGCGTGCCGAAAGTGGAGTTCATGCTCGACAAGTCCACCGCTGACCTGGGCAGCCCGTACCTGGTGCGCTTTCGCATCGTCGAGGGCAAGCAGAAGGCGCAGCGCAGCGGGGTCCGGGATGTCCAGGTGCGCTACTTCCGCGCCCCGACATCGCGACCACAGGAGGTCGCCGCGCTGGAAGTCGCCGACGGTGTCTATGAAGCCCCGGTGACCCTCGACCAGGACGGTGCCTGGTACCTGCACGTGCGTGCGGCGTCCCTGGGCTCGAGTTTCGATGACAAGACCTTTGCCAGCGTCCGGGTCATACCCGGCGATACCCACTAAGAGGAAACTGACATGAACCGATTCGCACATCGCGGCATGCTGACGTTCTGCCTGTTGGCCATCGGTATCGGCCAGGCGCTGGCTCATTCGACGGACGAGCACGCCGGGCACGACAGGGCCGCCAGGAAGGCCGGCCAGGAGACCGCCCGGATCAAAATTGCCGACGTGACCTTGCTGGACCAGAACGGCAAGGTCGTCAGCCTGGAAAAAGACCTGGTGAGCAACAAGATCGTGGTCATGGGGTTCATCTACACCAGCTGCACCACGGTCTGCCCGGTGGTGTCCTCGATCATGGGCAAGGTGCAGAAACAGCTGGGTGCGCGGGTCGGCAGCGAGGTGCAATTGGTGTCGATCAGCATCGACCCGCAGCGTGACGATCCCCAACGCCTGAACGACTACGCCCGCACTTTCCAGCAGGGGCCGGGCTGGAGCTGGCTGACCGGTTCGCCGCAGTCGGTCGATGCCACCCTCAAGGGCCTGGGCGCCTACAGCGGTGACTTCAAGAACCACTCGCCGCTGATTCTGGTGGGCGACGGCAACAACCGCTTCTGGACCCGCTACTACGGTTTCACCGACCCGACGGAACTGGCCCGGGCCGTCGAGAAACTCAGTGGTGAACGCAACACCCACGTCAAGCACACTGCCATTGCCATGGAGCAACAGCCATGAGAGCCATCGACTGGTTTGCCCTGGGCATCTGCTACTGCATTTTCAGTTCAGTGGCGTTTGCCCACGAAGGGCATGAGCAGCCCGCGCTTGCGGTGGCCGCCGCGCAACCGTCCAGCGGCACCCATGACGCGAAGACCTGGTTCACCGACACGCCGTTGCAGGACCAGAACGGCAACACGCTGCGTTTCTATAGCGACACACTGAAAGACCGTGTGGTGCTGCTCAATGTGATTTTCACCCGTTGCGACGATGCTTGCCCGTTGATTACCCGCAAGCTCAAGGAAGTGCGTGAAGTGCTCGGCGACAAGGCCGACGGCATCACCTTTATCTCCCTTACCAGTGATCCGCTGCGGGACACCCCGGCGGTACTCAAGGCTTACACCTTGAAACAGGGCGTCGATGGGCCCCACTGGTTTTTTCTTACCGGCGACAAGGCGCAAATGGACCTTGTATTGGGTCGCATCGGTCAGATCGTGCCGACCCCCGAGCAGCACTCCACCCAGTTGATCGTCGGTGACGTGGCCAACAAACGCTGGAGCAAAATCCGTCCCGATGCCCCGGCGGCCGCCATTGCCCAGCGCCTGCAGCTGCTGGCAATGCCCGTGGCCGGACGCTAGCCATGGCCATCAATACTGCCCTCGTCCTTGGCCTGCTGCTCTTCGGCGGCCTTACGCTCAGCGTCCAGGCGCTGCCGCTGAGCCCCAGCGAAAGTGCCGGCAAGCGCCTGTACCGCGAAGGTGTATCGGCCAGCGGCGAGCCGATCATGGCCCGGGTCGGCGCATCGAACATGGTGCTGCCGGCCACCAGCCTGCCGTGCGCCAACTGTCATGGCGAAGACGGCCTCGGGCGCCCGGAAGGCGGGGTGCGCCCCCCGGACCTGAGTTGGTCGCGGCTGGCCAGCAGCCATGGCCAGCAGCACATCAACGGCCGCAGTTACCCGGGCTACAGCGACAGCACCCTGGCGCGGGCGGTGCAGGAGGGGCGCGACCCCGGCAACAACCGGCTCGATCCGTCGATGCCACGGTTCGTGTTGTCGATGAACGATCAACGCAACCTGACGGCATACCTCAAGCGCCTGGCCGAAGACCGCGATCCGGGCCTGACCCCCGACAGTCTGCACCTGGGCACGTTGCTGCCGGGCACCGGGCCATTGAGCGAGGAGAGCGGCACGGTGGCGGCGGTGCTCAAGGGCTGCGTGACGCGTATCAACGCGGCGGGGGGTATTCACGGCCGGCAGTTGCGCCTGACCATCCTCGACCCCGGTACCGATCACGCCAGTGCCGAAAAGGCGCTGGACCGGCTGATCGATGAAGAGCAGGTGTTCGCCCTGATCGCCCCGCTGGCGCCGGCCTTGGACGTGGACCTCGCCATGCGCCTGGAACGGGCCGGCATTCCCCTGATCGGGCCGCTGTCCTTGCAGGGCACGCCCCACGCCAGCCCGCAGATATTCGAACCACTGCCGGGGCTTCGTGAGCAATTGATCGCCCTGGCCGATTACGCCAGTGCCAGCCTGCGGGTGCTTCAGGGGCCGACGCTGATCGCCTATCCGGACGAATCCGGCCAACGGCTGGCGGCGCAGGAACTCGGCCAGTACTTGCAGGGGCACGCCTGGCAAAAGGTGCGCCTGCAAGCCTACGACCCGAGCGGGGATGATTTGCCCCTGGGCTCGCGCTCGGTGTTTTACCTGGGCACCAGCAGCGGCTTCAGCCGGCTGGCCGAGCGCCTGCAAACGGCGGGGCAGGTGCCTTACCTGTTCGCTACCTCGAACCAGGTGGCGGGCAATCTGACGCAGGTGCCCAGCGGATTTTCCCGGCGGGTGTTCCTGGCCTATCCGTTCGTGCCCAGCGACTGGACCCAGGCCGGGCGCCTGGCCCTGACCCAGTTGCGCGAACACCAGGGCCTCGGTGGCCAGCACGCGATACTGCAAGTGGGCGCGTTCAGTTCGATGATGCTGCTCAGCGAAGGCATGAAGCAGGCCGGGCGGGATGCCAGCCGCGAAAAGCTGGTCAGCGCCCTGGAAGGCCTGCATGACTTCGATACCGGGCTGACACCCCTGATGAGCTTTGGTCCTGGCCGACGCCTGGGCTTGAGTGGTGCCCATATCGTCACGGTGGATCTGCCGGACCAGCGATTCTATCTGGTCGCCCCCTATAAACCTGTCGCTGCCACGCCCTGACCGGAGGCCGATCATGAAACTCAACGCTTTGCTGGTCCTGCTGACGCTATGGGTGCCCGTGGCGTGGTGCAGCAATGGTCCGGCCGCGGCGCGGGTCAATGGCGAGGAAATTTCCCAACTGCGCCTGGAGCGCTACTTCGCCGAATACCTGGAAGATCAGGGCCGGGCGGTAGGCAACATCCGCAATCCGAAAGCCTACAAGCAACTGCGCAAGGCCGCGCTGGATGCCTTGATCGACCGCGAATTGCTGTGGCAGGAAGCCGTCAAGCGCGGCGTGGTGATCAGTGATGCCGTGGTCAAGGACCAGATCGATCAGACCCGTCAGGCCATGGGCGGAGCCGAGGTGTTTGCCAGGCGTCTGGAAGAGGCCGGTTTCGACGAGGCCGGTTACACCGAATACACCCGCCGTGAACTGGCGGCCCGGCAAGTGTTCGATGACCTCATCCAGGCCGCCGGCCCGGACGAAAAACAGGTCCGGGCGTACTACGAAGAACACCGTGACGAGCTGAACCGGCCCGAAGAAGTGCGGGCCCGGCATATCCTGGTCAAGGTAGCGCCCGGTGCGGATGCTTCCACTGTCGAGGCCGCGCGACTACGCTTGATGGCGATAAGGGCGTCCATCGTTGCCGGGGCCGATTTCGCCAGCGTTGCCCGTAGCGGGTCCGAAGACGCGTCGGCCAGCGAAGGGGGTGACCTGGGCTACTTTCCCCGTGGGCGGATGCTGCCGGAGTTCGAGGCTGCCGCGTTTGCCCTGGCACCGGGGGCCCTCAGCGAACCCGTGCGCACGTCGGTGGGCTGGCATCTGATTTATTCAGAGAACCACAGGGAGGCGATCCATGTCCCAGAGGAACAAGGACTTGAGATGGTCAGGGCTTACCTTGCCCGGCAGCAACAGGTTCAGGCGCGCTTGCAGGCATTGGCACAATTGCGTTCGCGTAATCGGATCGAGCGGATTGATGATGACTAGGGTGTTCCCCAACAATGGGGGAAAAACGTCAATGCCCATCCGATCGCTTTCCCCGTTTTTGGGGGATGGGATTGCTGGACGAAAAGGCATTGTTTTTAAATTCAAGGACATGAAGGTCTAAATTTACCGGCGCTCAGTCTGGCATGAAGTGTGCGTTAGTCCTCTCAGGGCACGCGCTCCGCCAGGTTCAAAACCCGGACCTGCGGTTTCAAGGAGTCGACCTTGTTAAATAAAGTACTGGTTGTTGATGACGAACAGCTGCTGGCGGAAAACCTCCAGGGTTACCTGCAGGCGCAAGCGCTGGAAGTCCGGATTGCTCACGACGGTGCACATGGAATCGCCGAAGCAGACGATTTCGCACCCGATGTGATGGTGTTCGATTACCGCTTGCCCGATATGGAAGGCTTTCAGGTGCTCGATGCCGTCCGCCAGAACAGGAAGTGCCATTTTGTGCTGATCACAGGGCATCCAACCGCGGAAGTTTGCGAGCGGGCCCGGCTACTGGGAGTCAGCCATATCCTGTTCAAGCCCTTTCCGTTGGCGGAATTGGCCCGTGCAGTGCTTGATCTTCTGGGCAGGCGACGCGAGCCCAGGCCGGGTGTGAGCACCTCCGAAGGATTCGTCGAACGACGCCAGAGCAGGACCGAGAGTTTCCCGCTGCAGTTGTACGACGGTAGTTGGGTGCTTGCAGATCGCCGAAAAAATACATCGGCCTCCAAGGCGCCAGACGACGAACAATTGCTCACCGGGGAGTAGTGGCGCGACAAGACGTTCCGGCCTGTGCCGAAATGGCTCGCCGCGCCGACAGGGCTCAAAGCCCCGGGCGTTGGAGAGCATGCCATGGACCGTCTATCCCTTGCCGTAGAACCGGCGCAAGTGGAAGGTGTACCGACTCGTTTCACCAGTGAACAACTGGCCCAGGCCCGCGCCCTGGCCACCAGTTCCGGCGAGCGGATGCTGGACACCCTCGGGGAGTTGAGTGAACTGGCTCCCATGCCTTTCATCCAGTGCCTGGGTGTAACCCTGCACTACCCGGTGCTCGACACCGACAGCCTGTTCAGTGCCACCCCGGTGTTCGACCGGGTGACCCTGGCCCAATGCCTCAAGCGTGAATTCATCCTGCTGCGTCACGACGACGCGGTCATCGGCGTGTTCGCCGACCCCTTCGACAGCGCACGCCTGGCCTGGATCGATGAATGCCTGCACGGCGCGCCGCTGTACCTGGTGCATGCCGACGACCTGAAGGCCTACCTTGCGCGTCACGAAGAAAGTTTCCACGCGGTGGAATCGCTCAACGCCCAGGCCGAGGGCGGAGCCGAGATCGACACCCTGCAAAGCCTGTCCCTGACCAGCATCAGCGAAGACGCCAGCGTGGTGGTCAAGCTGGTCAACTCGACGCTGTACGACGCGCTGAAAATGCACGCCAGCGACATCCACCTCGGCACCACCGGCAGCGGCCTGGTGATCAAGTACCGGATCGACGGTGTGCTCAACAACATCAGCAAGATCCAGGGCAGCGAGTTCGCCGAGCAAGTGATTTCCCGGGTCAAGGTCATGGCTGAACTGGACATCGGCGAAAAACGCGTGCCCCAGGACGGTCGTTTCAAGATCGGCATCAGCGGCCGGCAGATCGACTTCCGGGTGTCGATCATGCCGAGCATCTTCGGCGAAGACGCGGTGCTGCGGGTGCTCGACAAACAGGACCTCGCCGACAAAGTCTGTGGCGTGCAACTGCAGGCCCTGGGCTTTGAAGAAGATACCCTGCGCCAGTTGCGCCGGCTGGCCGCCGAACCCTACGGCATGGTGCTGGTGACCGGGCCTACCGGTAGCGGCAAGACCACCACCCTGTACGCGATGATCACCGAGATCAACCACGGCGTGGACAAGATCATCACCATTGAAGACCCGGTGGAATATCAACTGCCGGGCGTACTGCAAATCCCCGTCAACGAGAAAAAGGGCCTGACCTTCGCCCGGGGCCTGCGCTCGATCCTGCGTCATGACCCGGACAAGATCATGGTCGGTGAAATCCGCGACCCGGACACCGCACAGATCGCCGTGCAATCGGCGCTCACCGGTCACCTGGTGTTCACCACCATCCACGCCAACAACGTGTTCGACGTGATCGGCCGGTTCACCCAGATGGAAATCGATCCCTACAGCCTGGTCTCGGCACTCAATGCCGTCCTGGCCCAGCGTTTGATCCGCCTGGTCTGCACCAGTTGCAGCACCCCTTACAGCCCGACAGAAGAAGAGCTGGAGGTCTCGGGGCTCGATCCGCAAAAGGTCGCTCACTACACGTTCGTCCACGGCAAGGGTTGCGGGCATTGCCGGGGCACCGGGTATCGCGGGCGCAGTGCGATTGCCGAGCTGCTGCACCTGGATGACGAACTGCGGCAAATGATCGTCGAGCGCCAACCCATCTCGAAAATCAAGGCCCATGCCTGCAAACGTGGCTTGCGCCTGTTGCGCGAGTCGGCGCTGGAGATGGTCGAACAAGGCCGGACCACTCTCGAGGAGATCAATCGTGTCACTTTTATCTCGTGAGCAATTTGTCGCCGTGCTCGGCGCCAGCGGTGTAGGCCTGGGGCATCGGCAAGGCAGTGCAACCCACTGGCTGGGCAGCGTCGGCTACATCGACGAAGGTTTCCAGGCCTGGGCGGTGGCCCTCGACACCCTCGACCGTTTGCTGGCCGAGCACGCCGTTGCCAGGGCGGAACTGACGGTGGTGGTCTCCGGACACTTCAGCCGCTATTGCCTGGTGCCCTGGAGCGATCAGATCAGCAGCCCGGCCGAATTGCTCGGCTTCGCCCAACTGTGTTTCGAAGATCTCTACGGTGCGCCGACGCAACCCTGGAGCCTGGTGCTGTCGGCCGAGCCTGCCGGTTATGACCGTATCGCTACCGCGCTGCCCCAGGACTTGCTCGACCGCCTGCGCGCCCTGGTCAGCGCGCGTGGCTTGCGCCTGCGTTCGGTGCAGCCGTACCTGATGGCGGCGTTCAACCATTTCGATAAAAGCCTTGATGCCGAGGACTTCCTGTTCGTGGTCGCCGAACCGGTACGCAGCGTGATGCTGCTGGCCCGGGAAGGGCGCTGGACTTCGGTGCGTTCGGTGGGCAGCAGCGACAGTGATGCGGCCCTGACGGCGCTGATCGGCCGTGAGAACCAGTTGCAGGCATCCACCAGCGAACGGCCGTTGACGGTCTACCTGCATGCGCCGGCGCGCATCGACTCGCACCCTGATGTGCCCGGTGTGCATCTGCGCACCCTCGAAGAAGACCGGACAGCCGTACGCGATTGCCTGTACGTCATGTCTCGGGCGGTGGCCTGACATGCGCCCCCTGATGCTCGACTTCCAGCCGCGCCGCCGTGCAGGCCCCCTGGGCTGGAGCCTGCTGGCCGGTGGCGTGGTGCTGACACTGAGTTGCGCGCTGGTGCAGCAGCACCTGAGCAACGAGGCCGAACAACAGCAGGGCCACCTGCAAACCACCCAGCGGGTGCTCACCGGCGACAACGGCAGCAAGCCCGGCCTGACCCCGGCGGAAACTCGCGAGCAGGCGCAGAACCTGGCCGAAATGCGCAAGGTCTCCCAGCAGTTGCGCCGCCCTTGGGAGCGTCTGTTCGCCACGCTGGAAGCCATGCCGCGGGACAACATTGCCCTGCTGACCCTGACCCCGGACGCCCGCAAAGGCCAGGTCCGGATCAGCGCCGAGGCGATGGACCTGGACGCCATGCTCGATTTCCACCGCCGCCTCGAAGCCAGCGACGAGCTGTCCGACGTGTCGCTGCTGAGCCACGAAATTGTCGCCAACGTGCCGGAACACCCGGTGCAGTTCAACCTGTCGGCTACCTGGGAGATCGGCGATGCAAATCCATAAATTGATCGTCCACGAATACCTGCAAGGCCTGGGCGTTCCGGGGCTGGCAGGGTTGGCCATGCTGGTGCTGGCGCTGAGCTATGGCCTGGTCGGATTGCTGCCGGACTGGCAGTCGCTGCAAAGCCTCAGCCAGCAGACCCGCGAAGCCACCGAGTACCTGGCCAAGGTCGAAGACGGCACGGTGGCCGCACCGGTGGTGCCGCAGCGCCAGCTCGACGACTTCCGCAGCAAGTTGCCGTCCCAGCCCCAGGCCACCGTGGCCATCGACAAGATCTACGCCCTGGCCGCCCAGGAGCGCATCACCTTGTCCCGGGGTGAGTACTCCCTGGGCGTGGACCCCAAGACGCACCTGGCCCGTTATCAGATTCTGCTGCCGGTACGTGGCAGCTATCCGCAACTGCGGCGTTTCCTGCACGCCTTGCTCGGCCAGTTGCCGGCGGTGGTGCTGGAGGATGTGGAGCTGCAGCGCAAGAAGATCGCCGATACCGACCTGACCGGGCGGATCCGCATGACCCTTTACCTGTCGAGGTCATGATGAATACCAAACGAGTGGTGGGTTGGGTGGCGTTCTTCGGTGTAGCGGCCGCGCTCGCCTGGTTCCCCGAATACTTCAAGCAGGCTGACGACAGCGACCCGGCGCTGGTCGCCGTGGCCACGTCAGCCAAAGGCAAGGCCCCCGGCGCAGCGGCGGCTGCATCGAGCGCCGCGGCGGTCGTACCGATCAAGGACCTGAGCCCGGCAGGCGACCTGTTCGCCGCCCGCAGCTGGAAAGCGGAGCCGGTCCTCGGCACCGTCATTGAACAACCGGTAGTCGTGACCCCAGAGGTGCAGGTCCCCACTGCACCGCCGTTGCCCTTCCAGTTTGTCGGCAGGCTGGATGACCGTTCCGATCTGCAGGTGTTCTTGCAGAGCGGCGAAAAAATATACGTCGTACGCAAAGGGGATGTCATCGACGAAACCTGGCGGATCGAGCGCATTTCCAACGAGGAGCTGAGCCTGGTCTACCTGCCTCTGCATTTAGCTCAGACTCTGTCTGTGGGGAGTACGGAATGAACAAATCCCGTTTGCTGATGAGCCTTTGTCTCTGCGCAGGGCTGGCTGCATGCAGTTCGGCGCAGGTCGCCAAGGAAGAAGCTTCCGCCCTGATGGAATCTGGCCAGTACGAAGCCGGCCTGGCTCGCATCGAACAGGGGTTGCGCGAGAACCCTCGCGATACCGATCTGCACATAGCACTCAACAGTGGTCGGGCCCGCGCCGTGACGGCACTGCTGACCCAGGCCGACATGGACCGGGCCCAGCGTAATTTTGCCGGGGCCCGCATGGGCTACAGCCGGGTCCTGGGTATCGAGCCGAACAACCGTCGTGCCCAGGACTCCCTGCGCCAGCTCGACTACCTGCGCAGCATGGACGAGAAACTCGAAATGGCCCGTGGCGACCTGCGTCGCGGTGACATCTACGGTGCCGACCGCCAGGTCAAGCAGATTCTCGAACTGGACCCGCAGAACGAGGGAGCCCGGGAACTGCAAGACAGCATCCGCCTGGTGCAGAGCCGCAACGTGGTGCAGTACCCGCAGTTGCGTACACGCCTGGACCGGCCGGTGACCCTGGAGTTTCGCGACGCCAACCTGAAGACCATTTTCGAAGTGCTGTCCCAGGTCGCCGGCCTGAACTTCATCTTCGACAAGGACCTGCGCCCGGACATGAAAGCCACGATCTTCGTACGTGACGTGCGCATCGAAGACGCCGTGGAATTGCTGCTGCAACAGAACCAGTTGCACCAGAAAGTGGTGAATGAAAACACCTTGCTGATTTACCCGGACTCGCCGCAGAAGCTCAAGGATTACCAGGAGCTGGTGATGCGCACCTTCTACCTGACCAGCATCGATGCCAACACCGCGCTGAACATGATCAAGACCATGCTCAAGACCCGCGACGTGTTCGTCGATGAACGCCTCAATACCCTGACCATGCGCGACACCGGCGACGCCATCCGCATGGCGGAAAAACTCCTGCAATCGCAGGACCAGTCCAACCCCGAAGTGGTGCTGGAAGTGGAAGTGATGGAAGTGGCCCGTCAGCGCATTCTCGACCTCGGCCTGCAATGGCCCAACACCTTCGGTGTGATCAACAGCGACGGCTCGCCAGTGTCCATCCTTGACCAGCTCAAAGGCATCGACTCCAGCCGCATCTCCATCAGCCCGGCGCCCCAGGCCAAGATCAACGCCCAGGACAAGGACATCAACACCCTGGCCAGCCCGGTGATCCGGGTGAGCAACCGCGAACAGGCGCGCATCCACATCGGTCAGCGCGTGCCGATCATCAGCGCCACCTCGGTGCCTTCGACCCAGGGCCCGGTGATCACCGAAAGCGTGACTTACCTCGACGTCGGTCTGAAGCTTGAAGTGCAGCCCATCGTGCACCTGAACAACGAAGTGGCGATCAAGATCGCGCTGGAAGTCAGTAACGCCACGCCGCTGACGCCGACCGCCCAGGGCACCATTCCCGTCCAGGTCGATACCCGCAACGCCCAGACCACCTTGCGTCTGCATGATGGCGAAACCCAGATCCTCGCCGGTCTGGTGCGCAACGACCATGGCAGCAGCGGTAACAAGATCCCTGGCCTTGGCGACATTCCTGGCCTTGGCCGCCTGTTCGGCAGTAACAAGGACGATGTCAGCAAGTCCGAACTGGTGCTGTCGATCACCCCGCGGATCGTGCGCAACCTGCCGTACCAGAGCCCGTCGGACATGGAATTCCCGACCGGCACCGAAACCAGCATGCACATCCAGGCCCCTGACCGTTCGATGAACACGACGGTTCAGACCGGCCCCATGAGCGCACCGATCGCCACCACCGTTACCGTCGGAAAGCCTTGATCATGAACGCCTCGCAACGCGGTTTTACCCTGATCGAAGTCGTGGTGACGCTGGCCCTGGTCGGCCTGTTGGCCGGCATGGCCGCACCGCTGACCGAGACGGTGGTGCGCCGGGGCAAAGAGCAGGAACTGCGGACCGCGCTGTACCAGATCCGCGATGGCATCGACGCCTACAAGCGTGCCTTCGACGCCGGTTATATCGAGAAGTCGCTCGACAGCAACGGCTACCCGCCGAACCTGAAAGTGCTGGTCGACGGTGTACGTGACGTGCGCAGCGCCAAGGGGGCCAAGTTCTATTTCCTGCGGCGCATCCCCCGTGATCCGCTGGCCACCGTCAAGCGTGACGACGAGGGCGGCTGGGGCCTGCGTGCCTATGACAGTTCGGCTGAGAACCCGCGGGCGGGCCAGGACGTCTTTGACGTTTACTCCAAGGCCCGGGGCAAGGGTCTCAACGGCATCGCCTATCGTGAGTGGTGAGCATATGCGTCGGCAAAAGGGTTTTACCCTGTTGGAACTGATGGTGGTCATGGCAATCATCGCGACCCTGATGACGATCGCCATGCCACGCTATTTCACCAGCCTGGAAGCCTCGAAAGAGACCACCCTGCGCCAGAGCCTGTCGTCCATGCGCGAGGCGCTGGACCACTACTACGGCGACACCGGGCGTTATCCCGACTCCATCGAACAGCTGGTCGAACTGCGCTACCTGCGTAACCAGCCGCTGGACCCGATTGCCGAGCGCAAGGATACCTGGGTCATGGTCCCGCCACCGGAAGGCGTGGCGGGCGGGGTGGCCGATATCAAGAGTGGCGCCTCCGGGAGGGCTCGTGATGGCAGCCTTTACTCCGAATGGTAAGCCTTCGGGCCAGGACGGCTTCACCTACCTGGGTGTGCTGTTTCTGATTGTCGTGATGGGCATGGGCCTGGCCAGTGCCGGCGAGTTGTGGGCCACCGCTTCACGCCGGGACCGGGAAAACCAGTTGCTCTGGGTCGGTACGCAGTATGCCCAGGCGCTGCGCAGCTATTACCGCAGTTCGCCCGGCGTCGCCATGTACCCGAAAGAACTCGCGGACCTGTTGCAGGACGAGCGCTTCCCGTCGGCCATGCACCATATCCGCCAGTTGTACCCGGAGCCGATGACGGGGGGCGAATGGGAGCTGATACGCGGTGTCGACGGACGGATCAGCGGTGTGTACTGCCCCTCCACGGAGAAACCGCTCAAGCAGGTGAACTTTCCCAGCCAGTGGTCGGACTTCAACGGCATGGCCAGCTACAAGGACTGGCAGTTCGTGGCCGAGAAAGCCTTCCTCGATGACACCAGCGGGCAGCCCAAAGCACAGTCCACCGCACCTGAGGCATTGCAGCCTTGATCCGGCACTGGCTCGCGGCACTGGTCCTGTCGCTGGGGGCGAGCTTCGCCTCGGCGCAAGACGACGAGATGCTGGGGTTCATCATCGACGACACGATTTCGCACATCGGCCATGACTTTTATTACTCGTTCAGTGAGCGCCTGCGTGCCACCAGCCCGATGGACTTCAACCTGGTGGTACGCGAAAGACCTTCGGCGCGCTGGGGCAGCCTGGTGACCGTGGAGTTTCAGCAACGACTGGTTTATCGGCGCTTCCTGCCGCCGAACACAGTGGAGTTGAAAGACGAGGCCTATGAGGCTGCCGACCAGGTTCGCATGGAGATCGTGCGGCGCAAGCTGGAAGCCTTGTTGCAGGACACCACCGACCTTGAGAGGGACGAACTATGAAGGAAACAACTTTCGGCAAGCGTACGGGACTGTGGTTGCTCGGCCTCTGGTTTGCCGGGGCGGGAAGTGCTGGCCTGGTCCATGCCACAGAGCTGGTCTACACCCCCATCAACCCGGCGTTCGGCGGCAATCCGTTGAACGGCACCTGGCTGCTCAACAACGCCCAGGCGCAGAACGACTACGACGATCCCGATCTGAACAACCGTACCGCTGTGGTCGGCACTTCGGCCCTGGAACGGTTTACCAGTCAGTTGCAATCGCGGTTGCTGGGGCAACTGCTGGACAACATCTCCACGGGCAACACCGGGAGCCTGTCGACTGACGCCTTTATCGTCAACGTCATCGACGACTCGGGGGCATTGACGATCAACGTGACCGACCGGGCAACCGGTGAAGTGTCGGAAATCCAGGTAAACGGCATCACCACCACCCCTTGATGGGGATATGGGCCGATGGGGAGTTACGGATATGAAAAGAATAATGGTGCTAGGGATGCTGTTGGCGGTGCTTTCCGGCTGTGGTCTGCGTGAACCGATGTCCGCTGAACAGGACACGGAAACGCCGACCCTGACCCCCAGGGCCTCGACCTATTACGACTTGTTGAACTTGCCGCGCCCCAAGGGCAAGTTGATGGCCGTGGTGTACGGCTTTCGCGACCAGACCGGGCAATACAAGCCAACCCCGGCCAGCTCGTTTTCCACCAGCGTGACCCAGGGCGCGGCGAGCATGCTGATGGACGCCTTGCAGGCCAGTGGCTGGTTCGTGGTACTGGAGCGTGAAGGGCTGCAAAACCTGTTGACCGAGCGCAAGATCATCCGCGCCTCGCAAAAGAAACCCAATACACCGGTGAACATCCTCGGTGAACTGCCGCCGCTGCAGGCGGCAAACATGATGCTCGAAGGCGGGATCATCGCCTACGACACCAACGTGCGCAGTGGCGGGGAAGGGGCTCGCTATCTGGGCATCGACATTTCCCGTGAGTACCGCGTGGATCAGGTCACGGTGAACCTGCGGGCGGTGGACGTGCGCAGCGGGCAGGTGCTGGCCAACGTGATGACCAGCAAGACCATTTATTCGGTCGGTCGCAGTGCCGGGGTGTTCAAGTTCATCGAGTTCAAGAAGCTGCTTGAGGCCGAGGTCGGCTATACCACCAACGAGCCGGCGCAGTTGTGTGTGTTGTCGGCGATCGAGTCGGCGGTGGGGCATTTGCTGGCCCAGGGGATCGAGCGGCGGTTGTGGCAGGTGGCGGGGGACAATTCCCAGCCTGCGCAGAATGAGACGCTGGAGCGGTATCTGACGCAGAACAAGTAGGAGCTGCCGAAGGCTGCGATCTTTTGACCTTGGCGGCCTTTGAGCCGACCAGGTTCTTGGGTGATTGAGTACATATCCGTTTTTTAGGTAACGGCGGCTTATGGTTTCGCCCTTACGGCGAGTCACTTTTAACAAGCGCCTTAAA
>NZ_JBWKZB010000068.1:0-24818 GCF_059424105.1 Pseudomonas sp. GW456-E7 | reverse complement strand
CCACCGCCACCGCCACCGCCGTAAAACGCGCCCGTCACACCACCGCCGCCACCGCCACCAGAAGCGGCGTTGGAGGTCACGGTAACGTTGTTCAGGGTCAGAATCCCTGCGTTGAAAATCCCCCCGGCCATCGCGCCCGAGGCACCGTAGCCACCGTTGCCGCCCGTACCCGACACCAGGCCACGGGTGATCACCAGGCCATCGAGGGTCACGGTGCTGCCGGACGCCACTTCAATCACTCGAGTCCTGTACTGGCCGTCAAGAATCACGTCGGCCGCACCGTCGTTGTTCAAGTCGCCATCAACGGTGATGTTCTTGTTGATCAGCAACTCGGACGTCAGCTGCACCGTCATACCGCTGCTGAAGGTGACGATATCGCCGTTCTGCGCCGAGGCCAGCGCTGCGCGCAACGAACCGACTCCGGTGTTGGCGTTGTTGGTGGCGGTCCAGGTGGCCAGGCCCCACTGATAGTCGCTCATGGCCATGGTCGAGAGGACGTTGGCGCTCTCGATGTTGCCGGTGGCGATTTCCAGATCCCAGTCACCGCCAATACCCGTGCGGTTGTTCGAAGCCGCTACATCGCGGCCGGTCATTTGCGCCAGCGAATCGACGAAACTCAGTCCACGCTCGCCTTCGGCGGTGTAGCAGCCGTAGATCAGGATGTCGCCGCCGGCGTTGATGTCCTTGCCGATTTCCGCCAGCACCGCGCTGCGGGCGGCGACGTTGTCGGCCGACAGATAGCTGTCGCCCAGCCACAGGTCGCCGGCGTTACCGTGGGCGATGATCTGCACCGAGCTGATGCCCTGATGCTGATCCAGGTATTGGGCAATCTGTTGCAGCCCATCCTTGCCCGCGTCCAGTTTCACGACCTGGGTCCCGGGGGCGGCGCCTGTAAGCAGGCTGTCGGCATCTTTCACCCGGGAGTCGACGAACACCACGCTCTGCCCCGGCACCGCAACGGGGCTGGCCGCCGGTGTGGCATCGGCCTGGCCATGGGTATCCTTGCTCGCCGTCGGGTGATCGGCGGTCGGCGCCTTGGCGGCATCGGCTGTGGAATGGCTGTCGGCCTGGGCGGCGGTATCGGCCACCGTGGCGGCAACGGCACCGTCGAACAGCATGCGCGGTTCCAGGGACATGATCATGGGCGCCGCTGGCGTCCGCTGGCCTTCGGTTACCCGTGACTTTGCCTTTGCTCCGCCAAAAATGCTCCACCACATGCTGCTCACCCGAACTCGAACGAATGTACGTAACGCATCAATGAAAAACGCCGCGATCAAATGTTCGCGGCGTCGGACTTCATACGAATGACGTTGGCGGCGCTGGCAGAGCCATCGAGCCAAAAGGACAAATCTGAGTATTGCTTGAACAGATCCGGCGGCAGAATGGTGCGCCGGGCCTGTACGGCAACCTTGGGCCTGACCTTGTGCAGGCCGGTTACCCCGAGGGCCTGGTCGAATTCCGGGGCGTCGTACGCCAGGTGCTCAAAGTCGTGCTCGAACCAGGGTTCGTCGATAAAGTCATAGACCAGCCGCAACACCCGCTCCGGTGCCTGGGTCAGCAAGTCATAGTCGATGATCAGCAAGGAGTCGGCGTGTTCGCCGTAATAGGCTTCCTTGAGCGCCGCCCAGGCAAAACCCACCAGGCGATTGCGTTGGGCCAGGGTTTCGCAACGGCTGTAGACGGTGTTGCGCTCGACGGCATCGCCGAAGAGCTTGGTGTTTTCATAGGGATTGGCGCGGTAAAGACGCTCGATGCTGTCCATGATCCAGGCGACATTGCGCACACAGGCAATCACCTTGGCCTTGGGAAACAGATCGTTGATGGCCGGCAGCTTGGCGCTCCAAAGGCGATTGGTGTCGAACACCACCGGTTTGTCGGCCTTGTCGGCGTAGAAGGAATCAAACAGACCGCGCAACAGGCGGCGGCGCATGTCGATGTCGATCACTGCGCCGAACTCGCTGCCAGCGCTGCACTGGTCCAGAACACCGGAAAACAGGGAACCCACGGGGCTGGTCATTCCGGCATGGAAACGCGGGTTCTGCAAAAGAATGGCAGAAAGTAGCGTCGAGCCTGAGCGTGGCAAACCGGAAATAAAATGGAACTGGTGCAATTCCTTCACCATGGCGTTAAGTCCTTTTTGTAGGACAAAGCGTAGTCGATCGATGAAGTTTCGACTAGTGGTGTTTTGATATCAATTTGAAGCTAAACCAGCTTGATACCGAGCTTTGCGCAATCAGTGAAGGACGTTAACGATGACTGTCTTGGGGAATGCGTCCATCGGGCAAACACAGCCTCGCCACGACACCCATAATCTGCGTCTACGCTGTGGCGTGGCGTGACCGAGCCACGTAAAGGAAAAGGAGTCGACACCCCAGTGTCTGGCAGCCGCGTGGCGCGCCAACCACCAACCTGAAGGATGAGGATTCATGGAAGTATTTATCGGCACTATCCAGCCTTTCGCCTTTGATTTCGCCCCCCAGAACTGGGCCCTTTGCAATGGCCAGACGTTAAGCATTTCGCAATGGAGTGCATTGTTCTCGCTGATTGGCGTGAACTACGGCGGCAACGGCCAGACCACCTTCATGCTACCCAACCTGCAAGGTCGATTACCGATGGCCCAAGGCACCGGCACCAATCTCAGCACGCGCACCATTGGCGAGATTTCCGGCACCGAAAACGTCACCGCGACCATCGCCAACATGCCCAACCACACCCACCAGATGTCCGGACTGACCGCCACCACGACCCTGCAACTGGCCAACCCCTCGAGCAATCCCGTGAGCGTGCCAACGGCAACCAACTCGTTCATCGGCGCTTCAAGTGGCGGACCGGGGACGGCGAATATCTATTCGGATCAACAAGGAGCAACGGCAGTGGCACTCCAGGGCGTGAGCACCACCGTCACCGGTGAGATTGCCTCCACTGGCGGGACCCAGCCCATGAGCGTGATGAACCCGTTCCTGGTCATCAACTTCAGCATCGCTCTGCAAGGGTATTTTCCATCGCGTGGCTGAGGGTTCGCCGGGGGCCGCGCGCCCCCGGCACTGTTCACTTTTCGGAGCCTGATCATGTTGCAAGCGGTTCAAAGCCATCATTTCCAGACCCTGCTGGGTCAGACCGTCGCCCTACGCCTGCCCGACGGCAGCGAATTGTCGGTGCAGATCGAACACCTTGAGGACTCACCCCGCGCCCGCATGCGCAACAGTGAGCGCATGCCATTCAGTGTCGAGCTCAACAGCCTGGTCCCGACCGATTTTGTGGACGGGTTATGCACGCTGCAATTGCCGGAACTGGGCAAAGTGGAAAACATTTTCGTTTCCCGAGTGCCGTCGATGGGACGTGATCCGCAGCGAGGCTACTTCTACATCGCCTTCAACTGACCCTTTTCTGGCTCGCAGTGCCTTCAGCCTTGCGGATACCACACCAGTCGTTTTGCCGCGACGTTGTATTCCTGCACGGCAAAGCCCAGGGCCAGGTAATGCCCAAGCGCATGGGGATTGCTGGCCCAGACCACCGTCGCCACCGGGCAACGAATCTGTTGGGCGGCTTTCTGCACCCCCTGCAGTACCGCCCGCCCATACCCCTGCCCCCGCGCCGCCGGGATAAAGGCCAGATACAGCACGCGGATCTCGTTCGCCCCGAAATTAGTGCTCAACGCGCCGATCGCAGTACCAAGCTTCTCAACCACGTAATGCATCGCATTGGGGAAGTTTTCACCCAGACCTTGCTCCTGCACCTGGAACTGCTGGGCCACAACCTGCTCGACCACCTCCACGCTGTCGTCGATCCATTGCAGGTCCGGTCGGGCCGATTGATACAGGCGCTGCAAAAAAGGCCCGTCACTGGCTAGCGAAGGCCGTACCACCAAGCCTTCGGCTGCCACAGCATTGTTGTTCGCCATCGTCGCTCTCCTTAAAAACCGCTTTCCCTGACCCCCAGCGCCGCCATGCGCCGCCAGGCGACCCCCAATAACGACTCGCCGCTGCCCTGCAACACTGCCACGCCACGCAATGGCTGCACCGGCGTCGGCGCCGGTTCGAGGGTCATCAACCGCGCACCGTACTGCGCCTGTACCGGCTCGGCCCGTTGAGACTGATCGCGGCGCACGGCAATCGGCCCGTGGTGATCGGACGTCAGCGCCTCCTGATCGACAAACGCCGCACCATTGGTATCGATTTCGCTCAGTTGCACGGCAATCGCCGGGTGCATCGGATCGTCCGCGATAAACCGTCCGGTAGCACCCGGTGCCACGCGCCAGAGCTCTGCCTCGGCCAGATAGCCGCGCAAGCGCACACCCCGCTCGACGACCCGGGCCAGCGGCTCCCGGGTCGACAGCCAGCGCCCCACCGCCCATTGCGGCAGCAGATCGCGGACAGTGCCGGCATGGGGGGCGCGCAATAGCAAACGCTCGCGCTGAGCCGCCAGCCCCCGGTATTCCGCGACCGCTTCGGCCAGGCGCTGCTCGACGATCCCGGCATCGGAAGCCGTTTCGCTGCGGCCGGCCTGACGACGCATCTGCAACTGCTGAATCTCGATCTCCCGGCGCGCGATGGCCTGGCGCGAATCGAGATCCGGAGACTCCAGTTCGATCAGGACATCGCCCTGCGCCACCGACTGCCCGTCATATACATTCACCGCCTTGATCCGTGCTGCCACTGGCGCATGCAAGGTGCTGACCCGTCCCGCTTCGAGCATGGCCGGCACCTCGACGGCACTGCGCCACGGCAGGATGAGCAGCAGCAACAGCCCGAACACCACCAGGCTGCTGAGCAGCACCCGCGGCCCATGCGCCTGCTCGCGGCGGCTCCACCACTGGCGCCATTCACTCATGATGGGCAGAAAGATGAACCACACCAGTTCCACCAGCATCAGGAAGATTCCCAACACCTTGAAGAACAGGTGGTAGACCGCCAGAGCGATCCCGAAAAACAATGCCGCGCGCCATAACCACGAGCCATACCCCCAGATCAGCAAACGCCGTTGCATCGTCGGCGACCAAGGCTCCGGCGCCGTGGCACCGTAGCCGAACAAAAACTCGCGAAGGCGCCAGCGACACAAGGCAAACGCCCGGCCTTGCAGGTTATCGACCTGCCAGAAATCGCTGAGCAAAAAATAACCATCAAAGCGCATGAACGGGTTGAGGTTGACCACCAACGTCGTGATCCACGTAGCACTGGCGAGCATGAACGCCGCGGTGCGAGCCGGCCCGTCGGGCAGCAACGACCACGCCAGCAAGGCCATGCACGCCAACAGCAACTCGGCCAGCACACCGCCCGCGCCAATCAGCAACCGGGCCTTGCGATCATTGACGCGCCAGGCATCGCTGACATCGGTATAGAACATCGGCAGCAGCACCATGAACGCCACGCCCATGCTCTGAACCCGGCACCCGGCGCGCTTGGCCATGAACGCATGACCGAATTCGTGGCAGAGCTTGGCGAAGAACAGGGCCACGCCAAACGCCAATGCACCGCCAAGGCTGAACAAATGCGGAAAGGTCGCGATAAACCGCTGCCAGTCCCGCGACACCAGAAACACCCCCAACCCCAGCACAGCGGGCAATCCGTAGCGCAGCGCCCGCGGGCCAAAGCGCTCCAGCCATGGCCAGGCACGGTTGAGAAAACGCTCGGGACGCCACAGCGGAATACGAAAAAACAGGTATTGATGCAGCAGCTGCTGCCACAGGCTCTGGTGCTGGGCAGCCGCTTTAAGGCTGTAACTGGCTCGCTGCTGGGGATCGAGGGCGGTAATCAGGTCGTGGCCGCGCAAGAACACCAGCAACTGCTCAAGATCTGCAGCGTCCAGTACCAGTCCCGGTTCACGATTGGCCGCTTGCAGGACTTGCTCGGGTTCACCCAGCGACCAGTGGCGCAACAATCGCATCGCCGTGGTACCGAGCTTGAAGTAACGCCCCCGCACCGGGTCGGCCAGCGTCCAGCAGGGCGCGCCGTCCAGTGCCGGCGCTGCCGGGAATAATTGCAGGTCGGCACGCAGGCCGGGCAGGCTCATTTACAGGCCCACGCTCTGACGCAAACCGGCCAGGGGTCGACGCAGCAGGTACAACGCCAGCGGCGCCCGGTCACCGAAGATTTTCGCCGTGCCGCGCAAACCGATGCGCGGGGGTACCGCGTCGAAAATCGCATCCAGGCGATAGGCCAATTGCCCGCCCGCCGTGGGCTGCGCTTCATAAGCCGAACGTTCGAGCCTGGCCAGATGCCGTTGCAGCGGGTCACTGTCGAGGAACAAGGCGACCTCGGCACCGGGCTCCAGGGAAATCGCATCGCCCACGGCCAGTTCGATACGCAATTGCGCCTGAGCCGGATCGGCGATTTCCATCAACCGCTCGCCCGTCTGCACGGGCTTGCCGGTCCAGCGTTCGGCATCGGCAAATACCGCGATGCCATCGCGCTCGGCGCGCACTTCGCTGCGCTTGAGCAGTTCACGGGCGTAGTCACGCTCGGCGCGTTTCTGTTCGACCCGGGCGGCCAGCAAATCCAGTTTCGAGCTGGACTCGGCATCGGCGAACGAGCGCTGGGAGTTGGCCTTGAGTTCCGCCTCGGCAACCCCAAGGGCGCGTCCGGCGACATCGGCCTGAGCCTTGAGCGTGGTGCTTTCGAAGCGCAGCAGCAGGTCGCCGGCCTTCACCGTCTGGTTGGGTTTGACCAGGAATTCGGCTATCACACCGTCCAGCGGCGCCGCCACCACCCGACCACCGAGCGGCACCACTTCGGCTGGCGCCAAAACGGATTGGCGCACCGGGATCAACAGCCCGAGCAATAGCATTGCCACCAGCAATGCCTGGCGTTTGCGCGTCCAGCGCAGGCGCCACGGCTTGCGCGGTTGCAACGCCTGCCAGGCGTGGCTGTAGGTATCGCCCAATTGCGACAGCAGCACTTGTTCGCCAGGGTTCCACGGAACATCCCGGGCCAGCCACAATCCGCCGAACACTGCGCCCTGGCGATCGATCAGCGGTAGCCAGAACACCTGCGCAGCCGACAGGCTTTGCCATTCCACCTGCAGCGATTCGCTGAGGAGGTCGGCGGCAATGACCCGCGCCTGCTGCAATTGCGAGCCTTTGAACAATTGCGCCACGGCCTGCTCGACGAACGCGACAAACGGCGAATTCGGTTCCACCGCGCTGACACCGGTCACGGCCTGCACCTTCCCGGCGATCAACAGTGCCGCATGGCGAAAGCCAAACAGTGCCTGGCCATCATTGACCAGGCTGTAGGCCAATTGGGCAGGCGTTCGGGCTGCGCGGGTCTGGCGCTCCAGATCAAGAAAACGTGCGAACACCTGTTCGGCACCGCCGCTCACCGGCGCGTTCACTTGAACTCCGCGAAATGCGCCGTGCCGCTCATGCCCGCCAGCAACCCGCTGGCGTCAGGCACGTTGGCCACCAGCAGCAAGGTCTGACTGCCTTCATCGATTCGCGCGCCCAGGCGCTTGACCGTCGCGGCCAACGGCTTGCCGGTTTCATCGGGAACAAAACTGAAGGTCTGCCCGGGCTTGAGTCGGGCCATCCAGCGCGAGGGCACCAGCAGGTGGATTTCCAGGGTGCGATTATCGACCACGTCCAGCAATGGCGCGCCGGCCGGAACGCTTTCATAGCGCTGTACCTTGCGCTCGACGACCTGGCCATCGAACGGCGCCAGCACGCTGCAACGCTTGACCTGCACTTGATACACCTGGGACTGCGCCTGGGTTTCGCTGACCTTGGCCTCGGCACGTGCCACTTCGAAACGCCCGACCGAATTCAGCGCGGCCAGTTGCCGGTTGTGCGCCAGTTCTTCACCTGCGCCACGGCTGGCCGCTTGAGCGGCATTGAGCTGCGCCTGATAGGCCGAGCAATCGAACCGCGCCAGAGTATCGCCCTTCTTGAACGACTCCCCCTCGCTGAACGGCAATTCGACAATCCGCCCGGGCACCTCACTGGCCAGTACGGCCTGGTCCCTGGCGCGCAATACACCACGGGCCTCGGTGCTGGTCGCAGCACTGGCGCCTGCATCCATTTGTGCAAGCGGATCGTCTACTCCAGGCGTTTGCGCCTGGACAACGCTCGCGACGAAGACCCATCCCAACCCCAACACACAGAAAATCCGCATGACCGCACTCCCTTTCGGATCAACGGAGTCTACGACAGCGGTGACTAGCGTCAAGCAGATGGCCATCATTGCCTGTGTATTAACGCTGCGCCGTCTCGCTCGACGGATACACCGACTCCCAACCCCCACCCAACGCCTTGTACAACCCGACGGCCGCCAGCGACACGCCGGTCGAGCTCTCGACCCACTGCTCCTGCGTGGCCAGCAACGCCCCTTGCACGGTGAGTACGGTGACGAAATCCACCACGCCCTCCACGTACTGCTGTTGCGCGGTGTCCAGCGCAATGCGGTTCTGACGCACGGCTTCGGCAAGGCTGTCGCGGCGTAATTGGCTGGCGTTGTAGGCGGTCAGTTGGTCATCGATTTCATGCCAGGCGCGCAACACGGTTTGCTGATAGGCAATGGCCGCTTCCTGTTGTTGTGCTTCACGCAATTGGAGCACACCACGCAATCGGCCCCCGTCGAACAACGGCAAGCTCAATTGCGGGCCGATCCCGAATGAACGCGAACCCCAGGAGCCAAAATCGCTCAGTTGCATGGCCTGGGAGCCGATGTTCCCCGACAGGATGATTCGCGGATAGAATTCCCCCTTGGCCACGCCAATGCTGGCCGTGGCGGCATGCAGTCGCGCTTCGGCCTGGCGAATGTCCGGTCGACGCTCAGCCAGTTGCGAGGGCAAGCCAATGGCGACCTGGCGGGGCGTTTGTGGCACCGGGGCGTCTGTGGATAACTCCGCCGCCAATGCCTGGGGTGCTTCGCCCATCAACAGGCTCAGGGCATTGATCAGTTGCCACTGGCGCTGCTCCAGCGCGGGCAGGCGCGATTCGATGGCGGCCACCTGCGCGGCGGCTTCGGCGACATCCAGATCCGTCGCGACGCCGTCGGCCAGGCGCAGTTGCGAGAGCTTCAGGCTATGGCGGGCGACGTCGAGGTTCTGTTCGGTGACGAGCCGGGTGTTCTGCACACCGCGCAATTGAATGTAGTCCTGGGCGGTTTCGGCCAGCACCGACAGCAGCACACCACGCCGGTCGTTCTCGGCGACCTCCAAGGTGGCGTCGGCTGCTTCGGTTTCCCGACGCACGCGGCCCCAGAAGTCGAGCTCCCAGGAAGCGGAAAAGCCGGCATTCCACAGGTTGAAAGCGGATTGGCCGTTGTGTCCCGACGGGTCGTTCAAGCCTTCAGCACTGCTGCGATTGCGCCCGTAACTGCCACTGGCGGCCGTGTTGGGGTAGCGGTTGGCAGTGATGACCCGGCGGACCGCACGACTTTGCTGCAAACGGCTGCCGGCCAGCTTCAGGTCGAGGTTGTCGGTCAGGGCGCGCTGGCTCAAGGCCGAGAGTTTCGGGTCGTGGAACACTTCCCACCAGCGCTCGGCCATTGTTTCGGCGATGGCCTGGCTGGTGGCTGCCTTTGATGGTTTTGCCCATTCGGCGATTTGTGGGGTTTCGGGCTTTTGGAAGTCAGGGCCGACGGTACAGGCGCTGAGGCTCATGACGAGCAAGGCACTGAAGGTGAGTGGCTGCCACTGCCCTCTTCGCGAGCAACGAAAATCTTCATCGCTGAACAACCTCTTTCGCCTCGGCGGTGGCCGTATCAATACTCGCCTCCACCGACATCCCCACCCGCAAGCGCTCGGCCAGCGACTGCCCCGGCTCCAGCACAATCTTCACCGGTATCCGCTGTACCACCTTGGTGAAGTTGCCAGTGGCATTGTCCGGTTTGATCGCGGCGAACGTCACCCCGGTGGCCGGTGCGATGCTTTCGACACGACCGTTGAGTGCCGCACCGCCCAGGCTGTCGACGCGCACCTGCACCGCCTGCCCCGGTTGCACATCCGTCAGTTGCGTTTCCTGGAAATTGGCCATCACATAAGCCTGCGCCAGCGGCACCACGGCGAGGATCTTGCTGCCCGGCGTGACGTAGGCACCGACCCGCACCGCGCGTTCTCCGACCATGCCGTCCTGTGGCGCCACGATCCGCGTATAGGACAACTCGTAGCTGGCCATTTCCAGCTTCGCTTGCGCCCGCTTCAGACCGCCTTGCGCCGCATCGCGCTGGGCCGTCAGGATCTCCACCTGCTTGCGCTCCGCCGCCAGCACTGCCGTGGCGTTAGCCAGACGTGCGCCGGCCTGGTCGATGCGCGTTTGCGCCTGTTGCGCATTTTGCACCGTGCCGGCGCCCACCCCGGCGAGGTGCTTGTAGCGGTTCAATTCATGCTCGGCAAAGGCCATTTCCGCCTTGGCCGAAACCACCGAAGATTGCGCCTGGGCAATCACCGATGCCTGGCGCTCCAGAGTCGCCCGGGCGTTTTGCAGTTGCGCCCTGGCCACCAGCGTTTCGGCGTCGGCGGCCTGGGCGGCGGCGCGCAAATCCCGGTCGTCGATCAGCGCCAGCAACTGGCCCGCCTTGACCTGCTGGTTGTCCTCGACCAGCACTTCCTTGATAAACCCGGCGACCCGCGGCACGACCAGGGTGAAATCCGCCGAGACGTAAGCATCGTTGGTGTTCTGCTGGGTACGCTTGCCGAACAGGCCGGGCATTGCCAGGTACAGCGCCCCACCGACGACCAATGCGACGGCCACGGCCACCGCGACTTTCTGCTTTGCTTGGGTGTTCATAAAAACCTTCTGTTTCAGTGGAGCATTCAGGTCGGTGTGCGCGGCGGATAAATCCGCGTCGGCAGCCAGAAAATCAGCAGGATCAAGGTCACGGCGAGACCGGCCATGCACAGGTAAAGATCGGAGGACGTGAGCACCAGCGCTTGTTCATGCAGACGATGAGCGAGACTTGCGCTGTCGCGTTCGGCCAGCGGCGAGTTGCCGAGGCGATCGACCAGCATGGTCGAGTGAAAATGCAGACGGGCCGTGGTCAGCGCTTCGATCACCCCGGTAGCGATGACCGCCGATAGGCCTTTGACGGTGTTGAACCAGGCCGATGCGAACGGCCCTTGCATCGGGTTGATGCTGCCAGTGGACAACATCAGCAGCGGCAATACCGCCATGGGCTGACCGAAAATCTGCAGCCATTGCAGCACATAGAAATCGTCGCGAATCCACGCGGACGTCAGTTGCGAGCCGCCGACGCACGACAACGCCAGCATGCCCAGGCCGATGCCCAACACCCAGCGGCAATCAACCCAGCGAAAGTTGCACAGCGCCGCCACCAAAGGCAGCGCAAGCAATTGCGGCAGCGCCGCCAGCAGCATGATCGGCGCGGTCTGCACCGGGCGATAACCCTGGACCTGCGCCAGATAGCTGGACGGAATGATGATCACCGCCTGCAACACCACCAGCACGCCCGCCAGGGTCAGCAGCGCGAAAGACAGGTTGCGGATGCCGAGCATTTGCATCTTGAAAAACGGTATCGGCTGCGACCACTCGCCGCTCAAAAACAGCACCAGCAGCAACAGCCCGCCACCGAGCAATCCGCAGATCAGGTTCGACTCGAACCAGTCCAGACGGTTGCCCTGCAGGATGCCGATCACCAGCATGCAGATGGCGGGAAAGCCCAACAGCAATCCGCGCCAGTTGAAGGACTTGAAGCGCTCCAGGCGCAGCGGGTCCTGGGGCAGGCCATACGCTACCGCGGCCATGGCAATCAGGCACGGTGCGATGATTTGCCAGAAGGTCCATTGCCAGCCGACGTAGTCGGTCCACAGCCCGGCCAATGGCGTGCCCAGGCCCGGGCCGAACGTCGCCGTCAGGGCATAACCGGCCAGGCCATACAATTTCACGTTGGCGGGCAGAAACCGCAGGGCCACGGTCATCAACATGGGGGGCAGTGCGCCGCCCGCCAGGCCTTGCAAGGTGCGCAGCAACAGCAGGCTTTCGTAATTCGGGGCGAAGGGGCACAACACACCCAACAGGGTGAACAGGCTGATGGCGCACAGGGTGAAACGCCGCAACGAGAACGTCACCGCACACCACGGCGCAAACGCCATGGCCGCCACCGACGTCGCGGTGTAACAGGCGACCAGCCAGGTGCCTTCGTCGTAGCCGATGGCCAATGCACCACGGATGTCGGCGAGCGCGACCTTGGTCACCATCTCGTTCAGGCCCGACACCAGCACCGCCAGCAGCACGCCCACCAGGCCGATGATGATCCGTGGGCCGAAAACCGGCGGTGCGGCTGCAGCAACGGGTGCCGTGACCGTAAGGGAAGTCATGTACTGCGAGCTCCGGCGTGGAAAGACCGAAGCATTCTAAAAAGCGTGATGCCTGACGAAAATCAACTTATTGGCAGGTTATAAGTGCGCCAAACGCAACAATACCCTCCTGTGGGAGCGAGCTTGCTCGCGATAGCGGCAGGTCAGCCAATAGGGATGTCGAGGCTGCCGGCCTCATCGCGAGCAAGCTCGCTCCCACAGGGGAACTGATCAGCTCATGGTTGAGCCGCCAGCCACGTCTCATCGCAGCAGGTTTTCAGGGTTTCACGCAGCCAGCGGTGCGCCGGGTCCTTGTCGAAGCGCGGGTGCCACGCCTGGGTCAGCATCAGGGTCGGCAACGGAATCGGCAGGTTGAACGAGCGCAGTTTCAACCCCAGTCGCCGCACACTCAGCAAGGCTTCCTTGGGCACCGGCAGGATCAGGTCGGAATCGGGCAAGGCAAACATCGCCGCATGAAAGCTTGGCGCGATCACCGCCACCCGCCGCTCCAGGCCCAGGGCATTGAGCGCGGTATCGATCGGCCCCCGGGCAATGCCGCGCCGGGACATGCTGATATGGGAATAACCGGCATAGCGCTCTGCCGTGATCTCTTCGTCCAGCAGCGGATGATCCTCGCGCACCAGGCCGACGAAGTGGGTGGAAAACAGGTTCTGAACCTTCACTTCCGGGGTCAACGGCCGTGTGTTGCTGACGCTCAGATCGATCCGCCCTTCGCGCAAGGCCTCATCATCGCCATCGCCTTCCGGGACGAAACGCAATTCGCAGTGCGGCGCCTGCCGGTCGAGGGTGTCGAACAACCTGCCGCCGTAGACACCGACAAAGAAGTCATTGGCCCGAATACTGAACCGCCGCCGCAGCGAACTCAGCTCCACCGCATCGGCCGACCGAAACAGCAACCCGGCCTGCTCCACCACGCTGCGCACTTGCTCGCGCAATTCCAGCGCCTTGGGTGTCGGCACCAGGCCACGGCCGGCGCGCACCAGGATTGGGTCGCCAATGGCCTCGCGGATGCGCGTCAGCGTCCGGCTCATGGCCGCCGGGCTCAGGTTCATCCGCCGCGCCGCCCCCACCACACTGCCCTCGTCGAGCAAGGCGTCGAGGGCGACCAACAGGTTCATGTCCGGGAGTTGCATGCAGGGCACTCATGACCGATCAGGATTGATCCAGGTGCAATGCTAGCAGATCAAGAGATCGCAGCCTTCGGCAGCTCCTACAGAGGCATGCGATCAGCGCTGCATCCCCCAGCGCTTCACCGTCACCCGCTCCAACGAATCAAACACCAGGTTCTCCACCAGCAACCCAATCAGAATCACCACCGCCAGGCCGGCAAACACCTTGTCGGTGTACAGCTCATTGCGATTCTGAAAGATGTACCAGCCCAACCCACCCTTGCCGCTGGTCGCGCCAAATACCAACTCGGCAGCAATCAACGTCCGCCAGGCAAACGCCCAGCCGATTTTCAACCCGGCGAGGATCGACGGCAGCGCCGCCGGGATCAGGATGAACAGCACAAAACGCATGCCCTTGAGACCATAGTTGCGCCCGGCCATGCGCAGTGTTTCCGAGACGCCGAGAAACCCGGCGTAGGTGTTCAGCGCCAAGGCCCAAAGCACCGAGTGCACCAGCACGAAAATCAGACTGTTCTGCCCCAGGCCGAACCACAACAGCGCCAGCGGCAATAGCGCGATAGCGGGCAACGGGTTGAACATCGAAGTCAGGGTACTGAGCAAGTCGCGACCGAATTGCGTCGACACCGCCAGCGTCGTCAGGCCAAACGCCAGGACGATGCCGATCAGGTAACCCTTGAGCAACACCACCAACGAGATCCACACCTTGCCCAGCAACTCGCCACTGAGCAGGCCGTCGTACAGCGCGTGAGCGGTCTGCAAGAAGCTTGGCAGCAGCAGATCGTTGTTCTGATAGCGCGCAACAGCCTCCCAGAGCACAGCGAGCAACACCAGGATCAGGCTTTTACGCAACCAACCCTGTTGCCACAGGCGTTGCCCAAGGGGTAGTTCACGCTCCAGCGGCACGCTGGTCAGTGGCTGCAAAACCGTTTCGAACGCTTCACGCGGGGATGATAAATGGCTCATCGGGCCCTCCTCTCAACGGGATCAATACGCGATGCGGATGTCAGCGAAATCCAGCTCATGCTCGGCTTGCGGCGATTGACCTTCGTCGAACAACAGCCGATGAATGCGGCGCGCCGACTCCTGAAACGCCACACCGCCGAGGCTGTGCAAATCGTATTGGTGGCTGTGCACTTCCGCCCGCACTCGCCCCGGATGCGGTGACAGCAACAGAATGCGGTTACCCACCACCAGCGCCTCTTCGATGGAATGCGTGACGAACAGCAGCGTGAAGCGCACCTCTTCCCAGAGCAGCAGCAGTTCTTCCTGCATCTTGCGTCGGGTCAGCGCATCAAGGGCGGCGAAGGGTTCGTCCATCAGGAGGATTTTCGGCTGCATCGCCAGCGCCCGGGCGATGGCAACCCGAGCCTTCATGCCACCGGACAAGGTGTGCGGATAGGCATCGGCAAACGCCGCCAGACCGACCTTCTCCAGATAGTGCAACGCCCGCGCTTCAGCCTCTTTGCGCTTGAGGGTTTTCGAGGCCAGCAGCGGAAACATCACGTTCTGTTTGATGGTTTTCCACGGTGGCAGTTGATCGAACTCCTGGAACACCACGATCCGGTCCGGCCCAGGCGCATCGACGCGCTGGCCTTGCAGACGGATCTCGCCTTCCACGGGCTGGATGAAGCCGGCGGCGGCCTTGAGCAAGGTCGACTTGCCGCAACCGGAAGGCCCGAGCAGGACAAAGCGGTCTGCCGGGTCGATCTCGAAGCTGACTTGATGGGTCGCCCGCACCACCCGCTGCGGCGTGTGGTACTCGAGGCTGACGTTATCGACCGACAGCAGCGCCTGGGCTGCCGCGATCGGATTGCTGACCGTGTGGCCTTGCAAAGGGGCGTTCATTTCGGTCAGCTCCCTTGCAGCGGCTTGGCGTCCTGGAAGAAATAATCCTTCCACGAGTCCGGTTTGTTTTTGATCGCGCCGACACGGTAGAGGAACTCGGCCAACGGGTAAGTGTTTTTCGGCGTGACGCTGAACTCGAACTGCGGGTTGTCGATGATTTTCAGCAACGCGGCGCGGTCGATTTTGGCCTTGGTCACGCGGATGTAAGTGTCCGCTGCTGCGCCTTTATCGTTCTGCGCAAACTGTGCGGCCTCGGTCAGCGCTTCGATGAAGGCTTTGTAGGTTTTCGGGTTTTCGTTGCGGAATTTCTCGGTGGCGAACAGCACCGTCGGTGAGTTCGGGCCGAGCAGGTCATAAGTGTTCAGCACCACGTGTACATTGGGGTTTTCCAGCGCCTGATCCTGGAATGGCGGGTTGGAAAAGTGCCCGGTCAACTCGGTGCCACCGGCTACCAGCGCCGCTGTAGCGTCGGGGTGCGGAACAGCGATGGTGTACTTGTCGAGGCGATTGAAATCCTTGTCGCCCCACTGCCTGGCGGCCGCGTATTGCAGGAAGCGCGACTGTACCGACACGCCCACCGCCGGCACCGCGATGCGGTCCTTCTCGGTGAAATCGGCAATGGTCTTGACCTTGGGGTTGTTGCTCACCAGGTAGTACGGGAAGTTGCCGAGGGAAGCCACGGCCTTGACGTTCTGCTTGCCGTGGGTGCGGTCCCAGATGGTCAACAGCGGGCCGACACCGGCACCGGCAATGTCGATCGAGCCGGACAGCAGCGCATCGTTGACCGCCGCGCCGCCGGAGAGCTGGGTCCAGTCGACCTTGATGTCGATTCCTTCCTGCTTGCCGTACTTCTCGATCAGGTTCTGATCGCGCACCACGTTGAGCAGCAGGTAGACGATGCCGAACTGTTCGGCGATGCGGATTTCACCTTCGGCATGGGCCACGGTCGGCGCGACCAGGCTGCCGGCGATCAGACTGAAACCCAGGCCGATGGCGGCGGCCAGGGGTGCAAAGGGCAGACGTTTGGACATGATCAATTCTCCGGCAATTCAGAAAGGCGCGTCGCCCTGGATGGTGGTGCGAAACAACTTGCGGCGCAGATAGCTCTGGCATCCGGCGGCAAGGTGGATCAGCGAGCGGTTGTCCCAGAACACCAGGTCATGGGGCTGCCACTGATGGCGGTAGATGTTTTGCGGCAACACGCTGTGGGCGTAGAGTTCGGCCAGCAGTTGCTGGCTCTCGTCCTCCGGCAGGCCAACGACGCGGGTGGTGAACCCCTCACTGACGAACAAGGCCTTGCGGCCGTTTTCCGGGTGTGTCCGCACGACCGGGTGTACCACTTCCGCGACCTGGGCCAGTTGCTCCGGGGTCAGGGTCGGGCGCCAGTTGCCTTCGAATTTGGTTTCGCTGTAACGCGCCGTGTAGGAGTGCGCGGCCGAGCGGCCTTCCACCGCTTTGCGCAGCGCCTCGGGCAGGTTGTCCCAGGCCTTGTGCATGTCGGCGAACAAGGTGTCGCCGCCCTCCGCTGGCAGCTCCTGGGCATGCAGCATCGAACCCAGGCTCGGCAGTTGTTTGTAGGAGAGGTCGGAATGCCAGAACTTGCCGGCGTCGCCCAGGCCGATGTTCTGGCCGTTTTCGACGATGTTGGAAACGATGAGGATTTCCGGATGCCCTGCCAGCAGGAACTGTTTGAGCACGTGGATCTGCAATACGCCAAAACGACGGCTGAAGTCGATGTGCTGTTCGGGGGTGATGCGTTGGTCGCGGAACACCACCACATGATGGTCGAGGTGCGCGCGGTGAATGCGTGCGAAGTCCTGATCATTGATCGGGCGGGACAAATCGAGGCCGAGGATTTCGGCGCCCACCGCTCCGCTGAACGGGCGGATTTCAAAGCATTGTGGCGCGATGCTTGGCGAAGCTGAAGCTGCAGACATAAATCACTCCCACGCACGGCACGCTCAAGGGCGCGCGCGTCGATCAGAAACTCACGGAGGTCCCGTGTTGGTTCGTGTCGTGCGGCGCGCCGATTGGTCGGCAGGTACGCAGGAGGTTGACTTTATAGGTATAAGAATTGAATTTTAAATACCGTTAATGAATAACGATATGGCGATTGCTAAGGGACTGTGTGGATTGCGGAGTGACGTTATTTGTCACTTACTGACAGGGTTGTGGTGTTTTTCCTGGCCCCATCGCGGGCAAGCCCGGCTCCCACAGGTTTCTGTGTCAAACACATGATCGTGTTTCAACAGAGAACTTGTGGGAGCCGGGCTTGCCCGCGATGAGGCCAGTGAATTCACTAAAGATCTAGCGCTCGTGCAGCGCCTCGGCCCGCGCGCGGATGATCGGCTTGAGCAGGTAGCTGAGGACGGTTTTCTTGCCGGTGATGATGTCCACGGAAGCCACCATCCCCGGAATGATCAGCAAGGGCTTTTCGTCGGTGCCCAAGTGGCTGCGGTCGGTGCGCAGCTTGATGATGTAGTAGGTGGTTTTCTTGTCTTCGTCGGTAATGGTGTCGGCACCGATCTGTTCCAGCTTGGCCTTCAGACCGCCGTAGATGGTGTAGTCATAGGCAGTGAATTTCACCGTCGCTTCCTGCCCCGGGTGCAGGAACGCGATGTCCTGCGGGCGGATCTTCGCCTCGACCAGCAAGGTGTCGTCCAGCGGCACGATTTCCACCAGGTCGCTGCCTGGCTGGATAACCCCGCCGATGGTATTGACCAGCAGCTTGTTGACGATACCCCGCACCGGCGAGGTGACCAGCGTCCGGCTGACCCGGTCTTCCAGGGCCTTGCCGGTGGCCTGGGCCTTGTTCAGATCGGTGCGTGCTTCATTGAGTTGGGTCAGGGCTTCGCTACGGAACTTGCCGCGAGTTTCGTCGATCTTGCGCTGTACTTCCTTGATCGCCGACTCGGCTCGGGGTATAGCCAGGGTGGTAGCGTCGAGCTGGCCACGGGTCTCCGCTTCGGCACGCCTGAGGCGCAGGACTTCCACCGGTGATACCGCGCCCTGGGCCACCAATGGCTCGGACATGCTGATTTCCTGACGCTGGAAGCCCAACTGCTGGCGGTATTGCGCCTGCTTGGAGGTGAACTCGCGCAGCTCTTGCTGGCGCTGGATCAACTGCTCCTGCAAGCCGCCAATTTCGTCGTGCAACTGCTGGCGGCGGCTGATATAGAGCGACTCTTCGCTCTTGGCCTGACCTGGCACAGCCTTGAGTACATCCTCGGGGAAGTTCAGCGGACGATCGTCGACCTCGGCACTCAGGCGCTCGACCCGCAGCACCATCGACAACCGATCGGCCTCGGTTTCACCGACGTTCGACGCAAATCGCGTGTCGTCCAGGCGAAGCAGCGGTGCACCGGCGTCGACGATCTGGCCTTCCTTGACGAACAGCTCGGAAATGATACCGCCCTCAAGGTTCTGGATTTTCTGGATCTTCGACGATGGAATCGCCTTGCCATCGCCCTTGGTCACTTCGTCGATGACCGCGAAGTTGGCCCAGAGCATCAGGAAGACGAAGAACGCGATGATCGCCCAGATCGTCAGCCGCACCACACGCGGCGCATCTTCGATCAACGCCTTGTTGACCTCCGGCAGCGGCTGGCCCTGGAGCGAAGAGGAGCCCTTGAAGTAGCGAAGGATCGAACCCTTACCCGACTTAAGCAACACTGATCTGCCCCTTCTTCAACGCTTCCATCACCGCAGCTTTCGGGCCGTCGGCGAGTATCTGCCCGCGGTCGATCACGATCAGCCGATCCACCAGCGACAACAGCGATGCCCGGTGTGTCACCAGCACCACGGTCTTGTTTTCGATCACGGCGGCCAGACGCTGCTTGAGGCGCTCTTCACCGGTGTTATCCATGGCACTGGTCGGTTCGTCGAGCAGCAGGATCGGCGGATTGAGCAGTAGCGCACGGGCCAGGGCCACGTTCTGCCGCTGGCCGCCGGAGAGGTTCTGCCCGCGCTCGCCCACTTGCAGCTCATAACCCTGCGGATGCAGGCGCGCATATTCGTGGACACCGGCCAGCTCTGCCGCTTGCAGCACCAGTTCATCCTCGACATACCGCGCACCGGAAACCAGGTTGTCGCGCAAGGTGCCGGCGAGCAGCTGAATGTCCTGGGGCACGTAGCCGATGTTGTAGCGCAGCTCACTGACGTCGATCTGGCGGATATCCACACCATCGACCAACAGCGAGCCATCATCCGGCTGATAGAGCCCTACCAGCAGTTTGGCCAGCGAGCTCTTGCCCGAGCCACTTCGGCCAATGATGCCGATTTTCTCACCGGGCTGAATCGACAGATTGATGTTCTTCAGCGCCAGGTTCTGCTGTTGGGGGTAGGTGAAATTGAGCTGGCGGCATTCAATGGCGCCCTGCAATATCTTGCGGCTGAGCGGGCGTTCTTCGAAATTGCGCTCCTGGGGCAGTTCCATCATTTGGTCGACGGACGTCATGGTCACCCGTGCCTGCTGATAGCGCGTCAGCAACCCGGAGAGCGACGCCAGCGGGCTGAGCGCACGGCCACTGAGCATGTAGCAGGCAATCAGGCCGCCCATGCTCAGGTGACCGTCGATGATCTGGTACACACCGAAGACGATCATGATCACCCCGGCCAGTTGCTGGATCAGCAAGGTGATGTTCATCGCCAGGCCGGACAGCATCTTCACCCGCAATTCAAGGCGACTGAGGGTGCCGATGGTCTGTTCCCACTGATACTGGCGCTCGCTTTCGGCGTTGTTGACCTTTACCGCATCCAGCCCGGCCAGGGTTTCGATCAGGCTCGACTGACGCTCGGCCCCCAGCGCCATGGTCCGCTCCATGGTCGCTACCAGAGGTTTCTGCAACGCATAGCCGATGGCCAGGGCGATCGGGAATGCCAGCACCGGTATCCACACCAGATGGCCGCCGAGGATCGCGATAACCATGAATATCAGCAGGGTGAACGGCAGGTCGATCAGGCTGGTGAGGGTCAGCGAGGCGAGGAAATCGCGCAGACTCTGAAATTCATGGATGTTCTGGGCAAAACTGCCGACCCGTGCCGGCCGGTACTTCATGGTCATGCCGACGATTCGCTCGAACAGCGTGGCCGAGATAATCAGGTCGGTTTTCTTGCCGGCCAGATCCAGGCACAGGCTGCGCAGGCTTTTCAGGATCAGGTCGAAGAGGTAGGCGCCAGAGATGCCGACGGCCAGCACCCATAGCGTCGCTTCGGCCTGGTTCGGCACGACACGGTCGTAGACGTTCATCACGAACAACGGCGCGGCCATGGCAATGATGTTGATCAGGAAACTGGCGGCAATGGCGTCGGCGTACAACCAGCGCGAACGCTTGAGAGTGTCGCGAAACCACGAGCGCGCACGCGGAATCAGCGTGCCGTGATTGACGTCGAATTTGTGCTGCGGTTGGGCAAAAAAGACTTTGCCGGTGTAGTCGTCGGCCAGCAACTCGCGGCTGACCAGGGACTCACCGCCATCGCTTTCGCTGAGCAGCACCCGCACCTGATCTTCGCCTTGCCAGCCGAGCAGGACGGCACTGCGACCGTCCTTGAGCAGCAACAATGCCGGCATGGCAATCGCTGGAATATCCTCCAGCTTGCGCTGCAGCACCCGACCTTGCAGCCCCGCGCGAGCCGCCGCACGTGGCAGCAGCTCGACACTCAAACGCTGCTCGGGCAGCGGCAGGCCGGTGGTGAGCATGGCCGCGCTGGCCGGTTTCTGGTGCAGCATGCAAAGAGCGAGCAGACCATCCAGCAACGGATCGTCATGCAACGCGCGCGGATCATGAATGAGTTGAACCCGACTGACTTCTGATTCCACGCTCGGCACTCTTGGCTAACAATTGAACAATGAAGGTCCTGCTCAATTCATACCGGGCAATTGGACCTTGGGCTTCACGTCGTTCTGCACAACGGATGCCAATGGTGCGACCACTCCCTGGCTCTTGAGCAACTCGCCCATGGTCGCCTTGATTCGGTACTGAGTAAATAACTGAATGTTCTTGATCTCCGCCAGACGGCGAGAAGAGGAGAACAACTCGTTCTCGCTGTCGAGCAAATCGAGCAGGGAGCGCTCGCCCAGGGTGAACTGACGCTGATAAGCGGTACGCACCGCGGTGCTGTGATCGACGTATTGCTGAGCGATCGGCACCTGGGCATTGGCGTTGTTCAGGGCGTTCCAGGCCAGGCCCAGCTCTTCATTCAATTGGCGCAGGGCATTGTTGCGGATATCCAGCGCCTGGTTCGACAGGTAGGACTTGGATTCCAGATCGGCCTTGTTGCTGCCGCCGGCATACAGGTTGAAGCGCATGCGCAGCATGGCCTGCCATTCGTTGTTGTGGCCGTTCTGACCATCGATATCGTTGTCGGCGGTGCGACCCAGCTCAGCATCAAAGCGTGGGTAGAAGGTCGACTTGGCTGTGTCGTACTGCTTTTCGGCGGCGGCGATGTCGGATTCGGCCGAGCGCAGGATCGGGCTGTTTTCCAGCATCTGCGCGCGCGCTTCATTCAGGTTGGCCGGCATCAGCGCCAGGAAACTCGCCGGGCGCTCCAGTTGATCGGGCATCTGGCCGACAGCGGACAGGTAGTTGGTCTCGGCATCAGCCAGGTTGGTCTGCTCGGTGATCAGGTTGTTGCGCGCCTGGGCCATCCGCGCCTCCGCCTGATCGAGGTCGGCGCCACTGCCGACGCCTCGCTGGGTGCGCAGCTGGATCTGGTCGTAAATGCGTTGGTGGCTCTTGAGGTTGTCCTCGGCCAGGCGCACGAATTCGCGACGGGTCAGCACGTCGAGATAGACCTGGGCCACGGTCAAGCCGGTACGCTCGGAAGTACTCAGCAGCGAATAGGCACGGGAGTTGACGGTGGCTTGTTGACGCCCGACTTCGCTGGTCGTCGCAAAACCGTCAAAAACCATTTGGGTCAGTCGCAAGCTCGATTCACTGCGATTCAGGGTTTCGAAGTGATTGTTGCTGCCGTCTCGCGTCGTCACGCTATCGGTGCCTTCACGACCATATCCGCCCAGCAGGTCGACCCGTGGCAAGTACCCGCCTTTCGCCGCCTTCAACTGATAATCAGCCGCCAGCCGGCTGTTGACGCCGGCCTGGACCTCCGGATGGACATCCAGCGCTTGTTGCATGGCTTCTGGTAAGGATTGCGCCTGGACGAAAGACGCGGCGAGGGCGAAAGGTAGAGCCATGAACAAAGGCGAACGCATTGTAGGAATTTCCCAGGACTTCTTGTCTTGAATCACGGCTGAAAAGCGCGCGGTGTCGGAAGATGGCAAGCGGAGTGACCGTATGTCGGAAAGCTCAAAAGCGGAACTGGATCACATACCGAAGACAGGGTCACAGCTCAAATATCAATGTGACATTACTGGGACGATTGTTTAGGATGGCTCCAAGAAGGTCAATAGTTTGGCATAAAGTTAATAGCGAAAAAATATAGCCAAAATATTGACGAATTGCAGCGTCAAACTTGTGCATCTATTTTGCAATGAACGTCCAGTCTGGTCGGCGTAGGCGCCATCAGGTCTATGGAAGTCAACTGAACGTGACACCCCGGAGAGTCTTCAATGAGCAGTGTTGTTGCCATCGTCAAAAGCATTGTCGGTCAAGTTTTCGTGGTGTCCCCAGAGGGCATCCGCCGCGTTCTCGTTGAAGGCGACAAACTGTTCGCCGGGGACCAGATCGACACTGGCCTTTCCGGTGCCGTGTCCCTGGAACTGGCCGATGGCCGCACACTCGATCTGGGCCGCGACACCCAATGGAGCGCTGACGCGCCGGACTCCAGTGCTGACCTGGCAGCCGCCACCGCACAAGCCGCGCCGTCCGTTGAAGAGCTGCAACAGGCCATTGCCGCCGGTGCCGACCCGACCAAAGACCTTGAAGCCACCGCCGCGGGCCCGACTGCCGCAGGTTCGGGTGGTGCCGCCGGGGGTGGTCACAGCTTCGTCATGCTCGACGCCACGGCTGGCCGCGTCGACCCGACCATCGGCTTCCCAACCACCGGTCTTGAGTCCACGGCTGCTCCCACTACGCTCGATACTGGCAACCAGAACACCACGACCCTCACGACCTTCAACGCTCCGAGTGTACTGACCGCGGATACGGGCACTCTGGCCGAAGACAGCATCGCAACGGGCAACGTACTGAACAACGATAGCGATACCGAGACGCCGCTCAGCGTCACCAGCTTCACCATCGCCGGCGTGACCGGCAGTTTCATCGCAGGCCAGACAGCGACCATCGTCGGCGTTGGTACGTTGACCATCGGTGCCAATGGCAACTACACCTTTACTCCGGACGCCAACTACAACGGTGCCGTACCGCAAGTCACGTACACCACCAACACCGGCTCGAGCAGCACGCTGGACCTCACCGTGACAGCGGTCGATGATCCGAGCGTTTTGGCTGCAGACACCCAAACCATTGCTGAAGACACCACCGCGATCGGCAATGTGCTGAGCAACGACAGCGACATCGATAACGCCCTGAGCGTGGTCACCTTCACCATCGACGGTGTTCCTGGCACCTTCACAGCGGGCCAGACGGCGACCATCGCCAACGTCGGCACCTTGGTGATCGGGGCCGACGGTGCTTACACCTTCACACCGGACGCCAATTACAACGGCACGGTGCCGACCGTCAGCTACACCGTCACCGACGGCTCAACCTCGACGCTGAACATCAACGTCACCCCTGTCGACGACAACTTTATCGATGCCAGTGAAAGCGTGACCACCGCTGAAGATGCCCCGGTGACGGGCAGTGTGTTGACGGGCACCTCGAGCGTCGACGGCCCGGTCAGCGTGGTCAACTTCACCATTGACGGCGTTCCTGGCACTTTCAACGCCGGCCAGACGGCGACCATCGCCAACGTCGGCACCCTGGTGATCGGGGCCAATGGCGCTTACACCTTTACTCCTGCCGAGAATTACAACGGCAACGTGCCGACGGTGAGCTACACCGTCACCGACGGTTCGGGCAGCAATGTCACCTCGACCCTGAACATCGACGTGACGCCGGTCGACGACAGCTTCACCGACCTCAGCGAAAGCGTGACCACCGCCGAAGACACCGCCGTGACCGGCAGCGTACTCACCGGCACCTCGAGCGTCGACGGTCCAGTCAGCGTGGTGAACTTCACCATCGGTGATACCACCTACGCCGCCGGCCAGACCGCGACCATCGCCAATGTCGGCACCCTGGTGATCGGGGCCAACGGCACCTACACCTTCACGCCAGCCGAAAATTACAACGGCACGGTGCCGACCGTCAGCTACACCGTGACCGACGGTTCCGGCAGCGATGTCACTTCGACCTTGACCATCAGCGTCACCCCGGTCGACGACAGCTTCACTGACATCAGCGAGAACGTGACCACCGCTGAAGACACCGCCGTGACCGGCAGTGTGTTGACGGGTACCTCGAGTGTCGACGGTCCAGTCAGCGTGGTGAACTTCGCCATCGACGGCGTTCCTGGCACTTTCAACGCCGGCCAGACCGCGACCATCGCCAATGTCGGCACCCTGGTCATCGGCGCCAACGGCGCTTACACCTTCACCCCGGCCGATAACTA
>NZ_JBWKZB010000067.1:0-26424 GCF_059424105.1 Pseudomonas sp. GW456-E7 | reverse complement strand
TTGTCATTCAGCATTGTTGTTGACTGACACTCCGTCTTCGCGAGCAAGCCCGCTCCCACATTTTTTTACTTTTTACAGCGAGTGATAAGTCGGCAAGGCAAACCGTTGCTGGCTTTGCAGCAAGGAAATCTGCGGCAGCTCACTGGCTTGTTCGGCGAGGTCGCGGCGAATCGCACTGATGACCCACGTCAGTTGGTCGCCGTTGTGCAATTGCTGGTAGGAAATCGAGCGTTTGAACTCTTTGCCTTCGCCGCCGCTCAGGGTCAACAGGATCCCGCCGTCAGGACGGGCCTGGGTGGTGACCTTGTAGTTGGAGAACAGGGACGTAAATTTTTCCTGGATCAGGCTCATGTCGTTCAGCTCCGTGATGACTTGAATGGCAAGCATGGAGAGACTGTTGCAGCCTTTGTGCCAGTGTTTTTAGTTGGTCAATATCAATAAAAATCAATGAGTTACTGTTTTTGGTGATTTTCGCATTCGTGCAATCTGCATGAATGCCCATCGTGCATCCTGCATTTTGCGAGGGCGCTCGGCGATTCGATGGAACCATTGCTCAGGGTAGGGTTCACGCCGGGCAACCTGGCGATCGCCGATCAGGATCGCGGATCAAGATCGTGGATACAAAACATTTCAAAAACCGCGTGTACAGCTCAAGAACCGTTGACGTATTTTCGGCCTCAGACATCGCCGCCCGACAATAAAAATACAGCGAACGGGAGCATCATGAGCCGCACGTCGAACGACACGATTACCTGGGGCATGATGCTCCGCAAGCTGCCTTCCATCGCCAAAGCCATCCCCCGGGTGGTCAAGGGCATGAAGGCCGCCAACGTCAAGGACCCGACCCAGGCGTGTGGTTTGGGCTGGAGTTTCGAGCAGGCCACATTGCGCAACCCGGATGGCCCGGCGCTGTTGCAGGACGACGTTGCGCTCAGTTACTCCGAGGTCAACCAGTGGGCCAACCGTATCGCCCATCACCTGATCGGCCAAGGTATCGGCAAGGGTGACGTGGTGGCGGTCTTCATCGAGAACCGTCCGGAACTGCTGGTGACGATTCTGGCGGTGGCCAAGGTCGGCGCGATCAGTGCCTTGCTCAATACCTCGCAGACCCGCGACACCCTGGTGCACAGTGTGAATCTGGTGTCGCCGGTGGCGATCATTGTCGGTGAGGAGCTGGTCCCGGCCTACCAGGCGATACGGGATCGGGTGGCGATCCAGTCTGCCCGAACCTGGTTCGTCGCCGATCAGGACACCTCTCGCCAACCGGGTATCGCGCCTGAAGGGTTCATCAACCTGATGACCGTCAGCCTCGACGACGCCTGCGACAACCCGGCCAGCAGCCGGCAGATTTTCTTCGACGATCCCTGCTTTTATATCTACACCTCGGGCACCACGGGGCTGCCCAAGGCCGGCGTGTTCAAGCATGGCCGCTGGATGCGCAGCTCCGCGAGCTTCGGCATGATCGCGCTGGACATGCGCCCGGAGGATGTCGTCTATTGCACCTTGCCGCTGTACCACGCTACCGGCCTTTGCGTGTGCTGGGGCTCGGCCGTCAGTGGTGCCAGCGGGTTCGCCATCCGCCGCAAATTCAGCGCCAGTCAATTCTGGAGCGACGTACGCAAATACCAGGCAACCACCATCGGTTATGTCGGCGAACTGTGCCGCTACCTGGTCGATCAACCACCGAGCGAAAACGACGGCCGGCACGATGTGAAGAAGATGATCGGCAACGGCCTGCGTCCCGGGGCATGGAACGAGTTCAAGACCCGCTTTGCGGTGAATCACATCTGCGAACTCTATGCCGCCAGCGACGGCAATATCGGGTTCACCAACATTCTCAATTTCGACAACACGATCGGTTTTTCCCTGATGTCCTGGGAACTGGTCGCCTATGACCACGACAGCGGGGCGCCGATTCGTGAAGCCAACGGCTTGATGCGCAAGGTCGCCAAGGGCGAGCAAGGGCTGTTGCTGGCAAAAATCGACGACAAGGCTCCGCTGGACGGCTACACCGATCCGCAGAAAACCGCCAAGGTCGTGCTTGAGGATGTGTTCGAAAAGGGTGACCGCTATTTCAACACCGGCGACCTGTTGCGCAACATCGGCTTTGGTCATGCGCAGTTTGTCGACCGCCTCGGCGACACCTATCGCTGGAAGGGCGAAAACGTGTCGACCACGGAGGTCGAGAACATCCTCCTGCAACACCCGCATATTTCCGAAGCCGTGGCCTACGGCGTGGAAATCTGCAACACCAATGGTCGGGCCGGGATGGCAGCGATCACACCCGCCGAATCCCTGGCCACCCTGGACTTCAGCGAACTGCTGGCCTTTGTCCGCGAGCAAATGCCGGCCTATGCGGTGCCGTTGTTCCTGCGGGTGAAAGTGAAAATGGAAACCACTGGGACGTTCAAGTATCAGAAGACCCGGCTCAAGGACGAAGCCTTCGACCCAGGTAGAACCGGTGATGATCCGATCTATGCCTGGCTGCCGGGAACCCAGACTTACGTGCAGGTCACGGAGCAATTGTTGTCCGACATTCACGGCGGCAAGTACCGCTATTGAATCTGGCTATGGCGGTCCATGAGAAAAAACAAGTGACAGTGCCAGGACCGCTCGGGAAACTGTCGGCTTTTACGAATGACAGAAAAGGGAGTGCCCAATGTCAGACAAAAGCCGCCAGATGACCCCCGAAGAAGCCGCCGAATTTGCCGAACAGGTATTCAACAAGGCACGGGAGGGCGATGCGGCGATGATGGCCGCGCTGCTGACCAAGGGTTTGCCGCCGAACCTGCGTAACCACAAGGGCGATACCTTGCTGATGCTGGCCGCGTACCACGGTCATGTGGACACGGTAAAGGTCCTGCTGGAGCATAAGGCCGACCCGGAGATCCGCAACGACAACGGCCAGAGCCCGATTGCCGGGGCAGCGTTCAAGGGCGACCTGGCGGTGATCAAGGCCCTGGTCGAGGGCGGCGCGCAGGTTGAAGGCTCGTCCTTCGATGGCCGCACGGCGCTGATGATGGCGGCGATGTTCAACCGCGTCGAAGTGGTCGACTACCTGATCAGCAAGGGGGCCGACCCGCAGGCCAAGGACGCCAATGGCATCACCGCATTGGAGGCTGCCAGGACTATGGGCGCATCCGATACGGTTGCGCAGTTGCAGAAACTGGTTGGCTGATTGTTTAAAAAGATCGCAGCCTTCGGCAGCTCCTACATTGAACCGCGTGGACCTGTAGGAGCTGCCGAAGGCTGCGATCTTTTTTGGGCATTCGAATCTATCCTTGCGGTATCCTTCGCGCCCTCAAAATTCACCTCGCTACAGGATCCTCCCCATGAAAGCCGCACTCGTCGAACTCATCAGCAAAATCAGCTCCGGGTGCATGGGCGAAGACGAAGTCCTCAAGGTCGCAGACGAAGCGGCCCAGGCCTACGCCGACCCGCAGGCTTTTCTGAGCGCCAATCCGGACATCAACTACGACGAAACCTTCCCGATCCCGTTGGGTGAATGGGTGGTGGTCGGCAGCCTGCCGGAAACGGTGCTGTTCCAGGCTGACACCTACATGGACCTGTTCGCGCAGATCGTCGCTTCGTTCGGCCCGGGTGTGGAATTCAATCTCAAGCCCAAGCAACTGGCCAAGACCGAAGCCTTGACCGCGCTCAACCGCATCCAGGTGCAAATGAGCAGCCTGAACAAGGAAAACGGTGGCTACACGCTGATGAACTTCAGCCAGTTGCTCGATGACGAGTTGCAGGTGGTGCTGGTGTACGGCAATGACGTGCCCCGCGTGCTGGAATTGTGCGCCGAAGCCGGCATCGCAGCCGCGCCCTCCCTGGAAGCCCTGAAAGTGGCGATCCACGTCTGATAGCCAAATACTGTCAAATCAAAGGGAACCCTCACGACGACCGTCTATCCTAAGAGGGCAAATCACTCTTCAGGAGCGTCACCATGGGTTCCACGTTCAACAGCCTGGTTGCCTTGATCATTTTTGCCCTGGACATCTGGGCCATCATCAACGTATTCAAAAGCAGCGCCGAGACCGGGATGAAAATCCTCTGGGTACTGTTGATCGCACTGTTGCCGGTGCTGGGGCTGATCATCTGGGCCATCGCCGGGCCGCGGGGCAACGTACGGGCCTGAACAAGCGACACTGGACCTGTGGGAGCGGGCTTGCTCGCGAAAGCGGTGAGTCAGTCAACATCGATAGTGACTGGCACTACGCCTTCGCGAGCAAGCCCGCTCCCACAGGATTGTGGCAAGTCGAGCAAGTGAGGTTCGACCTGTCATGTTCCGCGACGTAGAATGCGCGCCTTTCCCGGTCATTCGAGACGAACGAATGGCCATCATGGGCGGGTAACCGTCCGTTGCCACCCGCATTCATCGGAGCACTTCCCATGAGCAACACCCTGACCAGCGACTACCTGGAAACCCTCTACGAAGGCTACGGCCAGCGTTTTCGCATGGAAAAACTGCTGCACGAAGTGCGCACCGAACACCAGCACCTGGTGATCTTCGAAAACCCGCGCATGGGCCGGGTGATGGCGCTGGACGGCGTGATCCAGACCACCGAAGCCGACGAATTCATCTACCACGAAATGCTGACCCACGTGCCGATCCTCGCCCATGGCAGCGCCAAGCGCGTGCTGATCATCGGCGGCGGCGACGGCGGCATGTTGCGTGAAGTGGCCAAGCACCGCAGTGTCGAGCACATCACCATGGTCGAGATCGACGGCACCGTGGTCGACATGTGCAAGGAGTTCCTGCCGAATCACTCCAAGGGTGCATTCGATGATCCACGCCTGAACCTGGTGATCGACGACGGCATGCGTTTCGTCGCCACCACCACTGAAAAGTTCGACGTGATCATTTCCGACTCCACTGACCCGATCGGGCCGGGCGAGGTGCTGTTCTCGGAGAACTTTTACCAGGCTTGCCACCGCTGCCTGAACGAAGGCGGCATCCTGGTGACCCAGAACGGCACGCCGTTCATGCAGATCGAAGAAGTGAAGACTACCGCTGGTCGCCTGCACAGCCTGTTCCCGGACTGGCACTTCTACCAGGCCGCCGTGCCGACCTACATCGGCGGCTCGATGACCTTCGCCTGGGGCGCGACCGATACCGCTTATCGCAAGTTGTCCCGCGAAACCCTGCAACAGCGTTTCACGGGCAGCGGTATCGTCACTCGCTACTACAATCCTGAAATCCACATCGGCGCGTTCGCCCTGCCGCAATACGTGTTGCAGGCCGTGAACAAGCCAAGCAACGACTGATTGGATGAAATGCAACACCTGTGGGAGCGGGCTTGCTCGCGAAAGCGGTGTATCAGTTAGCAATTCTGTCAACTGACACACCTTATTCGCGAGCAAGCCCGCTCCCACATTGAATTGCGGCAGAACAGGCGGAACAATTAGCCAGCTAACAAGGTCCAGATATGTGTAAGCCCATCCATGGGTTTTATCGAGGAGGCATCAATGCAAAAGTGGAAAATCACTTTCGTGGATGATCATGGCGAAACCGTCGACGAGGTCTTCGAGTGGGCCGAGCGCCCGGACAACGAGCGTGCCGCCAAGCTCATCAAGTCCCGGCTTCTTCCTGTCGCTGCCGAACTGGATCTGAACGATCTGGAAGGGCGGACCGCCGATGCGAGCGTCAAAGAGCTCAAGTCCCAGAACAGCATTCAAATCCTCGGCATTACTCCAATCTGAACGGCACCTGTCGCATTCACATCCAGGCCTTGGCAGAGGCTCTATCTTGAGGCTACTCTGCAAGCGAGATCAGCGAATGAATCGCTAAGGTCTGGTCTTGTCAGCTCCATGCTTGTTTCCCGCCGGCATATCGGTTGCCGTCGCTCGCGCTGTTCGGTTGCGGGTGAGGGAGTACGGAAAGTCTATCCATCGTTTTGAGGAGGACGTTTCATGAGCACAGCCTATCAAGAAGACATCAGCAGCAGCGTGTTGCGCCGCATGAAAGAAGGCGGTTTTGACTTTTCGCGGTTTCATCCCATCGAGTTCTACGCCATTTTCCCGGATGAGGAGCGGGCACGCAGGGCGGCAGGTCATTTCCACCGTGGTGAATCCCTGGATGCGCAAGTCAGTGTGCGCGACGATGGCGCCTGGGCGCTGGAGTTGTGCAAAGTCATGTATGCCACCTACGACGACATCGGCGACTTCGAACAGGGTTTCGAAGCGGTTGTCGAGCCGTTGGGAGGCATCATCGAAGGCTGGGGTGTGAAACAGGAGGTACGAGGGCGACTCGCATAAGCTTATGAACAGTGACAACCGGCATTGACGGCTGACCTTCGGGTTGGCCGTTTTCATTTATGGCCTGTAGGAGCTGCCGAAGGCTGCGATCTTTTGATTTTGATTCTCAACATTTCAACAAGGCAAAAAAAAGCCGCCTGAGCAGGCGGCTAAAAGGGAAGTTCAGTGTGCTTTTCAGCGAATGCCTGGATTATCCGCACCCGTTACCGGGCAGTGAAATCATCTCTGGCTATGCTGGTGATAGGCGATAACCACGCCTTGCAATGAAGCGGGGGCGATCAGATTGGAGCATTTGCCGCACAGGAATGGTGCGGTACTTGCGCATTGATTATCCAACTGATTGATATCAAAGCGTTTATGCCGCTGGCACGGGCCTTGCGAAGGTCTGGACGTCCGAGTGACAAGGAGTACGGCATGATCCGCACCTATTTTGATGAGATGTACGATGCCGGCGGCCAGGTCCGCCCGCATTATCGGGAGTTTGCCCGTTGGCTGGCCGAGACGCCTGACGAGCTTCTGGCACAACGGCGACGTGAGGCCGATCTGTTGTTTCATCGCGCCGGGATTACCTTCACGCTCTACGGGGACGAGCAGGGCACAGAGCGCCTGATTCCCTTCGACACCATCCCCCGCAGCATCCCCGCCAGTGAATGGCGGGTCGTCGAGCGCGGGTGCATCCAGCGGGTCAAGGCGCTGAACATGTTCCTCGCCGACCTGTATCACGAGCAACGCATCATCAAGGCCGGCATCATTCCGGCCGAGCAAGTGCTGGCCAACGAGCAGTACCAGTTGGCGATGCAGGGGCTGGACCTGCACCGCGATATCTACTCGCACATCTCCGGCGTCGACCTGGTGCGCGACGGCGACGGCACCTACTACGTGCTCGAAGACAATCTGCGCACACCGAGCGGCGTCAGCTACATGCTCGAAGACCGCAAGATGATGATGCGCCTGTTCCCCGAACTGTTCGCGGCGCAACGCATCGCGCCCATCGACCACTACCCGAACCTGTTGCTCGATACCCTGAAAAGCTCAAGCCCCATCGACAACCCCAGCGTGGTGGTGCTGACGCCGGGTCGCTTCAACAGCGCGTTCTTCGAGCATGCGTTTCTGGCGCGGGAAATGGGTGTGGAACTGGTGGAGGGCGCGGACCTGTTCGTGCGTGACGACAAGGTCTTCATGCGTACCACCGACGGGCCGAAAGCGGTCGACGTGATCTATCGTCGCCTCGACGACGCCTTCCTCGATCCGCTGGCCTTCAACCCGGAATCGATGCTCGGCGTGCCGGGGCTGCTGTCGTCGTACCGTTCCGGCAACGTGGTATTGGCCAATGCCATCGGCACGGGGGTGGCGGACGACAAATCGGTGTATCCGTTCGTGACCGACATGATCCGTTTCTACCTCGATGAAGAACCGATCCTGAAGAACGTGCCGACCTGGCAGTGCCGTAATCCGTCTGAACTTTCCCACGTGCTGGCCAATCTTCCAGAGCTGGTGGTCAAGGAAACCCAAGGCTCCGGCGGTTACGGAATGCTGGTGGGGCCGGCGGCGACGGCGGCGGAAATCGAAGCCTTCCGTGCGCGGATCATCGCCAAGCCCCATGCCTATATCGCACAACCGACACTGTCGCTGTCGACCTGTCCGACCTTTGTCGAAAACGGCATCGCGCCACGCCATATCGACTTGCGGCCGTTTGTCCTGTCGGGTCGTGAGACCCGGGTGGTGCCCGGCGGCTTGACCCGTGTCGCCCTGCGCGAAGGCTCCCTGGTGGTCAACTCTTCCCAGGGTGGCGGAACCAAGGACACCTGGGTGGTCGAGGATTAAAGGAAGCCTGCCATGTTAAGTAGAACTGCCTCGGATTTGTATTGGATGTCGCGTTACCTGGAGCGGGCGGAAAACCTCGCACGGATGCTCGACATCAGCTATTCGCTGTCGCTGATGCCGCAAGACGGCCGTGGCGACGGTTTGCACGAACTGGCCATGCCGCTGTTGATCACCGGCACCCTGGACGATTACCTGGAACGCCATGGCGAACTGCATGCCGAACGGCTGCTGCATTTCTTCGCCCTGGATGCGGCCAACCCGGCGAGCATCTACAGCTGTCTCGGTGCCGCGCGGGCCAGCGCCCATGCGGTGCGTGGGCGCATCACCGCCGACATGTGGGAAAACATCAACGCCACCTGGCTGGAAATTCGCGGCATCGCCGAACAGGGCCTCAGTCGCTACGGGATGAGCCGTTTCTGCGAGTGGATCAAGGAACGTTCCCACCTGTTTCGGGGCGCGTCCTACGGCACCATCATGCGTAACGATGCGTTTCGCTTCATTCGTCTGGGGACCTTCATCGAGCGAGCGGACAACACCTTGCGCCTGCTCGATGCCCGTTACGAAATGGCCGGCGACCAGGCCGAAGCGGTCAGCGATGGCACCGCTCACGCGTATTACCAGTGGAGCGCGTTGTTGCGGGCGTTGTCGTCGTTCGAGGCCTACACGGAAATCTACCGTGACGCCCCTGGCGCCCGGCATGTCGCCGAATTGCTGTTGCTGCGCGCCGATGTACCGCGCTCCCTGCGCGCCTGCACCGAAGAAATCGACCAGATCCTCGCGCAATTGCCGGGGGCCAACGGTCGTCCGGCACAGCGCCTGGCGGCAGAAATGGACGCACGCCTGCGCTACACCGGCATCCATGAAATTCTCGAAGAAGGCCTGCACGCCTGGCTGACCGAGTTCATCCCGCTGGTGCGCCAGTTGGGTAACGCGATTCACAGTTCTTATCTGGAGGCGGCATGAGACTTTCCATTAGCCACGAGACCACCTATCACTACGAAGACAAGGTGCGGGCGAGCATCCAGTACCTGCGGCTGACGCCCCACGACAGCGAGCGCCAGCACGTGCTCAGCTGGCAGCTCGACCTGCCGCGTCCGGTGCGGGCGCAACTCGATCCGTTCGGCAACATCCTGCATGTGCTGACCATGGATGAGCCCCACGAGGCGATCATCATCGGTGCCCGCGGCCAGGTCGATATCGATGAATGGCGTGAGGCTGAACACGAAAGCCAGTCGGCACTGCCGTTTCTGCGCTTCACCCGTTTGACTGAAGCCGATGCCGCCCTGCGGGCATTCGCCGAGAAGGAATGCAAGCAGCGTCGCGATCGCACGGCGTTGATCGATCTGATGCATGGCCTCAACCAGCATATGACCTACACGCCGGGTTCCACGGAAGTGGACACAAGCGCGGCCCAGGCCTTTGCCGGACGCTCCGGCGTGTGTCAGGACCATACCCATGCGTTTCTTGCCTGCACCCGCAGCCTGGGCATTCCTGCACGCTATGTGTCGGGCTATCTGTACAGCGAAAGCAGCGAACACCTGGCCAGCCACGCCTGGGCCGAAGCCTGGCTGGATGACGCCTGGTACAGCTTCGACGTGACCAACGAACTGGCCCGGCCGGAACGTCACCTGAAACTGGCGGTGGGCCTGGATTACCTGGATGCCTGCCCGGTACGCGGCATGCGCCGGGGCGGCGGGTGTGAGCAGATGCACGCGAAGGTGCTGGTCTCACCGACGCCAGCGCCGGTGATTTCGGTGCAGCAGCAATAACTAGAGGTCTGCAAAATCCTGTGGGAGCGAGCTTGCTCGCGATGGCGACCTTTCAGTCGATACTACCGTGACTGACACACCGCTATCGCGAGCAAGCTCGCTCCCACAGGGATCATGTCAGTGCTAGTGCTGAATCTTGCGCCCAACCATATGCTGCAAATACCCCACCAGCATCCCCAGGTCCCCATCCGGCAACACCTCGGCCGAGAACCCGGGCATCTTCGCCTGCGGCCACTGGCGCAAGCTCTGTGGATCGCGAATGTAGCGCTTGAGGAAGTCCGCGCCGAAGTACTCGGTCGGGCTGTATGGAATATTCAGGTCCGGCCCGAACTGCGCATCCCCGGCGCCATTGAGTCGATGGCACGCCAGGCAGTTCTTCTGGAACAACGCAAAACCCTTGTTCACCGGATCATCGGCCTTCAAGGACGGATCGGGCAGCAGGGCAGGGAAGCGCTCGGCCACGGGCGCCAGGCGCTTGATGCTCGCCACCTGGAACGGCCATTGCTCGGGGCTGATGTTGCCGGCCTGCGGATCGGTCCAGACCAGATAGAACGGTCCGGCACCCGGCTTGCCTTCCGATAGCGCCGGCCACGGTTTGGCCGGGTCTTCAATCGCCAGCCAGGCCCGTGCCCCTTGGGTATTGAGCAACGGCTCCGCGGCCATTTCGGCGGCAAAGCCATCCAGGGCCACGGCTTGCAGGTGGTCGTCAGGCTTGATGCCGGTCAGCAGGGCGGACAGAGGCACGGCGCGGTAGCTCATGTCCCGTTTGTAGGAAACGTCGTTGCTGATGGTGATGGTTTGCACCTGAGGATGCTTGAGCAATTCCTCCGTCTGCCAGGTGCGACTGTTCGCGCCCAGCTCCAGATTCAGCTGTGCGGCATAAAGGGGCGAGCCGATCAGCAGGGCCCCGAGCAGAATGAGCATTTTCAAAGTGATCGCCGTCCATGTCGTGGAAGTGCCATGAAGGGTGGCACAGCCACGCTGGCCCGGGTAGCGGGCCAGTCACATTTTGATAGTGGCAATTCAAAAACCGTGACGCCGTATCTTTTAGACGCGACTAGCCGATCACCTTGGTCAGGTTCGGCAATATCAACAACAGCGTGGTGGCAAAAAGGATGAGCCCGGCTTGACGTACTTTCGATTGTTTGAACATGGCTTGACCGCCTTTATTGTTATTTCCTGATGCCTGCCTGCATATCTCCATGATGGCAGCGCGTTGCACTTCCTGTAGTGACGAGCGCCTCGGCAAAACCCGACGACAACTTCGTACAAGTTCACCTTAGAGCCCGCGCAGCGCTTGGTTTAGATCCATTTCGTATGGTGTTGTCACGATTCGCTTTAAAAAAGGTATGAGGCCTATTGCCAGCTTCTTTGCCGCCCGTTGGCTAGACAGCTTGGTGTCCTGAATCGGTTAATCCGGTCGTTCATGACCGTCCGTCTGAGCGTGTGCGTCAACAACTGTGAGCGCTGCGGTCATTGAATCAAGCGCGGCTCGGGCCAAGAGTGGGCACTCTGCCTTTACTCTCCTGCACTGCGGTTCGAGGACGTCATGACCCAAGCATTGATTTTCGACGCATTACGCACGCCCCGTGGCAAAGGCAAGGCCGACGGCGCCTTGCACAGTGTCAAGCCGGTGAACCTGGTGGCCGGTTTACTCACCGCGCTGCAGCAGCGCACGGCGCTGGACACCAGCCAGGTCGATGACGTGGTGCTCGGCTGCGTGACACCGATTGGCGATCAAGGCTCTGACATCGCCAAGACCGCCGCCCAGGTGGCCGATTGGGATGTCAGTGTGGCGGGGGTACAAATCAACCGTTTCTGCGCTTCGGGGCTGGAGGCGGTCAACCTCGGCGCAATGAAAGTGCGTTCCGGCTTCGAGGATCTGGTGGTGGTCGGTGGTGTCGAGTCGATGTCCCGGGTGCCTATGGGCAGCGATGGCGGCGCCTGGGCGCTGGACCCGGCGACCAACCTGCACAGCCATTTCACGCCCCAAGGGGTGGGTGCCGACCTGATCGCCACCCTTGAAGGCTTCAGCCGTCAGGACGTCGATGCCTACGCCCTGCATTCCCAGCAGAAGGCAGCGCGGGCGCGGGCCGACGGTTCGTTCAACAAGTCGCTGGTGCCGGTGCAGGACCAGAACGGCATCATCCTGCTCGATCACGATGAGTTCATTCGCGCCGAATCGACTCTGGAAGGCCTGGGCAAGCTCAAGCCGAGTTTCGAGATGATGGGGCAGATGGGGTTCGATGCCACCGCGCTGCGGGTCTATAGCCATGTCGAACGGATCAATCATGTTCACACCCCGGGCAACAGCTCCGGGATTGTCGATGGCGCGGCGCTGATGCTCATCGGCTCCGAAGCCAAGGGCCGGGAGTTGGGGCTGCAGCCCCGGGCGCGGATTGTCGCCACGGCGGTCACCAGTACCGACCCGACCATCATGCTCACCGGCCCCGCGCCGGCGACCCGCAAGGCATTGGCCAAGGCCGGTCTGCGGGTCGAAGACATCGACCTGTTCGAGGTCAACGAGGCGTTCGCTTCGGTGGTGTTGAAATTCATCAAGGACATGGCGGTCGACCCGGACAAGGTCAATGTCAACGGCGGCTCCATCGCCATGGGCCACCCGCTGGGCGCCACCGGTTGCGCCATCCTCGGCACACTGCTGGATGAACTGGAAGCCCGACGCCTGCGTTATGGCCTCGCGACCCTGTGTGTCGGCGGCGGCATGGGCATTGCCACCATCATCGAACGCCTCTGAGCCCGGACTTCAAGGAACCCAATTATGAGCGAAGCCATTCGTTACGAAAAAGGCCAGGACCGCATTGTCGTCCTGACCATCGACCTGCCGGACCAGAGCGCCAACACCATGAACGCGGCGTACCGCGAGGCCATGGCCGACTGCGTCGCGCGCCTGGTGGGCGACAAGGACAACATCGCCGGTGTGATCATCACGTCGGCCAAGAAAACCTTCTTTGCCGGCGGCGACCTCAATGAATTGATCAAGGTCGGCAAGCCCGAAGCCAAAGCCTTCTACGACATGGTACTGACCCTCAAGGGGCAGTTGCGCACCCTGGAAACCCTCGGCAAACCGGTGGTTGCGGCGATCAACGGCGCGGCACTCGGCGGCGGCTGGGAGATCTGCCTGGCCTGCCATCATCGGGTGGCGCTGGATAATCCTGCGGTGCAACTCGGCCTGCCGGAAGTCACCCTCGGCCTGCTGCCGGGCGGTGGTGGCGTGGTGCGCATGGTGCGCATGCTCGGGATCGAAAAAGCCCTGCCGTACCTGCTGGAAGGCAAGAAGGTGCAACCGCAACAGGCATTGCAGGCAGGCTTGATCGACGCGTTGGCGACCGACCGCGAAGATCTGTTGGCCAAGGCGCGGGCGTGGATTCTGGCCAATCCGACGGCGGTACAACGCTGGGACGTGAAGGGCTATCAGATTCCGGGCGGCACACCGTCAAGCCCGAAAGTCGCCCAGATGCTGGCGATTGCCCCGTCTATCCTGCGCAGCAAAACCCAGGGCACGATGCCCGCGCCGGAGAAAATCCTCTGCGCAGCGGTCGAGGGCGCGCAAGTGGATTTCGACACCGCGCACCTGATCGAAACCCGCTACTTCACCGAGCTGACCACCGGCCAGGTCTCGAAAAACCTGATCGGTACATTCTGGTTCCAGCTCAACGAAATGAATGCCGGCGGCTCACGGCCGCAAGGTTTTACGCCTTATGTCACCCGCAAGGTCGGCGTGCTCGGCGCCGGGATGATGGGCGCCGGTATTGCGTTTGTCAGCGCGTCGGCGGGTATCGACGTGGTACTCAAGGACATCAACCTCGCCGCAGCCGAGAAGGGCAAGGCCCATTCAGCTGCGCTGCTGGACAAGAAAGTCGGCCGCGGACAAATGAGCATCGAGCAGCGTGACGCGGTGCTGGCGCGCATCCAAACCAGCGAAAGCGATGCAGACCTGGCCGGTTGCGACCTGATCATCGAGGCGGTGTTCGAGGATCGTGACCTGAAGGCCAAAGTCTCGTTGGCCGCGCAGAAGGTCGTCGGCGCGGACGCAGTGATCGCGTCCAACACCTCGACCTTGCCGATCAGCGGCCTGGCGTGCGCCGTGCCCGACCAGAGCAAGTTCATCGGCCTGCACTTTTTCAGCCCCGTGGAAAAAATGCCGCTGGTGGAAATCATCAAGGGCGCCAATACCAGCGACGAAACCCTGGCCCGCGGATTCGATTACGTCCTGCAAATCAAGAAGACCCCGATTGTGGTCAACGACAGCCGCGGTTTCTTCACGTCGCGGGTGTTCGGCACCTTCACCAACGAAGGCATTGCCATGCTGGGCGAAGGTGTGAACGCGGCGATGATCGAGACTGAAGCACGCAAGGCCGGCATGCCTGTAGGGCCGCTGGCGATCTCCGATGAAGTTTCCCTCAGCCTGATGAACCATATCCGCCTGCAAACGGCCAAGGACCTGCAAGCAGAAGGCAAGCCACTGACAGAACATCCTGCGTTTGCCGTCATCGACTTGCTGCTCAATGAGTTCAAGCGTCCGGGCAAGGCGGCCGGTGGCGGTTTCTACGAGTATCCGGTGGGCGGCCAGAAACACCTGTGGCCGGAGTTGAAAAAGCGCTTCGAGAAAGCCGACGGGCAGATTTCGCCAGTGGATGTGCGTGATCGCCTGCTGTTCGTGCAAGCCATCGAAACCGTGCGTTGTGTGGAGGAGGGCGTGTTGACCTCGACGGCGGACGCCAACGTCGGCTCGATCTTCGGCATCGGTTTCGCCGCCTGGACCGGCGGTGCACTGCAGTTCATCAACCAGTACGGCGTACAGGACTTTGTCGCCCGCGCCCAGTACCTGGCCAAGCAGTATGGCGAACGGTTCGCGCCGCCTGCACTGCTCCTGGAAAAAGCGGCAAAAGGGGAGGCCTTCTAAGGGTGTGATGACACATTTCGGGGCTTGCCTTGTCACCGTGTTTCGAGGCAGGCTCTGAGGTGTGCATTATTCCCATCACGTGTCAGGTATTTTTTATGTCGTTACGCATCTGCATTCTGGAAACCGACCACCTGCGTCCGGAATTGGTTGACCAATATCAGGGCTACGGGCAGATGTTCAAACACCTGTTTTCGCAGCAGCCGATTGCCGCCGAGTTCACCGTCTACAACGTGGTGCAGGGTGAGTACCCAAGCGACGACCTGACATTCGACGCCTACCTGGTGACGGGCAGCAAGGCCGATTCCTTCGGCACCGACCCGTGGATCGAAACCCTCAAGAAGTACCTGCTGACCCGCTACGAGCGTGGCGACAAGTTGCTCGGCGTCTGCTTCGGTCATCAGTTGCTGGCATTGCTGCTCGGTGGCAAGAGCGAGCGTGCGACCCAGGGTTGGGGTGTCGGCACCCACAACTACAAACTGGCCGCCAAGGCGCCGTGGATGAGTCCTGTACGCGAAGAACTGACGCTGCTGATCAGCCACCAGGATCAGGTCACGTCGCTGCCTGAGAACGCCACGGTCATCGCCTCCAGCGATTTCTGTCCGTATGCCGCCTACCACATCAACGATCAGGTGCTGTGCTTCCAGGGGCATCCGGAATTCATCCACGACTACTCCCGCGCCCTGCTGGAGATTCGTCAGGATGCGCTGGGCCAGCAGATCTACTCCAAAGGCATTGCGAGCCTGGAGCAGGAGCACCATGGCACTACGGTTGCCGAATGGATGATGCGGTTTGTTGCGCACAAGCCGACCGCAGTCAAAGGCTGAAATCATCGCGAGCAGGCTCGCTCCCACAGTGGATCTTCGGTGTTGCAGAGATCAATGTGGGGAGCGAGCCTGCTCGCGAAGGTCGTGAACGATAACGCGTTGAACCAGGTACACAGCGGCGCCCCTGGATTTTTCGCGAGCGAGCTCGCTCCTACAGCCAGCCGGACTTCTTGAAACTCGCCCACAACCCCACGCAGCCCACCGTAATAAACCCCAGCACCCCGAAATAGCCGTAGTGCCAGCCCAACTCCGGCATGTTCTGGAAGTTCATCCCGTAGATCCCCGCCACCGCCGTCGGGAAGGCCAGAATCGCCGCCCAGGCCGCAAACTTGCGTTGCACCACGCTCTGGCGAGAGGCCTCCAGCAGCACCCCGACCTCAATTGTCTGGCTGGCAATATCCGCCAGGGTCGTCAGGTCTTCCATTTGCCGCGTTACATGGATCTGCACATCGCGAAAGTACGGGCGCATGTTCTTGTCGATGAACGGGAAGCTCAGCTTTTGCAGTTCCTCGCCAATCTCCACCATCGGCGCCGCGTAACGACGCAGGCGCAAGACATCCCGGCGCAAGCCATGAAGTTTCTGAATGTCATGCTCATTCAGTGCACTGCAAAGTACGTTGCGTTCCAGCTCATCGATTTCAGCATGGATGGCTTCACCCATTGGCTGGTAGTTTTCGATGACGAAGTCGAGGATGGCGTAAAGTACGAAATCTTCTCCGTGCTCCAGCAGAATCGGACGTGCCTCACAGCGCTGTCGGACATAGGCGTAGGAAGCCGAATGGCCGTTGCGTGCGGTAATGATGTAACCCTTGCCCGCAAATATATGTGTTTCGATGAACTCGAGTTTGCCTTCATTGCGAATCGGCGAGTACGTAACGATGAACAGCGCATCGCCGAAGGTTTCCAGCTTCGGCCGGCTGTGTTTTTCCAGGGCGTCTTCAATGGCCAGCTCGTGCAGGTTGAACTGGCGTTGCAGGTTGTAGAGTTCCTCGGCGTTCGGCTCCTCGAGGCCGATCCAGACAAAGTGCCCGGGCTTTGCCGCCCAGGCTGCGCCTTCGTCGAGGGTGATATTGGTGACTTTCTTACCGGCGCTATAAACCGCAGCAGCAACAACTCTACCCATGATGGTAATTCACTTCTTCTTGGCAGCTTTCAATTGGCAACAAATGCAACGGCAGTGTCGATCAGCTTAGCCTCGCAAGGGTTTGAGAGTCAGTTAAATCTGCCGAGTTCGCCGGTAAAGTCTCGCAGGCAAAAGAAAACCCGCACCAGGCGGGTTTTCTTGTTCAGGCGGCTTGCAGTTGCCGGTCCATCGACTCGATGCATTCACGCATCTGCTCGCGGCACTGGGCAATCAGCAGGGGCATGTCGTCCAGGCTCAATCCGGCGGTGGGAATCGCCGGCAACGAGCGAATCAGGATTTTCCCGCTGCGCCAGCGGTTCAATCGCATGTGTTTGACGTAACTGCTGACACACACCGGCACTATGGGTACCCCGGCGGCAATGGCCATCTGGAAGGCGCCTTTCTTGAAGGGCAGCAACTCCTCGCCCAGGTTGCGCGTGCCTTCCGGGAACACCCAGATCGAGGTGTCTTTGTTTTGCAGGGTGTGAGTGGTGGTCAACATCGACTTGCGCGCCTTGTGCGCGTTGCCGCGGTCGATCAGCACATTGCCGGCCAGCCAGAACAGCTGCCCGAACAGTGGCACCCATTTCAGGCTCTTTTTGCCGATGCACACGGTACGGCGGGGCACCACGTTGCCAAACACAAACAGGTCGTAGTTGGACTGATGATTGGCGACGATCACGCAGCTGTCTGGTTTATCCATCAACGGCCCGACTTCGGCCTTCACCCGCAAACGCAAAATACACATGGCCGGCCACGCATACAGGCGTGCGCACAGGCGGCTGTTGTCCGGGTTGAAAGGCCGGCACAGGCCGAGGATCACACCCAGCACACCCGCCACGATAAAATGCAGGCCCATCAATGACATACGGAACAAAAACAGCATTTACAGGCCCCACCGGGACAAAAGGTGGCGCAGTGTACGGATGTGCACTGTTTTCGGCAATTGCTGCCAGAGTCGTGAGAGATAGCCGAAGTTTGTGCTGATGTTTCCGACTGATGGGTCAGACGCGGTCTAGAGCGGTTACAGATGTTTAACCAGGACAGGTACAAAAAAGCCCGACACGACGGTCGGGCTTTTCGTTGCAGCGGATCCGGGCTTAACCCAAATGCTCCTGGTCCTGGATGATCGCGTTGTCCAGGGCCTCCAGCAGTGCTTTGCGCACTTTCAATTTGGTGTTCTTGTGCGCGGTCATGTTGATCTTCTTCAACTGACGAGCCGCCGCCAGTGCCGTGCCTTGCAGCTCTTCAGCCGACACCACGACATCCAGGAAGCCGGCAGCCACGGCGCCTTGCGGGTTGAACATCTCACCGTTGACCACCGAGCGCTGAAGCGCCACTTTGTTCAGGCGGTCACGGGCGATCTCGATGCCCGCGTGGTGCATGGTCATGCCGATCTGCACTTCGTTCAGGCCGATGCTGAACGGACCGTCTACGCCGATGCGATAGTCGGCCGACAACAGCAGGAATGCACCCTTGGCCACCGCATGCCCCGGGCACGCCACGATCACCGGGAAGGGGTGCGACAGCAGGCGGCGGGCCAGGGTCGAGCCGGAGGTCACCAGTGCCACGGCTTCTCTAGGACCCGCCGTCATCACCTTCAAGTCATAACCGCCAGAGAGAATGCCCGGCTGCCCGGTAATGATCACCACCGCACGATCAGTCACTGCCCGATCCAGCGCAGCGTTGAACTCGGCAATCACATCCGGGGAGATGGCATTGACCTTGCCATTGCTCAAGGTCAGGGTCGCGATACCGTCTTCGAGATGGTATGAAATCAACTCACTCATGACGCTATTCCTTTCAATAAAGTTGGGCAGACGTTACCCACCGCCGCAGGCCAGGTAAAGCGCCGTGACTGACCCGCCAGTCACCCTTTGCCCGCCCGCCAGGCGCAGCCCGCCGCGCCTGCTGCGCATTCCCCTCTATATAGAGGAGGGCACGAAGCCGGAGATTGGCCGGTTTGCCATGGCCCAGAGGGAGCGCAAACGCTGAATCGCGTTAACCGCATGAAAATTCTGAAAAAAATGTTTGCCATCGGAAAAGCTTTCGACTACATTAGCGCGCCTCGACAGACAGAACATGTTTGAAGAGATACGGTGAAGTGTCCGAGTGGCTTAAGGAGCACGCCTGGAAAGTGTGTATACAGGAAACTGTATCGAGAGTTCGAATCTCTCCTTCACCGCCACATTCTGAAAACCCCCGCAAGCTTACGGTTTGCGGGGGTTTTTCTTTTTCAGTTGTGCCAATCAATATATCCCGCCACTTACCGAGTCTCCACTACGTCAGCTCAAACCGCTCTTGCGCATAGTCCTTACCTGCCAGGGTAAGTTCAAAAATGGTGGCGCCGAACGTGCCCCGAGTCACTTTTTGATTCACAAGACGTTTAGCCTGGAGTTGCTTCAGACCCTCTTCAACTTCCAGCTTGCTGAGTGAGACCAGTTTGCAAATCGAGTCCAGGTTTGCAACCTTTCTGAAGTTTGCGTGATAGGCCAAGGCTTCCATCAGCAGCGTTTGGTTATCTGTCAGCTGTGGAAACTGTGGGTTGTTCTTTTTGTAAATTTTTCGCTCTATTTCATGTAGCTCGCCGTAAGCTCCGTCGTTGCTGCGGTAGTAGTAAATCACTAAAGTCAGGGTGCAGACGAAAGCCCCGATAATCGTCAGTAGCGACCAGTTCGGTATTGGCGTTTCCAGCTGAAGCCAACTCCATGTACGTAGCAGCCAGCCCTGGGTCTCTGCCAACAACGTCAGCTCGAAGTAAGTGTCGAGCAGCTTTGTGGCAATGATCAAGGCGATAAGGAAGCCTGCAGCCGAGTAGGCCATAGCCTTGCAAGTGAACGGGGAATGATTGCCTTCTGCCGCCATGCTGAGGGTCTCCAGCGCAGGGAACCGATCTTTCAGCATAGCAGTAGGGCATCGTCCGTTACGTATCGAATCCGGTGGCCAGCAACTCGGCTAATGACCCCGTGACGTTGCCGGCGTTTGATGCGCTGGCCGAATATCTGAACAGGAATAAACAGCAATGATCACCACCACAACCCAATCCATTGAAGGCCGGCAAATTACCGCCTACCTGGACATCGTCAGCGCCGAGTCAGTGCAAGGGATCAACGTTGTTCGTGACGTATTTGCCGGAATGCGCGACTTTTTCGGCGGGCGCTCCCAGACGCTGGAGCGAGCGTTGAACGAAGCACGCGTTCAGGCCACCGATGAGATCAAGGAGCGGGCGCGGGCGCTTCAGGCGGACGCGGTGGTGGGGCTTGACTATGAGATCAGCATGCCGGCCGGCAGGGGCGGGATGGTCGTCGTGTTTGTGACCGGGACAGCGGTCAAGTTGCGATGAGGGATCGCAGCCATTCGTCGGTCACATGAAAATTCGAACGGAAAGTCCATTAGTGACCGGCTAGTCTGAAAATCCTTGGCGGTCGATATTTTTCAGGCAAAGGGCTTGCCGGTGTCGATCCCGCTCGTTGAAAGGGGTGAAGAGATGGCTGATCCGTATATCGAGGACGATGGCGCAGAGTTTCCGATCAACAATTGCGTGCAGTGTGGCCAGACCCAGTATGTGGCCAGTTTCGGCGAAGACCAGACAGAGGTCGACAAGATCAAGACCAGGGCGTGCCGGGTCCTGAAGGGCAAGTTCCTGCCCAGGGTGACAGCACCGGTCAGGAAGTAGACGAACTCAGACAGACCCCGTCATTGAGCGGGGTTTTTCATGTCTGAAAGGTTTTCATGACTAATTTTTTAAAGTGGCGATCTTTCACAAACTTTTCACAACAACCTCCGTAGTCTCGACTCATCCGTTAGAAAGCAACACCTGGCCCGTTTCCCCAGCGGGCTTTTTTTTGCCCGTCGTAAAACCTTTTCCAAAATTGCTGTCCAACCGTCGCCAATCGCGAAGTTGGACCGGCGTGCTGGACTCTATCCGCGCAAAAGCATTCAATCTCGCCTCCTTTGTGTATACCCCTATTTTTTGAGGTTTTTGTCATGCGTTTAACACTGCCCGCTCTGGTTCTGGGGCTTCTGGTTGCTCAAGGTGCAATGGCTGGTGACGGTACTGCCGCGCTGGGGGGTGGCTTGGGCGGCGCATTGGGTAACGTGGTCGGCCAGAAAATGGGCGGCAGCACTGGCGCAGTGATCGGTGCAGGCGTTGCTGGCGCGGCGGGCAGCGCAGTTGCCGCCAAAAAAGGTCATCGCACCAGCGCTGCCATCGGTGGCGGTGTCGGCGCAGCCGGTGGTTCGGTGATCGGTAAAAGCCTGGGTGGCAAGTCCGGTGCCACCATCGGCGCAGGCCTGGGCGGTGCATTGGGCGGCGGCGTAGGCAGCAACCTGGCCAACGGTCACAAGCGTCACTGATGCTGATCCAGATGGGAAAAAGCCCGGCTTGATGCCGGGCTTTTTCATATATGAACGATTCCCGCCGCAGCGGCTCAAATCTTCCATACTCCTGAAGAATGCGAGGCGTGCCATGAACCCCAAAACCGACGGCAAACAGAACGCAAACCCGGTGACTCGACGGTTGATGTTGCCTGCGATTGTTTTTGGATTGCTGCTCTCCCAGGTGGCACTGGCAGGCGGTAACGGAGATGCCGCGGTGGGCGGCGGTCTTGGTGGGGTGCTGGGCAACGTGGTCGGTGGCCAGGTGGGTGGCAGTACTGGCGCAGCGATTGGTGCGGGTGTCGGCGGGGCGGCCGGCAGTGCCGTTGCCGCACCCAAGCGCAATCGCACCGAAGCGGCGGTAGGCGGTGGTTTGGGCGCGGCGGGCGGATCGGTGCTCGGCAACAGTCTTGGCGGTTCGACCGGGTCGGCCATTGGTGCCGGTGTTGGCGGTGCAGCCGGCGGTGCGATCGGCAATGATCTGGGGGATGGCAGTGGCCATTCCCATTCCGGTGGCGGACATAAACACTCGAACAAGCACCACAAAAAGCATCACTGATTGAGTGAGGCAAACCATGACTCTGGAATCCGAAGGCAAGGAAGACAAAGACCCAAGCGCACAACCATCCATCAACGATCCCGGCAATGAAGATCCGGGATCGCTGATGGATGATGCGACGGTGCCACTTAACGATGCAGATGACGCAGGCGATGTGGGAAATATCGAGTTTGATGATGAGGAAGAGGACGAAGACTGATTGAGTCCTGTTGCCGAATCAACCGATCGTCTACCGGGTCGAACGTGTCCATCGTGCAGTCCTCGATATGTCATGACCTGCGCTTGAGGTCAGATGAGAGGTGCGAGATGAACACTGATCCAAAGGCCTTCGACGATGATGAAACTCCGGAATATCCGCTGCCGTCACCTACCGATTCCTTGAGCCGCGACCAACGACCGCCGGACGACGATGTCGGCGTGGAGCAAGTGCCGGGCGACGAGAGCGACGAGAATCTCGAGGCAGATCCGCACGATCGGCGCGATGCAGATACCGATGGCGCGGCAGAGCCGGCTACTTCGAAGCGGCGGTGAGGGCGTCCGGCGCTCGAACGCTTCCTGAAAGAATCGATCCGTGGGGGTCGCTCGACCCCAGCGGATCCACCCACCCCGTCGGGTTGCGGGTGTACCGATACGGGTTCAACCCACCGCCCGACCTGAGCGGATCCGGTGTCAGAAAACGACCGAAGTCCGGCTGGTAATAGCGATGCCGGTTGTAGTGCAGGCCACTCTCTGCGTCGAAGTATTGTCCCTGAAACCGTAAGAGTTGTTCGGCTCGTTCGCCGTCGCCGCGGCTCGACTCACGGAGTTTGCCGTGGGCGGTGTATTGGGCCGACCAGACAATCGCACCGCCGTGGCTGGTCAGTTCCTGCGGGGTGCCGAGGTGGTCGAGTTGAAAGTAGTACGGGCAGGCGTGTGCCTGGCCTTTGCCGTCGAGCAGCGCCAGTGGGCGGAAGCTACCGGGCTCGCCGGGTTCACTGCGTTCGTAGATGTAGCTGCGGTAGTGCCGGGGGCCGCTTTCGGCGATCAGCCGGTCGTCTTGCCAGAAGTATTGCGTGGTGTAGCCGTCAATAATTTTCTGGATGCGCCGGCCGAAAGCGTCGTAGCAATAGCTGACACTTTTACCGTCCGGGGGGCTGACGCCGATCAGGCGGTGCTGGCTGTCGTAGGTGTATTCGGTGACCCAGGGCGGCAGGCCGCGGCGTTCGCGGATCAGGTTGCCGAAGGCGTCGTAGTCGTAGTAGCTGCCGTCATTGCCACTGCCACTGCACTGCAGGCGGTTGCCCTGGAAAACACACGGGCCTGGACGCTCGTGGATCAGCAGGTTACCGGCCGGGTCGTGGGTGAAGTGCTCTGCCCACTGGTCGCGGGCGTGACGTACGCCGGTCAGGCGATCGAGCGCATCGTATTGATAGCAGCGTGAGCCGTGGCGGCTGTCGGTAACCTTCAAGAGGTTGCCCTTGGCGCTGTAGGCATATTCGCGGCGGTACAGCGGTCGTTGTTTTTGGCTGATGACATGGGCCTGCAAACGGCCTTGCTCGTCGTAGGCGTAATCGCTGAGCAGAAGGCCCTGTTGGCGTTGCTGTTCGCGCCCGCCGACAAAACGATGGCGGGTCAGGGGTGTGCCGTTGAGGTCGATGGCCGTGAGGGCGCCTCCCTTGGCGTGGTGGTAGTCGAGAATACAGGCGTCCGGCAGGTGCAGACACTGGAGCCGACCGCAGACGTCGTAGTCGTAACGCAGGGTGCCCCAGCCCTGATGCTCGGTGATCAGTCGGTCCTGAAGGTCGTATTCGAACTGCAACGGAGGGGCCAGGCCGTCATCGACGCTGACCAGTCGCCCGAGCGTGTCGTAGCGGTACTCGACCCTGACCCCATCGGGCAAGGTTTTGACCCGTAACCGCCCAGCGCTGTCACGCTGATAGCCGGTAACCCGTTGCGAACCGTCGTCGCCAAACTCGGTTTTCTCCAGCAATTGGCCATTGAGGTCGTAGCTATAGGTGGTACGACGCCCATCGAAGGCGGTTTCCTGTCGGATCAATCCTCCCGGGGTGTAGTCCAGACGGTAAATGTCGCCCACCTCGTTTTCGATCTCGGTCAGCAGCAATTGCGCATGGTCGTAGCGGTACTTCAGCGCGCTGCCGTCGGGGTTGATCCGACGACTGATCAAGTGCAGGTCGTCGGCGTATTCGTAACGGGTTACCCGTCCCAGTTCGTCGGTCTCGGCGGTGATCCGGCCGTAGGCGTTGTAGCGCCAGGCACGGCAGGCGCCCAAGGGCAGCGTGGTCCGGCTCAGTCGACCCACGGCGTCCCACTCATAACGGGTGATGGCACCGTGTTCGTCTTGTTCGGTAATCCTGCGCCCCAACGCATCGTAGGAAAACATGCGCTGAGAACCATCGGGCAAGGTTTCTTCCAGCAATTGCCCCAGGACGCTCCAGGCAAACCGGTGAATGCTCTGGTCTGGAAAGCGGATCGTCAGCAAGCGCCCCAGCGAGTCGTAGGAATAGTGGGTGATCTGTCCGTCGGGATCGGTGACGGCCGTGATGTCTCCCTGGGCGTTGCGCTGGTAGCTCCACGTCGCCCGACCGCGGGTGCGGGCGTGCAGGAAACCGTGGTGATATTTGTAGGACGTGGGCGCCTCATCCGGTGCATGCAGCGCGATCAGTCGCCCGGCTTCGTCATAATGGTATTGGGTGACGGCGCCGAGGGCGTCCTGCTCGAAGATCAATCGGCCCAGATTGTCGTAGGCCTTGTGCTGCTCGCCGCCGTCCAGCCCGATGTGGCGCACCCATCGAGCGTATGGGTCATGAACGTAAACCTCTTGGCTGCCGTCGGCGTTGTTCACCGTCACGGTGCCTTGATCATCCCAGGTGTAACGCGCCTCCATCTGCGCAAACGAGGCCCAATGATGGACGCAGCGGGCGGTCTTGCCGGAGCGTTCCCACGCCCAGAACAAACTCGCGCCGCCTGCCAGTTGCCGTTGCAGGATCACGTGCTGCTCGTCGTAGTCATAACGCTCGGTTTCACCCGCGGCGTTGGTCACCTCGACCAGACGCTGGCGGGCGTCGTAGCGGTAGCTGGCCAGGGTCTGTTCGGTGCGCCAGGTTTGCGCCTCGCACCCGCAGCGCTGAAACACCTGATAGTCGACGGCCACCAGGTGCTTGAGGTCATAACGCAGCAGCAAGGCACGGTCAGCGCCGTTGTCCAGGCGCTGAATTCGCTCAAGGCCGTCCCGCTGTACCGTCAGGCGGTTGCCGTAGGCGTCGCTGATCGCGGTCAGTCGGCCGTCGCGGAAATGAAAAAAGCGTGCCGCGTCGCCAGCCAGGGCGAGGATCAGTTCGCCCGGTTCTTCGCCGAGGTAAATTGCCGCCCGCGAGAGTCTGTTACGGATCAACGGGCGCGCCGTTGTCGGCCATGGAAATGGCGTGCGGTGGTTTTCCGCGTCGATCCACAGCACCTGCTCGCCGTGGAATTCCAGATGCTGGGACAGCGAATGCCGCCAGCCGAAACCGAGCCCGCTGTCGAGTTCGACGCCACGGGTGCGATAGAGGCGGGTGAAGTCGAACGGCAAGATCCCGTCGAGGGTGCCGTCCGTGAGGGCCAGCGATACTTCACCGGTGACCATCGACACCGGGCCGTTGTGGGGGGCGGTGCGCTCGAGGGTATCGATCCTGGCGGCGAACCTGTGCACCTGTGTCAGGGGACCGCTGGCGGGACATGCCAATACCTTTTGGGGATCGAACATCTGCAGACTTTCCCTTGGCGGAATGTAGGACCTGAGACTCTGCGGAGGATCTTCAAGGAAAGAAGTCGGGAAAGTTGGCGTTTGATGTAGGGCGAATCGCTAAATCACGAGAGCCATTCGGCGTGGATCGGGATTTCATCGTTGCTCTGAGACGGCCGCGCTCGTTATGCTGCTGAATCCTTTAATCCATTCGGGTGCGGGCCTCACCTGCGCCGCCCGGGATGCCTTGGAAAACGGATCAGTTGCGATGAATGCACCGCTGAAAACATTCGGCCCGATCAAGGCCGTGATTTTCGATATGGACGGCTTGCTGCTGGATACAGAGGGCATCTACACCGAAGTCACGTCCATCATTGCCGCGCGTTACGGCCGAACGTTCGACTGGAGCATCAAGCAGAACATCATTGGCCGGGGCGCCGGGGATCTGGCGCGCTATGTCGTTGAAGCGCTCGACCTGCCGATTACCGCCGAAGAGTTTCTGGTGATCCGCGAGCCGCTGATGCGCGAGCGCTTTCCTACAGCGCAGGCGATGCCTGGCGCACAGGAACTGGTCCGGCACCTGAAGGCCAACAACATTCCCATAGCCGTGGGTACCAGTTCATCGAGCCAGTCGTTCGGTCAGAAAACCACCCTGCACCGCGACTGGTTCACCTTGTTCGACTTCATCGTCACCGCCGATGACCCCGAGGTGGGGGCGGCCAAACCGGCACCGGATATCTTCCTGACGGCGGCGCGGCGTCTGGGCGTCGCACCCGAGGATTGCCTGGTGTTCGAGGATTCGCCCTTCGGTGTCACCGCGGCGAAAGCGGCGGGGATGACGGCGATTGCGATTCCGGATGCGGCAATGGCCGACGCCAGGTACGCACACGCCGATGGCATTCTTCGTACGTTGAAGGCGTTCGAGCCGGACGCCTTTGGTTTGCCTGCGCTTGAGTGGGCCTGACAAAAGAAAGTGTGGGAGCGGGCTTGCTCGCGAAGGCGGTGTGTCAGTCACCTTAATGTCGAATGACACACCGCCTTCGCG
>NZ_JBWKZB010000066.1:0-27647 GCF_059424105.1 Pseudomonas sp. GW456-E7 | reverse complement strand
CCACCACCACCACCACCACCGGCAGCGGCAACTCCCAACAACCCCAAAGCACCAAGCGAAAACGCCGAAGTCGATAAAAGACTGCCAGACACAGCAAATGAACTCGGCTCAAATCCAGCAAGGCTCGCACGATCCAGAGTAAGCGGCGAAGAAATGCCATCCTGCAGAAATGCAGCTTCGAGTCCGCCCTCCGCGTCGACCACCACATAAGGGTGATAGGTGGAGTCCTGAGACATGCCGATGAGCTGACCTTCGAACTCATAGAAGTCTTCAATAATGAGCCGAGGTGCATCCGGGTCCTCACCCTCAAGCGATACGTGCAAATCCTTACCTACACGCTTGACAACAATTTTCTCCGGCGCGAAACCACGCTCGCCGGTGGAAAGAATGTATTTACCACCTTTAATTGCCTGAATTCGAACCAGCTTATCGTGAGACTGAGAGAGATCACGCGTTAGAGTGACAGTTGAATTGTCCACAACAGAAACACTAGCTTTAACCATTTTCACACAGAGTTACCTTTTTAGGGGGCGCCACCGGATCAGACAAGGGCGCTGAGCATTTACAAGCTTGCTCAGGCTATATTTCGCCCTCTCCTATCAAAATAGGATCAATCCCAAAAAAGCCCCATGAATCCCCCTGCAGTGGCCTAATGAAACCATGTAGTGGTCTAATGAAACCAGACACCCATTTAGGTGAGAATGCTCGCCAGATCGAGGTGTCAGATGACCAAAAAACGCCGTTCCTTTTCTGCTGAATTCAAACGCGAGGCTACCGACCTCGTGCTCAAGCAAAACTACAGTTACATCGAAGCCAGCCGTTCACTCGGTGTCGACGAGCCGGCCCTGCGCCGCTGGGCCGATCAGGTTCAGCAGGAGCGCCAAGGCGTCAGGTCGCGGTAGGGATGGCAGTTACCTGCCACCCCCCGCACAGATCCGTACGTGCGGATCTACCGCATACGGCTACTGCCTCGGGCATGAGACGCGAAGCGACCCTCAGGGTAAGGATGTGCATTTCTGGGTCTAGGTATGTAGAGGTCGACAAGGCGTCCGTAGCGTGACCATTGAAGCCGATTACGCTGGCTGCGACGTTTGAGGGCTTGCCGCCATAGACGGCATACCGCCAGACGAAAACCACCAAGACGTATCAGATTCCCCAGCACGGCGTGGTAATTGAAGTACCCGCTGACCACCCGGGTAAGCCACTGACCCACGACTCGAACAGGCTCATGACGTCGGCGTTTCAGCTCATCCCGAATAGCCAGCAGCGTTGTACGCATTCGTTTCTTGACCGTCAGCCGCAGTATTTGAAAGCCACCACTTCTGTTGGTACTACAACAATGCGTGAAGCCCAGGAAGTCAAACGTCTCCGGTTTACCTAAGCCTCGCTTCCTACGATTTCTCGCAGCAAAACGACCAAATTCAATCAGCCGTGTCTTCGAGGCATTGAGGGATAAACCGAACCTGGCCAAGCGCTCCTGCAACTGCACCAGAAACTGCTGAGCCTGCCATTGCGTCCTGAAACCCACCACGCTGTCGTCCGCGTAGCGCACAACGATCACATTGCCACGGGCATGCCGCTGGCGCCACTGCCTTGCCCATAGATCAAGCACGTAGTGAAGATAGATATTCGCCAGCAACGGCGATATCACTGCGCCTTGGGGAGTCCCCTTGGTCGCAGCCACCCTACGGCCAACCTCCATTACTCCCGCCTGAAGCCATTTGCAGATGAGCCCGAGCAGGCGCCGGTCTGCAATCCGGTGTCCTAGAAACATCAGCATCCATTCATGGTCGATCTCATCAAAGAACGACGTGATATCCGCATCCAATATCCAGTTCACCTTCTGGCCCTTGAGCGCGACCGTCAACGCATCCAGCGCATCGTGCTGGCTACGTCCCGGCCGAAACCCATACGAGAATCCCAGAAAGTCCTCTTCATAGATCGCATTCAGAACGGTAACGACTGCCTGCTGCACGATCTTGTCCTCCAGAGAGGCAATGCCCAACGGGCGTTGCCTGCCATCGGCTTTGGGAATGTAGACCCGCCGCGATGGCGTTGCCCGATAAGCTCCACTGTGGAGTCTTGCGTGCAAATTGCTCACCCGCTGGAGAAGACCTTCCTCGTATTCTCGCCACGACATGCCGTCCACTCCCACCGCAGCATCGCGACGAAGTGCATAGAAGCTCTGCGCCAATAACTGCGGTGTGATGTGGTGCAGCAATGCCGTGAACTGCATGCCCTTGTTCCTTCGGGCTGCTACACGTACAACTTCAAGTCCCATCGACGCGCAACTGATCCGGCTCAGTGTCCGGGGTGCGAGGGGTTTGTCGGTGTTTCCCTTGGCTACGTCCCTTTCCTCCACTATCTCCGCCGGGCCAGGCCCTTTGTTCGATGGCTTCTCAGGTACTACGGACGCATCCGACTTCTCTGCGACGTGGACAGCAGGGTTACGGCTTTTGGCCTTTCCTGCTCCGCCCGATGCGTGCGCACTGGGCACCGCTGAGATCTCCCAGTTTCTGTGCGAAGGACTTCCCGACGTGCACAGGGTCTCCGACCGCGCAGGATCAGAGCATGACTGGCGTATATCGCAATGCTCCGTATTGCCTTCTGCTTCGGTTAACAGCATCGGCATCCCGAATTCCTGATTACGCGGCTCAATGGCTGGCCCATCGGTTTCCCCTGTCAACGCTTCACCCTGCACCTCACGGTGCAACATGCATGACTCGGGGTCTGGTTGATTCGCCATTTCTTACCAGTATCGAACTTTCATCGACTATCCTCCACCAGCTTTAACTGGCGCACTAACCGTCCGGGCAACACACCTTCCTGATGCCATCGCTTAAGGCGATGGTGTCCACTTAATTAAGTGGACACCATTTTTAGCCTTTTTAAGCGGACGCCCATGCCACAAGAACGCCGTTCCTATTCCAAGTCCTTTAAGGCCAGGTCATCGCCGAGTGTGCGCAGACTGACACCTCGATTGCCAATGTCGCCTTGACCCACAACCTCAATGCCAACCTCGTCCATAAATGGATTCGGGTGCATGGGCAGAAAATACCTGGCACTGCAAACTGCCTTTATTCCGGTCAAGGCATTGTCTTCGACAGCGGCCCCTCAAGTTCTTCCGGCCACGATTCGAATCGAAGTGCCTCATTCAAAAGGCGTAGTCGTGGTGAGCTGGCCAGCAGAAAATGCAGCGACATGTTTCGCTTTCCTGCGAGACCTGCTGCGATGATCCGCATCGACATCATCTGGCTCGCCATCGAGCCCATGGATATGCGCGCCGGCACTGAAACCGCGCTGGCGCGAGTTGTCGCGGTGTTCGGTGCGGCGAAGCCGCACTGTGCTTATCTGTTCGCCAACCGCCGCGCCAATCGTATAAAAGTGCTGGTGCATGACGGTGTGGGGATTTGGTTGGCTGCCCGGCGCTTGAATCAAGGTCGTTTCTTTTGGCCAGGCGTGCGGCACGGTTCTTAGGTTGAGTTGGATGCAGAGCAACTTCAAGCCTTAGTGCTCGGTTTACCTTGGCAACGCGTCGGTTCCGGAGGAGCCATCACGGTACTCTAACTCGTCTGCCATGGCGCGCTTGCCGGCGCAATTGGCCCATCAGTCTATCGCCGCCACTTGCCCTCTCTGGCAAAATCGGCGGCATGACTTCGCATCCGAATCTCGATCAATTAAACCCTGAAGAACTGCGTGCCTTGGCAGCGCAGTTGATCCAGCGCATCGAGACGATGGACAAGCAAATCACTCATCACAAGTCGGTCAACGAGAAACCGGCCCACGAGATCGCGCCACTCAAACGCTTCAAGTTTGCCAAGCGCAGCGAGCAGTTGAGCCCGGATCAAGCCAGCCTGCTCGACGACTTGATCGATACAGATATCGCCGCTATCGAAGCCGAACTTGAGGCGCTGCAACCGGCACCTGTCGAAGGCAAAGTGCGCCAGCACGCCAAGCGCGCACCGCTGCCACCACAGTTTCCTCGCACGCTGATCCATCACGAACCGGACAACAGCCACTGCCGGTGCGGCTGCGCCCTCAAGCGCATCGGCGAAGATGCCAGCGAAAAGCTCGACTACACGCCAGGCGTGTTCACCGTCGAGCGCCACATCCATGGAAAGTGGGCCTGCTAACAGTGCGAAACGCTGATACAGGCGCCGGTACCGGCGCACGTCATCGACAAAGGCATCCAGACCGCAGGCCTGTTGGCTCACATCATGGTGGCCAAGTTCGCCGACCATCTGCCGCTGTATCGCCAAGAGAAAATCTTTGGCCGCGCCGGGCTGCCCATCGCCCGTTCGACCTTGGCGCAGTGGGTGGGCAACTGCGGCGTGCAATTACAGCCGCTGGTTGATGCGCTGCGCGAAGCCGTGCTAACGCACGGCTTCGTCCACGCCGACGAAACGCCGGTACAAATGCTGACGCCTGGCGCGAAGAAAACTCATCGCGCTTATGTCTGGGCCTATGCCACCAGCCGGTTCTCCGATCTGGCGGCGGTCGTTTATGACTTCAGTCCGAGCCGCGCTGGCGAACATGCCCGAGCCCTCCTTGGCCACTGGAACGGCAAGCTGGTCTGCGACGACTTCGCTGGCTACAAGGCAGGCTTTGAACTGGGCGTCACGGAGATCGGCTGTATAGCCCATGCACGCCGCAAGTTCTTCGACTTGCACGCGACCAACAAAAGCCAGATCGCCGAAAAAGCGCTGCACTACATCGCGGCCTTGTACGAAGTTGAACGAGAAGTCCGCGAGCTGGAACCGGGTGTCCGACAGCGAATACGGCAGGAAAAAGCAGCGCCGATCATCGGCGCATTTCATAACTGGATGATCGCCCAGAGGCAACTTGTGCCTGAGGGATCAGCCATCGCCAAAGCGTTGGATTACAGCCTCAAACGCTGGATGGCGCTGACGCGCTATCTCGATGACGGTGCTGTGCCCTTCGACAATAACTGGTGCGAGGTGCGACACGAGGTCGCTTAATGAAGTTGTTCCCCGCAGCGGGAACCACCCGTGTCACCGGGTGAATCTAGAAGGCTGAATCAAGAGCGCTTTCGACAATGGAACGAGGCACCGCAAGGTGCGGGGTACCAATCGTGAGAGGCGCCCCCTTCTGGCAGCCATAGCCGGACAAGGGCTAGATAGTCGGTATGGTGAACGCATGTGAATCTGCGCAACGATCGTTAAGTTGAACGAGCGGAAATGGCTTACACGCTCGAACCAAAATGGTAATGGAGGTGGGAATTGCGTCTTTCGACTACGCACTCGTGACCCACATGCCTCCCGGTCGATAGCAGGCACCTAATCCGACGCACTTCAGTAGGCGGAACGTGGAAATCCCGTATCGCTCCCGTCAGGGAAAGCCGTTTGTAAAAACTGCCCATGGCGGTGCGGGCGAAGGAACGAGGAAAAAGCGAACGCCATCCTGTAATGGGTTGGATAGAAGTTGAAACATTACTTCACGCGAAAGCGGGCAGACGTCCTAATGGTCTCTCTTCACACGAGAGTTGGTAGAACCCTTTCAACGGAAGGAGAGCAAATGAACGCAGCGGCATCGGCGTGTGCACATTCCGGCACGTCGTGGGACGGCATCGATTGGATCGCCGTGCAACGTCGTGTCAAAGGGCTGCAAGCGCGTATTGTGAAGGCTGTACAAGACGGCAGGCATAACAAGGCGAGAGCCTTGCAATGGCTGCTGACTCACTCGTTCAGCGGCAAAGCTTTAGCCGTGAAACGTGTGTCTGAAAACAAAGGCAAAAATACTCCCGGTGTGGACAAGGTCACTTGGAATACGCCTAGGGCCAAGATCGCTGCGATAGAGTCGTGGAAGCGGCGAGGCTACTCGCCGCTTCCGCTTCGGAGAGTCCTCATTCCGAAGAAAAACGGTAAGACTAGACCTCTCGGAATTCCCGCGATGAAATGCCGAGCCATGCAGGCGCTTCATTTGCTGGCTCTGGAACGCGATAGCGGAGACCACCGCCGACCCGAACTCTTATGGATACAGGCCGGAACGCTCAACTGCGGATGCCTCCGCACAGTGCTTTGGTGTGCTGTCACGAAAAGCAAACGCGGAGTGGGTGTTAGAGGGCGACATTCAAGGCTGTTTCGACAATATCAGCCATGACTGGTTGATCGCCAACATCCCCATGGATAAGGCGATTTTGCAGAAATGGCTCCGGGCTGGTTATGTCTACCAAAAGCAGCTATTCCCCAGCCACGCCGGAACCCCACAGGGAGGCATCATATCCCCTGTGCTGGCGAACATGACGCTGGATGGGTTGGAAGCGATGCTGGCAAAGAGGTTTCCCAACGCGAAGTGGACAGCCCGAAAAATGCGCGTGGTGCGTTATGCAGATGATTTCATCATCACTGGTTGCTCGAAAGAATGGCTGGAGAATGAAGTCAGGCCCGCCGTGGTTGAATTTCTGGCAGAACGTGGACTTGTCCTCTCTCCGGAAAAAACCAAGATAACGCACATAGGGGACGGGTTCGACTTCCTCGGATGGAACCTGCGCAAGTACAACGGCAAGCTCCTGATCAAGCCGTCCAAGGCGAACATCGGGGCTTTACTTGTCAAGCTGCGAGAGTTGATCAAGACCAACAAAACGATACGACAGGCTAACTTGATAGGTTTGCTCAACCCGGCTCTACGGGGCTGGGCGAACTATCACAGTCATGTCGTTGCCAAGAAGGTCTTCAACCAGGTGGACAGCGCAGTGTGGGAAATGCTCTGGCGATGGGCGGTACGTCGCCACCCTCGCAAGACACGCCGATGGGTGAAGGATCGGTATTTCAAAGTACAAGGGGCGCGCCGTTGGGTGTTCTCGTGTACTGAAAAATCCGTCGATGGTCGGAAGCGTCAGTACACGTTAGTAGACGCCTAAGACACACCGATTGTGCGACATATTAAGATTAAGGCTGCCGCCAACCCTCACGACCCTACATGGGGTGAATACTTCGAATCCCGCTGGGGCAAGAGGATGCTCACTTACGTAAAAGGTCGAGCCAAGCTGTATCGGATATGGGCGCAACAGGGCGGCAGGTACTGCGCCTGCTTCAAGCCGGTGACCAAAGACACACCGTGGCACAGTCGCCATACTGTGAAGCTAGGTCATGGCGGGACGGACGCAGCCGCTAATCTTGAGATCTACCACCTGCGCTGCCCAAGGGCAGGACAATTTGCCAATGTCGCTGATGTATAACCGGCTGCCTGAAGGTGCCTTCGCAGAGGCTTGAGCCGTGTGCTGGGAAACTCGCATGCACGGTTCTTAGGGGGCTGGGCGCGGGTAACCGCGTCTGACTACCCGACAATCAAATCCGGCCGTGGGCTCTTGGGCGCTCGAACTGGTTGTTTGCAGGGTCGTCACGCAGCGGCAAACGGGCGGCGGCGATCATGAGTTTGATCCAGTCGGCGCGACTCAACGGGCATGATCCGCATGCTTACTTGAAGGATGTTCTTACACGCCTGCCGACGCAGCGGGCGAGTGAAATTACCGAACTGCTGCCGCACAGGTGGGTGCCCGTTTAATCACGCAAGGTGTGTTGGGCAGACGCTTACAGTGCGCCGGCAAACGCAAGTAGACCCGTAAAGAGTTGTTCCTGATCGAAATGGATCGGGTGGTTCCGTGGAAGGGTTTGATTGCTCTGATCGAGCAGCACTACCCGAAGGGTGATGGTGGTCGTCCGGCCTATCCGCTGATGGCGATGCTACGTGTTCACCTGATGCAAAACTGGTTCGGCTACAGCGATCCGGCCATGGGAGAGGCACTGTACGAGACTACTATTCTGCGCCAGTTTGCTGGGCTGAGCCTGGAGCGGATTCCCGACGAAACCACCATCCTCAACTTCCGTCGCCTGCTGGAAAACCACGAGCTGGCGGCAGGGATTCTGGGCGTGATCAATGGCTATCTGGGTAATCGGGGCCTGTCGCTGCGCCAGGGCACCATCGTCGATGCCACGCTGATTCATGCGCCGAGTTCGACAAAGAACCAGGACGGCAAGCGCGCCCCGGAAATGCACCAAGCCAAGAAAGGCATTCAAGGGTACTTCGGCATGAAGGCCCATATCGGCGTCGATGAAGAGTCAGACCTGATGCACAGCGTGGTGGGTACGGCGGCGAATGTGGCAGATGTCACGCAGGTCGATAAGCTGCTGCACGGCGACGAAAATGTGGTCTGTGCCGATGCCGGCTATACCGGAGTGGAGAAACGCCCCGAGCATGAAGGTCGCCAGGTCATTTGGCAGATTGCCGCCCGGCGCAGTACCTACCAGAAGCTGGGCCAGCGCAGCACCCTGTACAAAGCCAAGCGCAAGATCGAAAAGCCAAGGCACAGGTCAGAGCGAAGGTCGAGCACCCGTTCCGGGTGATCAAGCGCCAGTTCGGTCATGTGAAGACGCGTTTCCGTGGTCTGGCCAAGAACACGGCACAGCTGGTGACGCTGTTTGCGTTGTCGAATCTGTGGATGGCCCGCCGACATTTACTGAGCAATGCAGGAGAGGTGCGCCTGTAATGTGGGGAATAGCCGCCGCGAGGTGCTCGCAGCGGCTAAAAAGCCAGGAATGAGTGAGTGATCTGAGCGTTTGGATCGGCTCATTACTTTCAAAATCGGCGGTGACCGAAGTCAGTCAGAAACACATGACTACTTCAGACCATCCCTAACCTCAATAGCACGCAACTTCGCGCTACACCTCGGGCGAATGGCCAAACGCCACTCGGGCGAGTATGCATCTAATTACGCGCGAACAGCCAATTAGGACAAATCTTATATTTTTAATATGGCCCCTCCTCGAGTCTACCACTCTTATTTTTTAGCCGATTCGAGTCTCCGAATATGAATCCAAGACATTCCAAAACAAATCCAGGTAGTTGACTCCATGCAATCACCGGATTTTCACCTGCCAGTTCTATCCAACGCCCCTTTACACTGTTTCTTAATCGAAAAGCCAAATAACCTGAATGGATAGAAAGAACCAGCCAAAACGAATAAACGGGCGCTACAGAGCCTATCAAGAAAACAGCCAGAAACTAGATGCGCACGCTCATGAAAAAATTCTTGCTAGCTGGAATCACTGCCATAACCATCTTTTCCGCCGTATCATTGAGGCTTATGGCTGGTGACATAAGTGAACCCACATACCCTGTCAATGCTGACTCGCAAGAAAGACGTGAAATGTTGCTAAAACACCGCATAAAAAATGCGAGCAATCTGATTTCTAAAGTCACCTTCGAGCACGATCGCGTGATTACTGTCGTTTACACACCAAGGCGCATAAGCGATGACAGCGTCTGGATTGTCGAATTATTTCAGGCCGCCAGGCAAATTTTGATGGCAATTTCCAAGGTCATGGCTTCCTTCCACCCAAGTGTCACCATTCACGCTGAAATTCGTACAATAAACATGGACGCTCACCAAAACTCCGTTACCGGGATATCATTAGTTTACCGCGGCGACAAACTCTCAAACATCAACTGGGACCATTTCTCACTATGGGATGCGGGCGAGCAATCAGAGGGCGTAATATTCCACAAGCTTGGTAAAAAGCCCGCATTGAATTATTGTCAAACTGAACAAGGAGAGAGGCACAGCTTGCTTTTTTGCAGAAAACTACATGCTATAATAGACAACTGAAAAGCCAGAGGACAATAGCTGCATGGCCCAGCCAGTGGACAACTTAATACTTAGCCAGCCCCCCCCTTCTCGCCTTCTGCCCAATCAACCCATGATCGCTGCCAAGTAGATATACGTGAAAATCGTGCAGATAAAAAACCCCGATTGCGTAAATACCACAACCGGGATCCGCCATGGTTACCTGTCCCCCTGTGCTTGCTACTCAAACAGGTAACCGAGCGAGCGCCAGAATCGCTCAATCCCTGCCTCGCAACCATAAGATTCGTCTGGAAATCCATTTATTCTTGTCCAATTAATGATTCACGCCCTCAGCGAAAAGAACACACTTGGCCAGCATTCAATCTAGTAACTATAGCTGAGACAAAGAGCGACGACTCTGCTCTTGCCTTTAGAAATGTGGATAGCCGATTACGTCGAAAACTTCTACGCGCCTTGTCGCACAAGATCAGAAAACAAACGCGACTACTTTCACTTTCAAGACCAGTCCCATACCGAAACTCCCCCTCCCCATCTAGCATCCATGCGCCCATTCGGGGCGTATGGACTAAAAACTGGAGGATGCATGTTTCGTAAATTGAATGCCGAGCTCATCGGCACGTTCTGGCTTGTCTTCGGCGGCTGTGGCAGTGCCATTTTCGCTGCTCAAGGCATTGGGCTTCTTGGTGTTTCTCTAGCCTTTGGCTTGACTGTCGTGACGATGGCCTATGCCATCGGGCCAATCTCCGGCTGCCACCTCAACCCTGCGGTCAGCCTGGGTTTGTGGGCTGGCGGACGATTCAACGCACACGAACTCGTGCCCTACATTCTTGCCCAACTGATCGGTGGCGTACTCGCCGGCGGTGCCCTTTTTCTGATCGCCAGCGGCAGCCCCAGCTTCGATCCAATGTCCGGCTTCGCCGCCAACGGCTACGGTGCTCAAGGCTCGCCAGGTAGTTACAGCCTGCAATCAGTACTGATCGCCGAGGTACTCCTGACCGCGTTCTTCCTGTTCATTATCATGGGGGCTACCGATAAATTGGCTCCGTTAGGCTTTGCTCCAATCGCCATTGGCCTGGGGCTGACCCTGATCCATTTAATCAGCATCCCTATCGATAACACCTCGGTAAATCCTGCACGCAGTCTGGGGGTAGCGCTTTTTGCCAACCCCTTGTTCCTGCAACAGCTGTGGGCGTTCTTTGTAGCGCCACTGGTTGGCGGTGTACTTGGCGCACTGGCCTACCGAGCAGTTCGCAAGGCGGACTAAGCAACTCCTTATGAATACATCTTCCCAATCCCGAACCATTGACTAGAGAAACATTGTCATTGGTCTATTCTTTGGGACTGGGAAGATGCCCGCCACTCATCAACGCCCCCCACACACACAAATTTTCGAAAGCCACTCAACAGTGCATCCTTTGACATTGTCATTGTTATAACGGGTTGATCGCAGTGGAAACTGACCGAACGAAATACGCAATCGCCCAGCATTGTGGTAAAGGAGCTCAAGAACTGACTCTTTGCGGAATCATACGGGCGAAAATGATTTTGGTCCCGCTGGTACCGCTCAATGGGCATGATCCAAATGTTTATTTGAAGGAGGCTCTAACTCGACTGACTACGCTGCGCGTGAGTGAGATCGAGTAATTGCTGTCGTTTCGATGATTTCCTGACTAACTTGAGCAAGCCGAGTTTAGCGGACGTTTACGTTCATGTGTTTGAGCGTGGCTACCGACAACGGCGCCGTGGTGTCGATGACGATAATCTGCGGGCCGATGTTGACACATTGCCAGCGGCATCCGCCACTTCCACGGTCAGGCTGTGTTCGCCTTCGCCCAGGGCTGGAGTTGGAGTGAACGACCAGCTACCGTCCTCGCCCACTTCGATGCGGCCGATTTCGTTACCGTTGTCACGGATGACGATGGTCTTGCCCGCAGCGCCGCTACCGCTCAGGGTCGGATTCTCGTTGGTCGTACCCGGCAGGGTGTTGAAGCTCAGAGCGACCGGAGCAATAGTGTCGATGACGATCACACCCGGTGCCGACGGCGCAGAGACGTTACCCGCCGCGTCCACAGCTTCCACGGTCAGGCTGTGGTCGCCTTCGCCCAGGGCCGGAGTTGGAGTGAACGACCAGCTGCCATCCTCGCCCACTACGACGCGGCCGATTTCGTTGCCGTTGTCACGGATGACGATGGTCTCGCCCGGGGTACCACTGCCGCTCAGGGTCGGGTTCTCGTTGCTCGCGCCTGGCAGGGTATTGAAGCTCGGAGCATCCGGCAGTTCGGTGTCGATGACGATCACACCCGGTGCCGACGGCGCAGAGACGTTACCCGCCGCGTTCACCGCTTCCACGGTCAGGCTGTGTTCGCCTTCACCCAGGGCCGGAGTTGGAGTGAACGACCAGCTGCCGTCCTCGCCCACTACGACGCGGCCGATTTCGTTGCCGCTGTCGCGGATGACGATGGTCTCGCCCGGGGTACCGCTGCCGCTCAGGGTCGGGTTCTCGTTGGTCGCTCCTGGCAGGGTGTTGAAGGTCGGTGCCTCGGGGGACACCGTATCGATCTTCAAGTCGACAGATTCAGACTCGTTACTGACGTTGCCATCCGGATCCTTAATGATAATGGTCAGGCTGTGATCACCATCGGCCAGGGCTGGAGGGTGAAGGCCCACTTGCCCCCCTCACCAATCACGACCTCACCAATCACTACGCCACTGTCGAGGATCTGCATAGTGTCGCCCGGACGACCGCTACCGCTCAGGATAGGTTGATTGTTGCTACCGGAAGTATCGCTGATATTCACAGCGTCCGGAGTGGGCGGAGCAACCGGTGGTGGTGGGCGTTACGGGCGCTTGTGCACTGCCGCCACCACCGCCCCCACCGGCCTTAGCGGCAACACCCAACAACCCCAGAGCACCAATCCCAAGCACCGAGGTCGAAAAATGACCGCCTGACGCAGACAACGAGCGCGGTTCAAATCCAGCAAGACTTGCACGATCCAGGGCGAGCGGCGAAGAAATGCCATCCTGCAGAAATGCAGCTTCGAGTCCGCCCTCCGCGTCGACCACCACATACGGGTGATAGGTGGAATCTTGAGACATGCCGATGAGCTGTCCTTCGAACTCATAGAAGTCCTCGATAATCCGCCGAGGAGCATCCGGGTCTTCCCCCTCAAGTGATACGTGCAGGTCCTTACCTACACGCCTGGCAACAATCTTCTCCGGTGCAGCCCCATGCTCGCCAGCGAAAAGAATATATTTGCCACCCTTGATTGCCTGAATTCGTACAGTCTTATTGGATGGCGGCGGCAAATCACGCGTCAATGTCACAGTTGCGCTATCAACCACGGAAATACTTACGTTAGTCAAGTTCACACAGAGTTACCTTTCTAAGGGGGGGCGACCCACTCGAAATTTCCACCGAAATAGCCAGGAGCACTGAGATTTTCCAATCCCGGTCAGACTAAATTCCGCAGTTTTTTTGTCGACATAGGATCTGTCCCAAAGCCCCCCACTCGCTCTCCGCCCCAGAAGCAACTCGATAAACGGCCGTTGACCTGCCGGTGGTGGCACCCTTGATAATTTCGATGAGGAATGCGGTCCGGCCAACGATATCCGGAGAATGATGTTCGCTTACGAGAACTCGAGTTGTTGTGACTGCGCCACCTGGTGATTCAAGCGGCGTTGTCTGGAACAGCTATCTCACCTGCACAAGCAGATGGATTGAGAGGTGTCTAGCGGCAGTCATCGCTCAGTACGCACAATTCAGGTGACCTGATGTACACGAGCGAGCATTGGAGAGGGAGTATCAAAATTACCAATTATTCCATCGCCCTCACATCCTCATGGCGATGGACCTACATCAGTTCAATAAAATACGGGCGCACGAGGCGCCTGTAAATTCCAGCGATGCCAACCACTCGCACCACCGATTGTGAAGCGAATAAGCCTATCTGGGCAGGCATCGCTTAAAAGCTGAAACTAGCTCCCAAGATCGGCCCGGAAAGCTTCAGATCATAAGCAACGCCGTCACTCTCCCGATCGATATAGAGATGGCGATATCCACCACTGACAGACCATTGCTCACTCACTTTAAATGAGACAACAGAGGTAATTTGCCACGTCTCGCGTGAAGCATCACCGATATCGCCGCCGCCCCCATCAACCCACAGAACGGCACGCCAACGGTCGCTCAATTGCGCACTCACGCGAACAGCCAACAAAGGGTCAACCCAGCTGTCGTGCACGCTAACGTCATAATCGGGCCGCGAAATACCCCGAAGCGATACATCGACATCGTTTGAAACCCAGCGCAATCCCAAGCCCGCATCCAAACGAAAACGATCGAGACTTAAAACTTCATAAAGCCCATACCCTGCGACCGAAGCGAGAGTGGTCCTGGTGTCAATGTCAGAAAACAGCCTGGCGAATGGCGTGCGGTCGCGAAAAGAAAGGTCCATGTAGAACACGTCTCCCACCAACGACCATCGCCCCTTGCGGGCGGACACGGTGCCCATGAGGGCGGCATCAAGCGAATCCACTGCATCACTGGCACTCAACTCTGATGTCGCTGTTCCAAAGGGTGTTTCCACACCACTGGTAGTCTTGGGCAACCAACCATAAGAAGACACATCGATCTGCCATTCGCCCTCATCTGCACATACCGACGCCGAAGAAAATGCAAAGCCAATAGCCAATAGCTGGAAACCGCTAGCAAACTTCATTCAAAGGTTTCCCTCAGGAGTTAATTTCAAGATAAGGTTTCGATGATCGGCGGCTGCCAGCGGCCATCCAGGGCAGAAGCTTTTGGCAAATAGAGACGCATCACCACCCCCATCGGTCCAGCGGGCGCTGGCAACCAATTGGATTCAAGCGTTTCACCCGGACTCGAATGCTGAAGGTAAATCACGATGTCCCCGTTATCATCAACCTTAAGTTCTGGGAGCATCGAAGAGTTGATCAGATACCGATTCAAGGCGTTGCGCACCAACAGGCGCGCCACACCGTCATACATGGTGATAGACCAGAATGCCTCTACGGGGGGCAGGTTGCCCTTGATAAATCGCAAGGCGTAGCGCTTCTTCGATGTATCAAGTGGATTGCCATCTGAATCTACGAGGTAAGTCGGGTAGAGCGCCTCTTGAACCGAGTTACCGTAGATCCCGGCCATCGCCCCCATAGCGCGCTCCATAAACCTGCCCCTCATCTCCTGGGGCGAACCAAATAGCCCCGCAGACGTTTTGAGCTTGAGAACGTTAGCCGCCAATTTCTGCTGCGCAGACACCCCGGCAGACTCGACTTGCAATGCGCTATCGAAGCCCGCCGCAGGCCAATGGGCGCCCGCTTGCAGGCCAAGCCTGGAAAACTGAGCTCGTAACGCCTCATCTCCTGGCAACGCGGGAGCGAATTGCAGCAGAAAGGCGGCAAGCGGCCAAAAATCAGTGACCATTTGCAACTCCGAAATCACTGGCCAGACCACCGCAGGTGCCGAAACCGGCGCTGGAGTTGCGGCATAAGCGGAAAGCAGCTGAACCTTGTACCCCGCCTGAATTCGTTTTACCTCCTCCAGATCATTTGAGGAAAACAATTGTGTGCGAATAATCCCTAACCCCAACTCAGTGGTCATGCGCACTACGCGCTTGACCCCCTTGGGAATTGCCCCCTGCCAATCAGGACCTGCTATCAGAAAATCACCGCCACCATTTCCATCTTCTCGCGTCCCCAGATACCCGACATTGTGGGTATACAAATCAACGAGCTGCATGGAATAGTAGCGCCCCTCATCTATCTTCGGCAGGGTGACTACAAGCGGTTCCGTGCGCAGATCCATAACCAGGAAAGAGTACGGTGTGTCGGAGTTGGGCGTAATAATCCCGGTATCCGCGGGGGTGTATACGCGGGCAACGCTATTAAGCGTGTTGATACGGCCCTTGTACTGAGTTCCGCCAAGCTCTATCGCATATTGATAGAGCGTCAGGTAATTTTTCACCATCGGGTAGAGATAGATAAACGCCTCGCGCGCAAGGCTGTCCAGACTCTCCTGTGCTTTAAGCGAAAATGCAGGAAGAGCCGCGGCCAACAGAGAAAGTTTCAGGAGCTCGCGGCGCCTCATTTGACTTCCTCCACATCCGGAAAGCTCCAGGCCCCGTTGAGAATTTCAGCGCTCGGCCGATAAAGCCTTACCATCCAGTTCCACCCAGCAGGAACGGGCAAGCAGTTAGCTATTTTGCCGTCGCAACCACCAAATTGAACATTGACATTGCCCTCGGCATCACGCACGGCCGTCAGATTATTGAGCGTGTAGGCATTGTAATTATTGGGTGCGAGGTAACCGTCGGCGTTATAAACGGTGATCGACCAGAACCCGTCCACTGGCACCTTTCCAACTTTCAACCGGTACACAGTCTGTCCATCGTTTTTTGGGACTGTTCGGTTCAGATACAACGCATCGCGAGAAGGATTACCGCCCCAGCCCATGGCCGCACCAATCAGATGTCGAACTGGCTGAACTTCGCTGCGCGAACCAAACATGCCCTTGGTATCGGGCAGTAGCGCCGCCAACTCCAACAGTATCGCGCGAGTGCGATCCTGGCTTGCCTTGTCCCACTTTGGAAGCTCGAGCTGACCGACACCAGCCTGCGAGACCTTTATGCCATCCTGAAGTGCGTGGACATGGTTCAGATCCGCCGCATCATTCGGGTTCGCGAGAATGCGGATGCCTACAAAGCCATAACGTGTACCGATCGTTTCGCGACTGAGCGTTACCTTACCGGCGCCGTAGTGCACATCATGAGTGTAATGATCCTCATCGATGACCTGGACCGAAAGGAAACGCTTGCCTGGATCAGGCAACGTGATAGTGACCGGCCCGGCATCAAGGTCGAACACGCCACCCGAGTACAAGGTATCGCGATTCAGTCGAATAATGGTTTGTTTGTCGATTGGCGCCATCGCACGCTCATGCCCAAGCTTGCCGAACCCATATTTTGCCGCAACTCCAGAGAAGTAAAGATCGCTTTCCGCTCGCACAAAGTTATCGCTATTCACTTTGGTTTCTGCAGCTTCAGCAGACAAAATACCCACCGCCAGCAATGCAATCACAAGGGTGCTTTTTCTAAATCGAGACATTCGATTATCGTCCTCAACGCTATAGGATTGTTCGGATAAAACCCGCCTGGGCGATGCCTTCCAGCCTGAGCCGGTCAACGGTGCCAAAGGTTTTCACGGAGACTAGACGAAAACGCAGTACGAGGAAGGGATGCGAGCCGGCATGGCACCCCCCGCAGAACAAGATTTAACCGCCTTCGAGTATCCCTTCTCAGCCATTGGAAAACATGACATAAAAAGCCAAATATTTGACATTTAACGACACACCCCAAAGAACAATCCCACAGACGACTACAGCTTGAATATCTCTTCTCTAGTACTTGATACAGAACTGCTACGTTCCCACAAAGGCGAATTGCTCGTCCTCAGGCCGCCGCTCCCAAAGCAGAGAATACTCGGATGTAATGGTCAACACCTTGTAACCCGGACTGTGTAGTTCCCGCTTACGACCTGAAGTAATATCTTCAGTATTGAGTTCGTAAATAGCTGCGACAATTGAAGTGACAAAAATCCCTAGAAATGAGGTCACACGCATACACACTGACAACACTGGAAATCGTCCCGCATCAGCCTCGGAAACGACAAAATGGACACAAACTCAATTACCACTTTCTAAAGCCACACTCCGCCCCCCAATTCTATTTAAGCCGAATAATTACACGTAAGTTATTCAGGGAGACAAGCAGTCACTACGAGATTCTTCTGTATTTCAATTGCGCCCATCCTTCAGAACGCTCAGGAAAGGGCTGCATGACAAGTAGTCAGCGCCACACAGCCTTTCATACTACAAAAATGCCAAGTCAGGCAGCCGCAACAGTAGCCCTTGCGAAACCTCAGAACACGTCTTTCGCACCTTCCGAATCCAGCGGCTCCTTCTCAATTGCTGCGACATGCACATCTTGATAAACACATTCACCCTCTACACCAGTGAATACCTGCCCAACCGGATCACTGAAATCAACTATCAGATCCTCCAGCTCCAACGAAACTTCAGAGCTCCCCCCCGGCAAAAGAAGAAAATCATTAACCTCCATTAAAACCGACTCACCACCACTTTCGAGCACCTCCCCCTGCGAGAGGTTAGCAATAACATTCACCGATACATTCAACGCGGTCGAATCGGCAAGCTCGACTTGAGCACCAGGCATTAGCTCGGAACCGAGCAGCTGGTCGCTGGCGGAAGTGGCTCCAGACAAGCCGCCCACGCCCTGAACATCCTCAGCACTCACTTCCATCGACATCGCCTCCGGCATGGGATGAGGATCAAGCGACGCGGCAAGCGTCCCCACCCCAGGCAAGACCGCCCTCTGCACTGCCGTATCTGAACTAAAGGTCTCAGACTGACCCGTATTGCTCATCACCTCGGGCTGATCACTCAACCCCTCGCCTTCACTGACTGACTGAACAGTGCTTTCGCCGATTTTTACGATTTCAGCTGTATCAAGCAGCGCATCAGGAACGACTAATCGCAGGCTTTCATGTGAAACCAATGCCACATTTAAGACACCACGCAACAGGCGCTGAGCATCTGGATCGCTCGCCACCCCCTCACCGACATCCAACACAGCGCTATTAACATCCGCTATGAATGTTGCGGGATGCATTGACTCCAACTCGTTAAACGACCAAGCACTGAAGTCGATGCCTGTCACAGCCTGCTTCTGATTCAACAAAGCCGCCGCCACATCCGCAACAGACAAGGTGGGATTTTTCATATTTGCTCTCCTCTACGAAGGGAATTGCCACTCCACCACTACAGAGCGGAGCCAGAGGGATTCGCGCACCCTGTCAACGAATCCGGCGGTCTGAGACAGTAAATTCCTCATCCCGCACGAGACATGAGATCAGTCCGAAAAAGACCGACTGGCTGAGCCGAGCCTACAAAGGATCAGCAAAGCGCCAATAACGATCCACCTAACCAAACAACGAAAGGAAAAATGCGGACCAGCTATCGATCGATAAATTTCTAACACCTCAATAAGATTCGTCCTAATCTCACGCTCAGGACCACACAAAAAGGAATGGATCATGGCAGCTATCAAAATTGCAGCACTGGGCCTTACGCTTTCTGTACTGGTTGGTTGCAATGGGATACCTCAACCGACAGCTCCGGACGAAACATTCCCGGGTTACTTCACGGTCAGCTCCGGAATTCCTGCGCCTTACATGTTTCAGGGCAGTGCCGTTCAGTGGAACCGCCAGTACGCGGTTAGTGCTGCGCATATTCCGCTGCTCTCCGATGTTGTACATCGGTGCAGTACTGGCTGTGACCTTGTTTTTATTCGTCGCGATGCCGACGGGTCTGTACCGACGTGGCGCCCAACCATTGTTGGCGAGAAATTGCAAACGGTTGGGTTAAGTCCATTCCTGGTGACAGTCAAGGGCTCTGGTACCAGCAAGGGACCTCGTGTCAGCTTGAATCGCGAGGGCGACAACACGCCCTACGCCCTCAATGACGCCCCTGTAGTACAAGGTATGTCTGGTGGGCCGGTTTATGGTGCCGATGGCGCCGTGGTTGGGATGACAGTAGGGATTTTCTTGCCACAAGCACCACTGCTGCCTTCGTTGAAAAACAGCAAAAGCCTGAGTGTTTATGTGCCTTACGACATTATTCAGCGCGAGTGGCGCTTGTTCTCGGAGCGACAAGCCGAGGTAGAAATGAAGCAGATCGACAGCAAAAACCAGATGGTAAAACTTTGAAGTTTCAGTTTAACGGGAGCGGGCTTGATCGCGATGATGCTAACGATTACACGCACTTCGTTACTGTACGAAGCGCTCTTGAATCCATCGTGAGCACGCTCGCTCCTACATAACGGAAGTCAAACACGCTAACCGCCAATGGCCCCCACCTTCGCAATAAGGCGCTCAAGCTCCGCTTCCACTACTTCGGCCTGGGCCAGAACGGCAACCTGATCGACAGGCAATTCAGTGCACAGTCGTTCGATATGATCACAAGCTTCGATGATTTCATTCGCCTGCAAGATACGCGCTGCACCTCTGATTCGGTGAGCAAGATTCGACAAGGAGTCTGGCGAAAAAACCTGTAATTGCACCTTGAGTTCTGAGAGATCACGCGTGTAGCTACTATGTGCCTCAGCTATCAACGCTTGAGTCATCGCGCTATCCCCCCCCGTCAAATCATGAAGTATCGCTTCGATGCTTTGTCCGCCAGCAACATTCGTAGTTTCCCCTTCCAACTTCGGCTGAGCGATACCCTGCACTCCCGCTACAATCGTAAGCACCGTCGACAAAGCGCTCAAACTTACCGGCTTGAACAAACAATCATCCATACCTACTTCATGACATTTTATCTTTTCATCGGGCTGCGCATTGGCCGTGAAACCGATGATTGTGCACCGTGGCCAAGCGTTATGTGCTTCCTCCAGGCGAATGGCTCGCACCATCTCGTAGCCGTTCATCACAGGCATATTGCAATCAGTAAAGATCAGATCGACGTTACCCTCCCGCCATAACCTGAGCCCCTCTTCACCGTTCTGCGCGCTCCGGACTGTCTGACCGTGGTATGCCAGTTGCTGGGTCAGCAGCACCCGATTGGTAGGCTGATCATCAATCACTAGGATATTCAGTGCTGGAAGCTCCTTCTCACTTGTCTCTTCCTGAATCTGCCCCCCCCTTGGTATCGCGGGAAGCACGCTGAAAGGCATAGCCAGAGAAACGCAAGTGCCTTTACCCAGCACACTTCGCGCAGATACTTCGCCGCCCATCAACTCGCACAGCGACTTGCAAATCGCCAGCCCCAAGCCAGTCCCCCCCCTGGAAGTAAGGCCGTGATTGGCCTGCACAAACGGCTGAAACAGCTTGCTCAGTTCCTCCGCCGAGATACCAATTCCCGTGTCCTCCACAGCAAGCTGCACCGACAAGCGCTCATCGTCAATCGGGGTGCCATTGACAGTAACCTTGACCTCACCGGTGTCGGTGAATTTGATGGCATTGCCAACCAGATTGGAAAGGATTTGCTTGAAACGCATTGGATCCACCAATACGTCGCAGTTTACGCTGGAGTCAATGTGCAAGCTTAGCGTCAATGCCTTCTGACGTGCCAAGCCGTCGAACACACGCGCGACAGACTCCACCAGCTCGCGCAAGTTGGCCCGTTTCGGACTGAGGCTGATATGACCGGACTCAATACGCACCACATCAAGAATGTCCCCGATCAATTCCAACAGCCCCCGAGCGGAATCGTAGGCTATCTCTATCGCAGGCCTGTCCAAACGGCCCTGATCGGCGTGCCTCATCGCCAACTCCAGCATTCCGATCACCGCACTCATCGGCGTGCGGATTTCATGGCTCATCGTCGCCAGGAATATGGTCTTGGCTCGACTGGATTGATCCGCAGCCTCAAGCGCTGTGCGCAACTCTTCCATTAACAGACGCCGATCACTAATGTCGATCCATCCGCAAATCACACCCTTTACCACGCCTTGTGAGTCGCGATACGGATGAATCCAGTGATAAATATTCAGCAACCTCCCTGGCAAATGCAGCTCTCGGTCAATTTCCAAAGGCTCACCTTTCTCCATGACAGACATATAGTCATCATGAAATTGCAATGCCTCCTGGCGGTTGATTTTTAAACCCTCTAACGTCGACTTGCCGATAACTGCATTTGCTGTCGCACCAAACACCGCCAGATAATTTGAATTGCACGTAACCATACGCCCTGCCCGATCTCGCACATAAATCGGGTGCGGCGTTCCATTAATCAATGCGTTCATGAAGTTCAGTTGATCGTTCAGTGCAGTTTCGGCTTGCTGGCGAAGCTTGTACTGAGAGCGGATATAGAAATTCCAGGCAAACGACAGCAAGATAAAGGCAAAAGCTGCACCACCGATCTTGTAGATAAGCCCACGATAATCCCACCAAGACACTTTCGACACATCGACCTTTGGACGCCAACGATTTTGAAACATGTCGATTTCATTAGGAGATATCTGCAACAATGCCTTGTCTAGGATAGAGGCCAGTTCCGTATCGCCCTTTCGCATCGCAAATGCCAAAGACGCGGGGATATCTTCAATAATATTGGAAATTTTCAAGTTACCATCGTGCAGCGTCATCGTGTAGTACTGAGCAACTGGCAAAAAGGCGGCCGTGGCATCCGCCTCTCCATTGACAACCATATCCATCGCATCCAGTAATGTCGCAGCCTCTACGAAATTAAAATCAGATGACGGCTGCATCAATTCTCGAAGCGCATGATTAAGCGGCAAGGCAATACGCTTGTGTTTCAACTCCTCCAAGCTAATTGGTTGACCCGGAGCATTTAACGTAATGATCGCGTAGGACGTAAACACTTGTGGCCGGGTGAAGCGCATCGCCATTTCTCGCCCAACGGTCGGAACCAGTGTGGCCAGATCAGCTTCACCCTTTTCGATAAAGTTGACATGGTCACTCAACTCATCCGCCAGCACAGGTTTGAAAGTAAGCCCAGTCCGCACAGAGATTGCCTTCAGCAAATCGGCGCTGACGCCACTGAAGCGGCCTTCTGTATCGAAGTACGACAAAGGGGCGGTGTCGCGTGTCACGACATACCGAACCAGCGGATGTCGAGTGATCCAGCGCTGCTCCGAGGGAGACAGCTCCACTTTGGAAGATATGATCGATGCCCCGCCACCCGACCAACGCTTGAGAATCTCCGCCGAATACACATCACGAACTAGTTTCAGGGTGGTGTTGAGAACTTTATCCAGACGATTCGCATCTGAACGAACGGCAAACGCAAAACCACCGGTAGGAATATCCAATAATGCAGTGTGCATTCGCACATAGTTGAAGTAGTTAAGATTTACATGGTAGTTGCTTGAGACCATGTCACCCAAATACATATCGGCATTTCCAAACGCCAATGCTGCCAGGGCTTTCTCTCGAGACGCATAGGTCACGAACTGTGCAGTAGGATAAAGCGCTTTAAGCTGTCCAACCGGCAAATAATCTTCAGCCATCGCGATGTGCATGCCGTTGAGCCGAGAAGGTATAGCGCGCACCTCCGCCTTTCGCACATAGAGTACCGGCTGATCATCGATGTATTTTTGAGTCAGTTGAACCCTGTACGTAGCCAGTTCGTAATCATTCGCACTGCCTACAATATCTATCAAGCCCATCTCAAGGGCGCTCAACGCGGCCGAGCGATCCCTGAATTGAACAACGCGAACCTCAATATGCAGCAGCCTACCGATAATACCCAGCACATCGGCTGTCACCCCTTCGTAGTAACTGCCACTGGAGATAATCTCCACCGGAAAAAAGTTTGGAGGAGCCACGCCCAATACCAGTTCCCGTTTGTTACGCACCCATTTCCAGTCTTCACTGGACAACTCCACCGCTCCCTCTTCCAAGCTCGAACGGTCAATCAGCTTGAGATCGACCGAATCTTCCAATGGCGCAGAGGCCTGCACAGACTGAAAAACAGACAGAGAAAATAAAAAAAGAGAACACGTAAAACACTGTAGGCAACGCAGCAACTGAAAAGACATCTTGGATACTCAATAGAGCCCCCTCAAAAACCTTTGAGGCTTTGCTCGAGCTTAAATAATTCAGCATCAGTGCGAACACCTAGCTTGCGGAAAGCGGCCTGCTTTTGACCGCTTATCGTCTTCATGCTTCTGGAAAATTTGCGCGCTATCTGCGACACCGACATACCCTCCAGGCAGCAGCGAAGCACTTCCTGCTCCTTGGGTGAAAGAATCGGATCGCTCAGCAGGACGTCACCACCGATAACATCATCCGTTGCTAGCGTCTCCCGAACAGCATTGGGGTCTCTCCCGAGTTCGTAGGCCAACATTGGTGAAATATACGTCTCACCTCCGGCGACTTTACGAATAGCGTCGACCAGCCCCTCCACGTCCTCCGACTTGCCAAAAAAGCCATTGGCCCCTGCATTCAAGGTCAAATTGACTACCGATGGTTTTTCAGCCGAGGAGGAAATGAGGATAAACATGCCTGGAAAGCGTCGCCGAATCAGACGGAGCAAATTCAAGCCATCAAGCTCGTCGTTGCCCAGTACATAATCGAGGATCAAAAGGTCTGTTTCCATATTCTGCAAGGCGTCAAGCAGGTCCCGACTATTGCTATAGGCACCCACAACGTTGAGGTCGGCCTCACGAGAAAGGCGCGACTTGATTGCCAATTGAATTAATGAATGATCATCCAGCACAGCGATGCGCAAAGGAGTCACTACGGACCATTTCAAATGTTTTTTCTCCATGCTGCTGTAAACGTTAGCCACGGCAATACAACACACAGGAATACGTGGCCCCCTGCCCCGCTCACACGCCGGCACGCCCGCATCACCTGAACATGATAACCAGAGACCAGCGTCAGACAGAGTCGTCGCGGCCCCCCCCCCTGACTGAGGAGTCTAGTTCAAAGCCGTGGATTCGCGTGGAATTGAATGCAATTGCCTATTTGGAACACCAAGCAGACACTAGCAAACTGGTTCATGCCAACTGACGCCAGCCCCACCCAACGACGCTGGCAACAATCCCCCAAAAGACCAAAGACCAGCGTAGCCAGGCCAGCGATGTACCGTTCAACAATGCTTGAGGGGGAATGCTGGTCGATCTGCGCTTACCGCAGGTTATTAGCCCGCGCTTGCCCCAATAGCTGGCTGGAAGCTTCATCGTCCAACGGATAGGTGAGACCGGCAATATTCATCTGCATTGAACCGTTGCGTTCGGCAAACAGCTGATCAATGTCAAGCACATAGATCTTATCTACGGCGGCAGGTGACTCGATAAAGCCATAGTGACGACAATTCTCGATTTGCGAAGCCCTGGACTGCAGGTGGATTTGCAAACGCACATTGGCCAGCTCCGACTCCGCGGTGCTTTTACCAACCACGAGCGGCAGAGTCCCCCCCTGCTCCCGAACTTTTAGATAGTACGTCATCCCGCCTTTTAACGTGGTGATGTAAAGGTCTTCATTCTTTCCTGGATAAAGGGGGGCCTCGTCAAGGTAGGCTCCCATCGTGTGGACACCAGATCGAGTGCACAAGGATGTATAGCCACCTGGTAGCAACGCGGTCACGAACTCCTGGTCAAGGTAAACGTAAGCCGGACCACTTGCAGGATTGCCGGCTGCCCGGTAATAGATCACCTGCGCTTGATCACCGGTGACCGGCCGGACGCCTTTGAAAAGCTCACCGAGCAAATTTTTCTGCGCAACCTCAGCCGAAAAAGCACTCAGGGGCGAGCAGAAAAAATAAATGAACACAAGCGCCAAAGAAAGACTAATCTGCCTACCATCATGGATAGAGAACCTCAAGTTAAAACCTCAAAAAATATTGCCCTACCAATACTGTTGGTCTGTGCTTAATCCACAAGCGCCACCAGTGCAGCGTAAATGACGAAAAACTACTTAGCCCCCCCCAGCCGCCATTATTGAGTACTCCTATTGCTCCCATTTTCGATATAAACATGGGCAACAACCCCCACATCTCTAAATTCAACCAGCCAGCACTAGACTACCTCACTCAGGATTATCGAGGCCTTGGTTACAAATGCTCACCAAATACGTGGGCCGAAGCATCTGTCGCAATGCATTACAGCAAGAAAGTCATTACCAGCGACACAAAAAACAAAAGCGTCAGACGGATAACTGTCACCTTTACAAACATCAAAAGCCCCTCCGAAGCACGCAATACTCCGGCCCAAAAATATATTTAATTTATGAAAAATCGTAGTGATAGCTGACACAAGACAACAGGCCATTACTCCGTCTGTGGCACCCGGTTAAGCAGAAGCTCTACTTCCCTGTCGGGCCAAGAACATGGCAGCAAGAACCAAGCGCCTTCTACAGTCTGTGATTGGGCACAACCATGGGCGTGAAGTGTGATTTCGCCTGCGGTGACGAGACATAAGATCAGTCTCAAAAGGCTGTTGCAGCCTGAAACAGGAGATGAACGGGCATCCATTTGCGGAACCGGCTAAAAAAGGACAGCACTACAGTCCAAAACGCAAAGAATAGTGCGCGGAGCCGACCATCGACTACAACTTTACCCACAGCCATGCACTGCCTGCAAAATGGCATGTGCATGGCAAAGCTCCAGTGTTATGTTGGTGGCCCCTGCGGTGGCGCAGTGTCAACCCAAACAAGCCTTGACTGCTGTCGCACGAGACTTTACTTGTACCTGGCGAAGCGTGCCAACCATCTCTTTCTCAGCCACCTCGCGACTGACCGAGACAGGCAACGGACCGAACTGCTCATCTGCGCGCAAGAACAAGGCCTCACCCGCCTTGAGTTCGATATCCGGCTGCCCGTGCTTGCCTTTATAGACTGGCGAATCATTGAAAGCGGCGTTCAGACCATGCCTACCTGGATCCAGGCAAAACGTCGTATAGCCTCCCGGCAGCAGCGCAGCATGAAACTCCCCATCCACATAGATATGAGCGACGGAGGCGTTTTCGGCTGGCACGCCCAATTGGTAATAAATTACCTGGCTTTGCGACGGAGCCACCGCTTGTATTGGACGGTAGGGCTCGCCGAACACTGCTGGAGTGACCTGCGCTCCAGCTGAACTGATGAGCCCGACCGAGCACAATGAAACACCACATACACTTAAAAGATGCCTTACCGATTTATTTCTAAACATGAACAATCTCCTGCAATGCACACTGAGCGCCTTGATATACCCACATAAACCATCTCAAGAGCACAACTAACAGTGGCGGGCAATTACTTACCCGCCATTGCTTTTTCTATAACTAATCCAGGATTACTTAAACTACTTGTTGCACCAATAGCTCGGTATCAAGACCGGAGGGTTGGTAAAGGGCAAGTACTTCACCTTCCGAGGCAAGCACGCCGCCCTCGCAAGACATGTTCTCCTCAAAGCTTTCCATGCCTTTCAGAGACTCTGCTTCAACCGCGTCGACTTCGCTGGCATTATCCGCCACCTGCACGATGTCTAGCTCACCGCCCTGTAGCAAATCAACCTGCCCACTTACAAGAACATCGTTCAACGACAACGTCAGTGAATGACCGTCGGCCCCGGAGATGGATAGCGCGTTGGCAACATTGGATTTGACTTCAGCTTCGGGTTGTTCAATCTCCAAACTTTGAGCTTTATCCATGCCCCGCAAGACTTCAACCTGTTTATCCAAGTTGTTCTGGGCTGAATCAACATCATCCTTGGCCAAGGCAATGCGCGACGCATGTTGAACCGCCTTACCGACGTCGTCGGTCACAAGGGTGATCGACATGGGCGCGGCTACAGGAGCATTCACCGTCAGTTTGAACTGCGGCGTGCCGCCCTCGCGCTCACCCTGCGCCGGGGTAGTATTGGTGACTCTAAGGGTGTGCAGGCCATTGCTCAACGCTGACTCAGGGGTGAAGCTCCAGTTTCCTGAGGTATCGGGCTTAGTACTGCCCAACAACGTGGCGCCGTCGTAGATCTTGATGATGCCTTCAGGGTGATAAGTTGCCTTGCCCTTGAGGGTCGGTCTGTTGTCGTCGGTCACGCCACCGTTGCTAATCGCTCCGGTTTTCGAACCGACATCGTCGGTTACAGCTGTGATAGACGAGGTGTAAAAGAAGGCATTCACGGTCAGTTCGAATACCGCCGATTTTGCGATCTGGCCAGCCAGGGTAGTAACCGTAGCTGTTAACTTGTGCGTGGTATTGCTCAGCACCGTCAGGGGTTGGAAAGTCCAGTCGCCCGAGGCATTGGCTGTGGTCTGACCCAACAGCGTCTCGCCGCTGTAAAGCTTGACAATACCGTTAGGGGTGGCCTTGCCAACGAACACCCCCAAATTGGCGTCGGTCACACCACCATTGAAAACCGGCCCAGTGATCGCACCGCTGGTGTCGTTCAAGTAGGTAATCGACACGGTCGCTACAGCAGTGTCCACCGTCAGATCGAACACTGCCGTTGGCGCGCTCTCACCTGCCGCCGCGGTAGTGACCGTGGCTTTGAGGTTGTGCA
>NZ_JBWKZB010000065.1:0-27943 GCF_059424105.1 Pseudomonas sp. GW456-E7 | reverse complement strand
ATCTTTTGATCTTTATTCCTGAAGGCAAGATCAAAAGATCGCAGCCTCGCTTCGCTCGACAGCTCCTACATGAGAACAATTCGACAATTCAAACAACAAGGGGGCGAATTCTCATCCGCCCCCTGCTTACCCGCTTATTCCTGTGGTTCTTCGTCAGCAGCGGCGTCGAGTTGCTGGTCTTCAACGGCATCGTCGATCACGACTTCACCATCGAACACCGCCCCCTCTTCACCTTCCAGTTCTTCACCTTCGATTTCCGAAGGTTCCTGAACCCGCTCAAGGCCGACCAGGGTTTCATCCTTGGCCAGTTTGATCAGGGTCACGCCCTGGGTGTTACGACCCAGGCTGGACACTTCGTCGACACGGGTACGCACCAGGGTGCCCTGGTCGGAAATCAGCATGATTTCCTCACCGTCGAGCACCTGGACGGCGCCGACCAGGCGGCCGTTACGCTCGTTGCTGACCATGGCGATAACGCCCTGACCGCCACGCTTGTACTCAGGGAACTCGGTGATCGCCGTGCGCTTGCCAAAACCACGCTCGGAAGCGGTGAGGATCTGGCTGCCTTCTTCCGGGATCAGCATGGAAATCAGCTTCTGGCCTTCCGGCAGACGCATGCCGCGCACACCGCGGGCGGTACGGCCCATGGCGCGAACGTCGGATTCCTTGAAGCGGGTAACCTTGCCGCCGTCGGAGAACAACATCACTTCACGCTCGCCATCGGTAATGGCGGCCGAGATCAGCACGTCACCTTCATCCAGTTCCAGTGCGATCAGGCCGACGCTGCGCTGACGGCTGAAGGATTCCAGCGGGGTCTTCTTCACGGTGCCGTTGGCGGTGGCCATGAAGATGTAGTGACCTTCGGTGTATTCCTCGACCGGCAGCATGGTGGTGATGTACTCACCGTCATCCAGCGGCAGCAGGTTGACCAGCGGACGACCACGGGCAGCGCGGGATGCTTCAGGGATTTCGTAGGTTTTCAGCCAGTACACCTTGCCCTTGCTCGAGAACAGCAGCAGCGTGGTGTGGCTGTTGGCAACCAGCAGGTGGGCAATGTAGTCCTCATCCTTGACGCCGGTCGCCGACTTGCCTTTACCGCCACGACGCTGGGCCTGGTACGCAGCCAATGGCTGGGTCTTGGCATAGCCACCGTGGGAGATGGTCACGACGCGCTCTTCTTCCGGGATCATGTCACCCAGGGTCAGGTCGAGACGGGCATCAAGAATCTCGGTGCGACGCACGTCGCCGTATTCGGCACGGATCACTTCCAGCTCTTCGCGAATCACTTCCATCAGGCGCGTGGCGCTGTTGAGGATGCGGATCAGCTCGCCGATCTGGTTGAGGATCTCTTGATACTCGGCCAGCAGTTTTTCGTGTTCCAGGCCGGTCAGGCGGTGCAGACGCAGTTCCAGAATGGCTTGCGCCTGTTCCGGCGACAGGAAGTACTTGCCGTCGCGCAGACCGTATTGCGGATCGAGGTTTTCCGGACGGCACGAATCGGCACCGGCACGCTCGACCATCGCCACCACGGCCGAGGACTCCCAAGGGGTGCTGACCAGCGCTTCCTTGGCTTCCGACGGCGTTGGCGATGCCTTGATCAGGGCGATGACCGGGTCGATGTTCGACAGGGCAACCGCTTGACCTTCAAGGATGTGACCACGCTCGCGCGCCTTGCGCAGTTCGAACACGGTACGACGGGTCACCACTTCGCGACGGTGACGGACGAAGGCTTCCAGCAGGTCCTTGAGGTTGAGGATCCGCGGACGGCCGTCGATCAGCGCGACGATGTTGATGCCGAACACCGCTTGCAGCTGAGTCTGGGCGTAGAGGTTGTTGAGGATCACCTCAGGCACTTCGCCACGACGCAGCTCGATCACAACGCGCATACCGTCCTTGTCGGACTCGTCGCGCAGCTCGGTGATGCCTTCGAGCTTCTTCTCTTTTACCAGCTCGGCGATCTTCTCGATCAGACGCGCCTTGTTCAACTGGTAAGGGAGTTCGGTGATGACGATCTGCTGGCGGCCACCGACCTTGTCGATGTCTTCGATCATCGAGCGGGCGCGCATGTAAATGCGGCCACGGCCAGTGCGGTAGGCTTCGATGATACCGGCGCGACCGTTGATGATCGCCGCGGTCGGGAAGTCCGGACCCGGGATGTATTGCATCAGCTCGTCGACAGTCAGCTCGGGGTTGTCGATGAGCGCCAGGCAACCGTCGATGACTTCACCGAGGTTGTGTGGCGGAATGTTGGTCGCCATGCCCACGGCGATACCGCTGGAGCCGTTGACCAGCAGGTTGGGAATACGGGTCGGCATGACCGCCGGGATCATTTCGGTGCCGTCGTAGTTCGGCACCCAGTCCACGGTTTCCTTATGCAGGTCGGCCAGCAGCTCGTGCGCCAGCTTGGTCATGCGCACTTCGGTGTATCGCATGGCCGCGGCGTTGTCGCCGTCCACCGAACCGAAGTTGCCCTGGCCGTCTACCAGCAGGTAGCGCAGGGAGAATGGCTGTGCCATCCGAACGATGGTGTCGTACACCGCGGTATCACCGTGCGGGTGATACTTACCGATCACGTCACCGACAACACGGGCAGATTTCTTGTACGGCTTGTTGAAGTCGTTGCCCAGCTCGCTCATCGCGAACAGCACGCGCCGGTGCACGGGCTTCAAGCCATCGCGCGCATCCGGCAGTGCCCGCCCGACAATTACGCTCATCGCGTAGTCGAGGTAGGACTGCTTCAGCTCGTCTTCGATATTGACCGGGAGGATTTCTTTGGCCAGTTCGCCCATGAGAAGCCTGATTCCTTTTTCTGGTGAAACTTCGTCAGGACCAACGAAGCTCGCCGCTGCAGGCTCGGTGCCATGCATTGGCTTACGACAAATCAACGAGTTATGCCATGGATCTGCGCAGTAAAGGTCACCCCGAAGGGTAACCATGGAAACCGCCGGATGTTATCACAAGAGCCGCCACGCACCTATCCCCCAGATGCGCATGGAGAGTAGTTAGTTGACCGGTGACAGGCTTGAAGGGCACGAGAGAGGCTTAGAGCTTCGATCAGCAGGCAATCAAGCGCTTTTTTCACTTGCAAACACGGACCTGTAGGAGCTGCCGCAGGCTGCGATCTTTTGATCTTGTTTTTTAAGAATCAAAGTCAAAAGATCGCAGCCTGCGGCAGCTCCTACAGGGACTTGCCTTGACCTAGTGAAGTCGCTTGCGGCACATCAACTGCGCCATCTTCGCCGTGTCCGGGCGTTCGACGATGCCTTTTTCGGTGACGATCGCATCGATCAGATCCGCCGGCGTCACGTCGAACACCGGATTGAAGGCATGGACATCGGCCCCGACGCGCTTGCCACCGACTTCCAGCAGCTCGCGACCGTCACGTTCTTCAATCGGAATGTCGTCGCCGCTGGCCAGGTTCATGTCGATGGTCGAACTCGGCGCCACCACCATGAAGCGCACGCCGTGGTGCATGGCGTTGACGGCCAGCTGATAGGTGCCGATCTTGTTGGCCACATCGCCATTGGCGGTGATCCGGTCAGCGCCGACGATGACCCAGGTAGGGCCTTTGGTCTTCATGATATGCGCGGCGGCCGAGTCGACATTGAGGGTCACGGGAATGCCTTCATTGGCCAGTTCCCAAGCGGTCAGCCGCGAGCCCTGCAGCCATGGGCGGGTTTCGTCGACATAGACCTGCTCGACCATCCCCTCGATGAATGCAGCGCGAATCACGCCCAGCGCCGTGCCAAAGCCGCCCGTGGCCAGTGCGCCGGTGTTGCAGTGGGTCAGGATCGCCTGGGCGTTGCCCTGATGCTTGCGGATCAGGTCGACACCCAATTGCGCCATGGTCAGGTTGGCCTCCCGATCACTTTCGTGAATCGCAATGGCCTCGGCCTCCAGCACCTCAAGCGGATCGGCATTGCCTTTCAGGCGATCAAGCCGGTCGTGCATGCGACCCAGCGCCCAGAACAGGTTGACCGCCGTAGGACGGGAATCGGCCAGCAGCATGAAATCCTCTTCCAGCGCCGCATACCAGTCGCCACCTTCGGCAATCCGGGCACGGGCCGCGAGCACGATGCCATAAGCGGCGCTAATGCCGATGGCCGGCGCGCCACGCACTACCATCGAGCGAATGGCCTCGGCCACGCCAGCGGCGCTGGTGTAGGCGATCCAGCTTTCCTCGAACGGCAAAATACGCTGATCCAGCAGATGAAGAGCGCCATCACGCCAATCGATGGCCTTTACCTTTTCCGCAGCCAACAGTCGATCGCGCATCCCTCACCCCGCACTCATGAACAAAAGCCGCCGATTATAGCGATCCCCCCGCGAAGACGCTCGGGTATACTTCGCCATCCTTTACAAAAGCACTGGAACCGACCCTCGATGCCGAACACTGCCGCTGCGCTCGACCTGTTATTGCTGCCGACCTGGCTGGTACCCGTCGAACCTGCTGGTGTCGTCCTCAAGGAACATGGCGTGGGCATCCGAGATGGACGCATCGTGTTTATCGGCCCACGTTCCGCCGCACTGAAGCTTAACGCAATCGAAATCCGCGAATTGCCCGACATGCTGCTCAGCCCCGGCCTGATCAATGCCCACGGGCACGCGGCGATGACGCTGTTCCGCGGCCTGGCCGATGACCTGCCCTTGATGACCTGGCTGGAAAACCACATCTGGCCCGCCGAAGCCAAGTGGGTCGACGAGGACTTCGTGCGCGACGGCACCGACCTTGCCATCGCCGAGCAAATCAAAGGCGGCATCACCTGTTTCTCTGACATGTACTTCTTCCCGAAGGTTGCCAGCGAGCGCGTGCACAACAGCGGCATTCGCGCACAGATCGCGATTCCGATCCTCGATTTCCCGATTCCGGGCGCCGGCTCCGCGGATGAAGCCATTCGTCAGGGCGTTGAACTGTTTGGCGACCTCAAGCACCACGAGCGCATCAAAATCACCTTCGGACCCCACGCACCCTACACCGTGGGCGACGAAAACCTGGAAAAAATCCGGGTGATCGCCGAAGAACTTGACGCATCGATCCACATGCACGTGCATGAAACCGCCTTCGAAGTGCAGCAATCGGTCGAACAGCGCGGTGAACGCCCACTGGCCCGCCTGGCGCGCCTGGGCTTGCTCGGGCCGCGTTTCCAGGCGGTTCACATGACCCAGATCAGCGATGAAGACCTGGCACTGCTGGTAGAAAGCAACACCAATGTGATTCATTGCCCGGAGTCCAACCTGAAGCTGGCCAGCGGGTTCTGCCCGGTCGAGCGCTTGTGGGAAGCCGGGGTCAATGTCGCGGTCGGCACCGATGGCGCCGCGAGCAACAATGACCTGGACCTGCTCGGCGAAACCCGCACCGCTGCCCTGCTGGCCAAGGCTGTCGCCGGCTCGGCCACCGCGCTCGATGCCCATCGCGCCTTGCGCATGGCCACCCTCAACGGTGCCCGTGCCCTGGGCATCGAAGCCGAAACGGGCTCGCTGGAAATCGGCAAGGCCGCGGACATGGTGGCTTTCGACCTCTCCGGCCTGGCCCAGCAACCGGTCTACGACCCGGTTTCGCAGCTTATATACGCCACCGGCCGGGACTGCGTGAAACACCTTTGGGTGGCCGGCAAACAACTGCTCGACGACCGTTGCCTGACGCGCCTGGATGAACAACAGCTTGGCGCTGTCGCGAAGGCCTGGGGCCAGCGCATCAGCGGCCGTACCGAATCGTAAGCACCCCGGAACGCAATCCGGGGCAACAGGATTTTTCAAGTTTTAGAGGACTTAAACCATGAGCAACGTCGACTACGCCGAAATCGCCAAATTCGAGGCCCTGGCCCATCGCTGGTGGGACCGCGAAAGCGAATTCAAACCGCTGCACGACATCAACCCGCTGCGGGTCAACTGGATTGACGAGCGGGTCAATCTGGCCGGCAAGAAAGTCCTCGACGTCGGTTGCGGCGGTGGCATCCTCAGCGAAGCCATGGCCCAGCGCGGCGCGACCGTGATGGGTATCGACATGGGCGAAGCGCCGCTGGCGGTTGCCCAATTGCATCAGCTGGAATCGGGGGTCAACGTCGAATACCGGCAGATCACCGCCGAAGCCCTGGCCGAGGAAATGCCGGAGCAGTTCGACGTGGTCACCTGCCTGGAAATGCTTGAGCACGTGCCGGACCCGTCGTCGGTCATCCGCGCCTGCTTCCGCATGGTCAAGCCCGGCGGTCAGGTGTTCTTCTCGACCATCAACCGCAACCCGAAGGCGTATCTGTTCGCCATCGTCGGCGCCGAATACATCATGAAGCTGCTGCCGCGCGGCACCCACGACTTCAAGAAATTCATCCGCCCTTCCGAACTCGGCGCCTGGAGCCGCATGGCCGGCCTGACCGTCAAGGACATCATCGGCCTGACCTACAATCCGCTGACCAAGCACTACAAGCTGGCCGCCGACGTGGACGTCAACTACATGATCCAGACCCTGCGCGAGGAGTAAGCCGATGCCAATCAGAGCAGTTCTTTTCGACATGGACGGCACCCTGCTCGACACCGCGCCAGACTTCATTGCGATCTGTCAGGCGATGCGTGCCGACCGCGGCTTGCCACCGATGAACGACAAGCACATCCGCGACGAGATTTCCGGCGGCGCCAGGGCGATGGTCGCCGTGACCTTCGCCATGGATCCGGAATCGCCGGGTTTCGAAGCGTTGCGCCTGGAGTTCCTGGAGCGCTACCTCGTCGGTTGTGCGGTGCACAGCAAGCTGTTCGACGGCATGGCCGAGTTGCTCGCCGATATCGAGAAAGCCAACCTGATCTGGGGCGTGGTCACCAACAAGCCACTGCGCTTCGCCGAACCGATCATGCAACAACTGGGGCTGTCCGAGCGTTCGGCGCTGCTGATCTGCCCGGATCACGTGAAGAACAGCAAGCCGGATCCGGAGCCGCTGATCCTGGCCTGCAAGATGCTCGACCTGGACCCGGCCAGCGTGCTGTTCGTCGGCGACGACCTGCGCGACATCGAGTCGGGCCGTGATGCCGGCACCAGGACGGCTGCGGTGACCTTCGGCTACATCCACCCTGACGATAACCCGCGTCACTGGGGTGCGGACGTGGTGGTCGATCATCCGCTGGAGTTGCGCAAGGTTTTGGATAGCGCCCTCTGCGGCTGCTGATTAACGTCAAGAGATCGCAGCCTTCGGCAGCTCCTACAGGATGCACGTCGATCCCCTGTAGGAACTGCCGCAGGCTGCGATCTTTTCAGCTCTATTGATGGATTATGTAGAGGTTTTCTATGTTTGATTATTCCGCCCGCCCCGAACTGCTCAAGGATCGGGTCATCCTGGTCACCGGCGCAGGACGCGGCATCGGCGCCGCAGCGGCAAAGACCTACGCCGCCCACGGCGCAACCGTGTTGCTGCTGGGCAAGACCGAAGCCAACCTGACCCAGGTCTACGACGAAATCGAAGCCGCCGGGCATCCACAACCGGCGGTGATCCCGTTCAACCTCGAAACCGCCCTGCCCCATCAGTACGATGAGCTGGCGGCGATGATCGAAAACGAATTCGGGCATCTCGACGGCCTGCTGCACAATGCCTCGATCATCGGCCCGCGCACGCCGATCGAGCAGCTTTCCGGCGAAAACTTCATGCGAGTCATGCAAGTCAACGTCAATGCCATGTTCATGCTCACCAGCACATTGCTGCCGCTGCTCAAGCTGTCGCAGGACGCCTCGGTGGTGTTCACTTCCAGCAGCGTCGGCCGCAAGGGACGCGCGTACTGGGGCGCTTACGGCGTCTCCAAATTCGCCACCGAAGGCCTGATGCAAACCCTGGCTGACGAAGTCGATACCGTGGCCCCGGTACGCTCCAACAGCATCAACCCGGGCGCTACCCGCACCAGCATGCGCGCCCAGGCTTATCCGGGTGAAAACCCGCTGAACAACCCGACGCCCGAGGAGATCATGCCGGTCTACCTGTACCTGATGGGTCCGGACAGCACCGGCATCAATGGCCAGGCGTTCAACGCCCAATAACGACCGTACGTCGCTTTTTCGGTGCCGCGCCGGCTTCCCGCCGCGGCACTCGAAGACACCCCAGGCACCTGTCAAACAACCGTCACACGCCACGCCATACCGGTAGTAGATGAAGCACAACCATTTGATTTACTACGAATTTTATTCTGATGAACCGAATGGCACGACTTTCGCTCTAAGTTTGCTCAGACACGCAACGTGAAAGCAGACGGGGTGAAGCGTGAGTGCAGTCGTTACTCATCTTCCAGAAAGCAGATTAAACTTGTACGAAATGTCCTACGGGACTGATGGACCAGTACGACGCGCAGCCCTAAGCCGCTCTCACCCTGCTTGTAAGACAGCCTTACTGCTTAGGGGCGCACGCCTAATGAAACCACCTTCCCAGACCAACGCAATTGACTTCGATAGCGCCAAATTGCAGCGCCTGGGCTTTGGTCAGCAGCCGCCTCTCCTGGAACGGCCCGTCAGCCTTGCGCAAATGCGCCAGCAACTGGGCCTGCAACTGCAAACCAGTCTGGAGCCGCAGCGCATTCTTGGGACTTTCTATCGCGAGATTCAGCGTTTGGTGCCGTTAGACGCCTTGTGTTACCTGCACAAGAGCAGTGATCTGCGCCTGGAGTTCGGCCAGCGTGGCCACCATTCCATCAGTTACAGCCTCAGTCACGATGGCGAACACCTGGGCGAACTGATTTTCCGCCGCAATCAGCGTTTCAGCGAACAGGAACAGGGCAATCTCGAATCACTGCTGGCCGCGCTGCTGTTTCCGATGCGCAACGCGCTGCTTTACCGTACCGCCACCCAAAGCGCACTGCGCGACCCGCTGACGGGCACCGGTAACCGCATCGCCATGGACCAGACGTTGCAAAGGGAAATCGAGCTGTCCCGGCGCCATCTGCAACCGTTATCGGTGTTGATGCTGGACATCGATCACTTCAAGCAAGTCAATGACACCCATGGCCACAGCACTGGCGATGACGTGCTCAAGGCGGTCGCCGCCTCGATCAAAAACCAGTTGCGCAACGTCGACATGGTGTTCCGCTATGGCGGTGAAGAGTTCCTGATACTGCTGTCCAACACCAGCCGCGAACCCGCGGCCATGGTGGGTGAACGGCTGCGGTTTGCAGTGCAGACTCAAGAGTACCTGGCCGACGGCCATACGATCGTGCTGACAGTCAGCCTCGGCTGTTCGACCCTGTTGCCCGGCGAGTCTGCCGACAGCCTGTTGCGACGGGCAGACAGTGCACTGTATGTGGCCAAGCGCGAAGGGCGTAACCGGCTGGAGATGGCGGGCTGATATTCAGCCACGACACAAACCAATGTGGGAGCGAGCCTGCTCGCGAATGGGATCTGACCTTCAACAATGATGTTGACTGACAGTCCGCTTTCGCGAGCAAGCCCGCTCCCACAGTTTTTTCAAGCAGACTTTGAATCAGCCTTCGGCCAATGCCATTCGCTCACGAACGACCGGCGCCCGCTCTGCGTGCTCCAATTGCATGCAACGCTCGAGAAACAGGTACATATAGTCGTAGCTCTTGCAAACAGCCTGGCGCAATTCCACCTGCAGGGATTTGCTCGGGTTGGTGCCCGCCAATGTGCAGATGATTTCCAGGGCTTCCCACGGATGGGCATCGTCGTACTGGGCATGCATCTTCAGCCACTTCATCGCCCGCTTGCGATCCTCCTCGGGGAACGAGGCGGCGTAGATACCGTTGGAACACACGACCGCCGACCATTCCCCGGTCGCTCCTTCGATGGCGTAGTTGGTGGCGGCAATCGCTACGATCAGCGAGTCGGCTGAACTGGTGTGCCAGCACCAATGGCTCAACGCGTGAAGCTCCGGTGCAACCTGCTGTGCCTGCAGGTCCTCCAGGCTGACACCGTGCGCGCGACTCCAGTGCACCCAGTAATCGGCGTGGTTCAATTCGACGCGGATGTTGCGCATCAGCCAACGACGGGCCATGTCTTCGCCGGGATGACGGGCAAAACGGGTCTTGGTCAGGTTTTGTGCCATATACAACGCGAACTGTTCGACCACCGGCCAGCCACCGATCAGGTATTGGCGCATGGTCTTCGCACTGAGTTTGTTGTCTCGCATGCGTTGGTACAGTTCGTGTTCGACAACCCGGCGCTTGCTCTCGCTGCAATCCTGGATCAGGCGCTGGGCCCAGGCAGGGTAACTTGCAGCTTCCATGAGCGGTCCGGTTCGGTTGAATGTGTCGATCACTGTCGAGCTCCTTTTGATTGTGATTGTAAGACCGGCAGGAATTTCAACGGAACGTGCCCGGGGCCTTGAACAACATCGGTTGGGGCCTGGCAGGACGACTCAACAAGCTATCGCTGGTAAACAGATGCGGGCGTTCAATCACATACCCTTGAGCGTAATCCACCCCGATCTCCAGCAATGCCTGCTCGATCTGAGGCGTTTCGACAAACTCGGCAATCGTGCGCTTACCCATGACATGGCCGATGTGATTGATCACTTCGACCATGGCGCGGTTAATCGGGTCGTCCAGCATATCCTTTACGAAACTCCCGTCGATCTTCAGGAAGTCTACAGGCAAATGTTTCAGGTACGCGAATGAGGACATTCCGGCACAAAAATCGTCCAGTGAAAAATGGCATCCTAAGCCTTTGAGTTCATTAATGAATCTGATGGCGCTGCCAAGATTCGAAATGGCACTGGTCTCAGTAATTTCAAAACAAATCATTTCAGGCGGAATCGAATGCGTCACAAACTGTTCGCGCAAGAAGTCCAGGAACGCCTCATCCCCGATCGTCGTGCCTGACAGATTTATCGCACACATGGCCAGCGGACCGGGGCCTTGCTCGGCCCGGCATTGGGCAATGATCTTGAACACGTTCTGCACCACCCAACGATCAAGCGAGCTCATCAGGCCATAACGCTCGGCAGCCGGAATGAAGCTGTCGGGCAAGATCATCCGCCCCGCTTCATCATGCAATCGCAGCAGAATTTCAATATGCCCGCCGTCCTGCTCGACATGGCCCAAGGGGACAATTTCCTGGGCGTACAGGCAGAAGCGGTCTTCCTCCAGCGCCATGTGCAAACGTTGCACCCAGGCCATTTCACCGAAACGCAGGGACAGTTCCGAGTCATCCGGATGATAGACCTGGACGCGGTTGCGACCCTTTTCCTTGGCCATATAGCACGCCATGTCAGCAGCCCGCAGCGAGACTTCGAGCGTGGTCGGATTCTGCGCGACATGAACCAGCCCGATACTGACAGTGGTGACGAAAGGTCGGCCCTTCCAGACAAAATGCAGATTCTGCACAGTCTGGCGCAGGCTCTCGGCAATTTTCTCCGCCGCTTCCGGCGCGCAGTTTTCCAGCAGGATGCCAAACTCGTCGCCGCCAAGGCGCGCCAGGGTATCGCCTTCGCGCAGCCCCGATTGCAGCAAGGCGCAGATATGCCGCAACAGTTCGTCGCCCGCCGCATGGCCGCAGGTGTCGTTGACCAGTTTGAACTGATCCAGGTCGAGGAACATCAGGGCGTGGCGCCCCGAGTAGCGGGTCAGGTTGTGCAGCGCCTGTTCCAGGCGATATTCGAATTCACGGCGGTTGGCGAGTCCGGTCAAGGCATCGTGGGTCGCCTGCCATGACAGGTTGGCAATGTATTGCCGCTCCTGGGTCATGTCATGCAGCACCAGCACCGTCCCGCTGACTTTGCCAGCATTGCGGATGGGCGCGCCCACCAGTGTGACCGACACCGTGCTGCCGTCCAGGCGTTGAATCAGCCTGGAGTGCTCGCTGCCGCCACTGAGCTGGCCGCTGAGTATATGCTCGATAAGGGTGAAGCCATCGGTCTGGGCCTCTTCGTCCAGCAGGTTGAACAGCGCTGCCAGCGGCAAGCCTGTCGCCTGCTCGGCCTTCCAGTGGGTCAACGCCTCGGCCGCCGGATTCATGTAGGCAATCGCACCGGAAACATCCGTGGTGATCACGCCGTCGCCAATCGATTGCAGGGTGATCTGCGCCCGTTCTTTCTCCAGTTGCAGCGCATCGGCGAAGGCATGGCGCTGCTTGAGCAGCTTGCGGGTGCGCATCAGCGCCAGTGCAATCAATCCAAGCGCGGTGGCGAGGTTAGTCAGCAGCAGCAGGCGAAGAATCACCCGCGACCCTTCCCCCAGTGCATCACTGAAGGCTTTCGCCGCCGGAGTCACTTCATCATTGATCGCGAAGATCTGCGCCTTCCAGCGCTGGATATCCGCAACAGAGGCAGGGCTGGTATTGATGTGCTGATGCATGTCCCTGGCAACGTCATCGAGCTTGGCCAGATAGGCATCACCCACGGTCCACAGGTCGATGGCTTTTTCGAGGTAACTGAAGTGACGAAAGTTGAGGTACAGCCAGATCAGGCTGGAAACGTCGTCCGGGTGGTTGCCCCCCTTGAGAATCGCCACACGCGCCGCTTCGATATTCGGCGGATGCTGATCCAGCGCCACACGCAATTCATGCCCGCCCTGAGGCACGGAAATGGCGTTCTGGTACTTTTCAAATATCCCTTCGTCGCCGCTGTCGGCGTAAAGGTTGAGGTAATAGATGGCGTCTTTCTGGCCCTTGGACCAAAGGCTTTCGCCGGCAACATAGCCGCGAACGGCCGACAGCACATAAAGGCTAACGCCGCCCAGCAAGGCTTGAAACAACACAACGGCGATAAATGGCCAGACAATGCCCAACAACCGTGGCGTTCCGAGAGTCCGCGTTTGATTCATGAGGTCCCTTGCATTAGCACTGCTTGCTCGTCTTCCGGACGTAATCGCTTTAGCCAGACTAGGGGGCATTCGTGATCCCGGCAAGTAAGAACTGCCGCCCACCGTGAGCAGCGCTCTTGCAGTAACGCCAGCACCGTACCAGCCCTGCCATAGACCTCGAACAGAAATCGACTTCTTCAGAAACGCTGCATTATCTATGTACCGCACAGCCCTTGCCATGAACCGTTGTAATCGGTGGCGAAACGCCAATGCTCGTTCAATCGAGCGCCCACCAACCGACGCAACGAAAAGAGAAGCAGGCTTATGCAAACTCCCACTTCGACTAGCACATCAGCTGAAACTTCAAATTCAGCCCCGACCACTTCGCAGATCTATCAGGGCCAACTGGATGACTATGAATTATTGCTGTCTTTCCTGCGCGCAGAAGTCAGCTCTATGTCTCATTTCGCGCAAACACTGCTCAGACCCTGCACGCGCTCTCCCCTGGATCAAGTAAATGAAGCCGGTCAAACCGCTTTGCAAGACTTGATGAAAGACAGCAAGTACCAAGCACTGTGTAAAAGTAAAAACGTGTCCCCTCACTATTTGATTGTCACTGCAAAAGACGGAACCTACGTCTACGAGACGTCGAATCGCGATGACCAGAACAAGGTAGTTCTGAAATTAACCGGATCTGAAAAATGGTCAGAACCTAAAGCACGGATCGAAAAGGCGACCGAGTTGCTGGGTGGACAGATCCGTTACGACCGCCATATCAGTCTGCCAAGAATGGCCACTTTTTACGGCCTTGCCCCCTGGGATCCGACCAATTCGGCTGAACACCAAGCTGCCATCAATGCCCTTGAGGAAAAAATCGCAAGCTATCGTCTGAAACTGGAAGACGACTTCAACATTGTCGACTTGAAGCGCCCTCCCAGTGAAAAGGATCGCAAATTTTTCAAAGTTGTCAGGGCAGCTTCATCCGATCCCTCCAGTGTCACTATGCAAAAAGTACAAGAGCAGATCATCGGTGCGGAAACGATCGAAACGATAAGAACGTTTGTGCCCGAGGCCGGCATTTCTCCATTCACCCATCTGGCCAATGACATTCTTATGTCGGCTACCGTTGAACAAATCCGCGCCACTCCTACCGTTTTTCTTGAAAAGATCCTGCAAAACCCTGAAGCCGAGAAACTGGCAACCGGCTTGCTGTCGACTTTGAATTGGTATGGAGGAGCACCTGGTGAAGAAACGTCGCCGCACATCCGCATCAAAGTCATAGCCAACGCATTGCAATTCTGGTTTGAGTCACCGAGCCGAAACCCGGAAGAAATTGCCGGTTTCGATTGGCTGGCGCGTTCACACTGGGGCAAAAGTTATCAGGCCATCAGAAGCGAATTCGAGACCCATCTACTCTCGTCAAAACGGGCCGCATCGGAAAAAGAAGCGATTGTTATGGCCCGATTGTTTCTGCACCGGTTTCCGGTCGAGTTCCGTGTCCCCGATATTCCGACCGCGCTTCCATACCGGAGCTCCCTTGTTTGGGTGAATTTCCTGAATGGCGTGAACCTGATAAACGCTACCGACCCTGGAGCGTTGTGCAGAATGACCTTTCAGCAATTGGTTAACCTGGCCCTCGATCGGGCCGAGGGAGCGACAGACGAGCAACTGAAAGAAATCAGTCTGGCAAGGCTGCTGCCGACACTGGACTGGGCAGTGACCCAAGGCATCATCCTGCCTAAGCGTCATGAAGATTACACAGAGCCCGAAATCGAACTGGCGCTATCGGAGCTGGATAAACACACCAATACGCTCGGCACTGCCATCACCCGAATCAACGAAACCCCGCCAAACCGACTATCAATGGCGAAAACCGTAGCGGAAAAGTTCTTTGGAAAACGCTTTGTCGCGCAAAACAGGAAGCTGGCGAGGAAAGAACGCGAGACCATCCGATGGAATAGCGTTCCGACCCTCAGTGGCAGGGAGTACGATCACTATTCGCTCATCGACATCCTCGCCTCAAATGAATTCGATGAGCAGACACGATGGTATTACACGCAGGCTGATGGCGCCGTCAGTCAATACTATTTCAAGATCGACAGTAACCGAAAGGTAGCGTCGCCCTTTTACTGGGAAGCATCAGGGATACCGGCGGTAATTGGCATCCTGCCAGAAGTCAAATCGATGTTCTATCACGGCTTCCTGGATTATCTTGAACGACAGACAACGGCTTACCAAACGCTGATTCGCAGTCAACTGGCTTCACTCCCATTCGACGATCGTCAGGCCATTGAATGGGGTGAACTCAAAATCCATAGCCTGAGAAAGGAAACCAGCGGTGTAGAAGCCCAAAACGAAACACCTGAAATAATCCTGCCACTACGAGCCCGTAACGGCCTGATTTTGCAGACGACCTACGCCAAGGAAACAAGAACTTACGAACTGCTACCCCGAGCAGGGCTGATACGCCGCGTCGAAAACCCCGAGTCGAAGCAATTCGGGGGTGCCCAAAAAACCGAGACGTGGCGAATGAACAGAGGGACCGTTTCAGTTTCGGTGTTGCGCAACCAGACATTACCCTTTGACTGGGATGCTCATTCGATCGGGCGCGCACCCAACGCGGGAGCGGTCTGTGAGGCAATCATCGAACAGCTAGGTGATACGTTCACCGCACCTTCCAACGATGTGCAAACCGTAAACAGTGCGCCACTGACACTTTCCTCACCCCGTTGCCTGGAAATCAGTCATTTCATTGCCAGCCTGCTACCGTTTGTAGACCCCAAACAGCTCTACAAGGACTGTGCCGGGCAGACTGCGTTTGAGCGCGAAAAAGCCGAGAAGGATGAAGTCCTCGAAGTTATCAAAATCTTCGTGCCATTCTGGAAAAGTATCGAAGATCTGGCCTCAGGCGAAAAGACACGCCTTATCAATGGAGTGTTCGGAGTATTCATCGACCTGTTGTCATTCGCACAACCGATCGGCAAGTTTGCTTCGGGCTCGACAAAACTAGTCAGCAATGCCGGCCAACTGACCTTACGCGCCAGACTTCCAGCATTTAAATTGCTGACCAAGGAGTTTTTGATTTTGAGCTTGCAGGCACTGAACCCGCTTGACGGCATCGGAGCGCTGCTCAAGGCATTGGGATCAAAAGGACTGAAAATCGGCAGATCCGGTATTTTCAGCATCAAGGAATTGGCGGGCAGAGCGGGTCACTATAATTTCTCCCGCAGCCTGCCGCAGGTCACTGGTGCGGGCCGCTGGAAGCCTTTGGTCAACGGCGACCAGTTAGCGTCCCTGAGAGGTCTGGACGATGTACCCGTACGTAATCTGTCGTCCTCAGGCAAGGCGCAGTATTACCTGGTCGATCCATTGTCGTCCAAGCCCTATGGCCCCTTGCTACGCAGCCGTTCGAGTGAGTTCTCATTGGGGCGATCCCACTACAGCCCCCTGGAAAAAACCAAAGACAATGTCATTGTCGAGCTGGCTGACAAAAGCAGCGTGCGCGAAGTGCTTGAAGTCGATGGCCGGACGACGCTCTTCATTGACGACCAACCTTACCGACTGAAGGACGATGTGTTACGCCGCGCCGACTTGATGGACCTGAAGGACAGCTACAAGGCGGCTGTCGCATACCCGGTTCCGCGCCGTGTAAAACCAGCTATGTCCTTCGCTCCCCTGCCCCCACACCCGACATCGGCAGTTTTGATACTGCCAAGGGTTGGGCGCCCTGGTTCGGGGATATGACTTACATCCCCGCGACCAACAGAGCTGCAATGCAAGTGAGCGCGATCCGCACCCACTCAACCCTTCAGGGCACAATGGAATTTCAAAAGGGTATTTATGGGCGGGTCATGGTCAGTGTCCCCGTTCCAGGAGAAGAACTCGCCGATAACTTCCACGTCGGCAGTATCATTGTCGAAGCGGCGGACGGTTCAAAACACTACGTATTCACGCGGTTGAACGCCGGGGACTTTTACTTCGCCGAGCGCGCGCCTGGACATGGCGTGCATGACCTCCTGACGTTCAAGAAAGCCGACACCCTATCCGATGAACTGAAAAACGAGTTATTGGTGGTGTACACCGGCTCTCTGAATGCCAACAACATGGTCAGAATCCATGGCCAGGCGTTGGTAGAGCGAGCACTGAAAGCGATGGATGAGATTGCCATCCCGATCGGTGGCCATACCAATCCACCTGAAACACTCAAATGGCTCAAGGTTGATACCAGCCCGGGCGAAGCGGCTTTATTCGATCATTCCACACGAATGATCATTCGGTTTTCCACCGACGGTGCCGCAACCTGGTCGCTGTCCAAGGCTGCCCCCGACAGCGCACGTGAAACGACTGCGGAAATTTTCAACAACCTGTTCGAAAGAAACGTCATCACCGTCGCATCGTCGGCGCAGGCGGGGCCCAAGGCATTAAAAATCGATGACACGATGATGCGCCTGCAACGCCTCATCCGCCAGAAAACACGACGCCCCCTGCACACACCCCGGAACATCGCGTTCGCCGAAATCAAGACAAAAGCCGGGGTGCGCGAGGTGTATGTCAGCGTTTCCGGTAACCAGGGTGATACGGGCTTCCTGCCATTGTTTGCCAAAAACAGACATACGAATGAGGTCAAAGTCGGCAGCACCAGCTACTTCAATATCGATCATGAAGTCCGCTTCCCGAAGACCGCACTTGATGTAACGCCCCAAGGCAAACTGCAGGCGATCCCGCGCACCATCAATGACATTGAAACCTACACGCCTGCGCTCACCTCTCGCCCCACCTCACTGGACACCGAAAGCAAACTAATCAGTGTCATCCGCGGCAAATACCCGAATCCCAAGGATCTGGACTCCATCACGATCGCCACCACGCTGAAGCCATGCGAATCGTGCTCGGTCGTGATCAAGCAGTTCGGCTATGACGGCAGCGCCAATGCACTGGACGTGATCTGGAAGTAATTGCTTGCCGGTCAGTGCCGCTGCAGATGCCCATACAGCTTGGCATACAGGCCACCATCGGCAATCAGCTGCTGGTGGTCGCCGTCCTCGGCAACTTGCCCGCCGTCGAACACCAGCACTCGATCAGCCTGTTTCACCGCCGAAAGGCGGTGGGCAATGATCAACGTGGTGCGGTTGCTCAGAAACCGCGCCAGGGCCTGGTGCAGGTTGTATTCGGTGGCAGCATCCAGTGCAGAGGTGGCTTCATCGAGGATCACCACCTTGGGCTCGGCCAGCACCATCCGGGCGATGGCCAGGCGTTGGCGCTGTCCGCCGGACAGACGCACGCCGGAGCGCCCGACGACGCTGTCCAGGCCATTGGGCAAATCCCGCACCGTGCCGTGCAATTGGGCGATTTCCAGTGCATGCCAGCAAGCCTCGTCACTGCGCTCACGGCCCATGGTCAGGTTGGCCCGGATGGTGTCGTTGAACAGCGCCGGATGCTGCAGGACCACGGCAACATTTTCCCGCACGGTTTCCAGGCCGATCTCCTGCTGGGTCGAACCGCCAAAGCGAATGGTTCCGGCCAACGGCGTGTACAAGCCCAGCAGCAGTTGCACCAGCGTACTCTTGCCCCCACCACTGGCGCCGACGATCGCGACCTTCTCGCCGGGGGCGATGGACAGGTTCATCTGGTTCAGGACCAGTTCATCGCCGTAGCCGAAGCTCAACCCTTGCACTTCCAGCCCGACCGTCTCGCGCCCGATGAACGGGTCGACGCCGCCCGGGTATTCAGGCTCATCAGCGCGCGACAGCAGCTCGTTGATCCGCGACAGCGCACCGCCGGCAGCGTAGTAGGCATATTGCAGGTTCAGCAGCTGTTCGACCGGACCGATCATGAACCACAGATAGCTGAACACCGCGAGCATCTGGCCGATGGACAGGTCGGAGAACAACACCGTGAGCATGGCCGCGGCGCGGAAAATATCGATGCCGAACTGGAACAACAAACCGCTGGCCCGGTTCGACGCATCGGTTTTCCATTGCGAATTCACCGCATAGTCGCGCACGTCACGGGCGCGTTGCCCCAAGCGACCGAGGAAGAACCCCTGACGGTTGCCGGCGCGAACTTCCTGGATGGCATCCAGGGTTTCGGTCAGCGCCTGGGTAAAGCGCGAAGTGCTGTCGTTCTCGAGTTTCTTCAGGTGCTTGACCCGTTTGCCCAACTGCACCGTGGCGTAGATCACCAGCGGGTTGAACAGCAGGATCAGCAAAGCCAGTTTCCAGTGCATCCACATCAGAATGCCCGCCGTACCGACCAGGGTCAGCATGGCCACGAGGAAACGGCTGAGGGTTTCACCGACGAATTTGTCCAGCGTGTCCAGGTCGGTGACCAGATGCGTGGTCACCGTGCCGCTGCCCAGGCTTTCGTATTCACCCAGCGAGATACGCTTGAGCCGTTCGATCAGGCGTATGCGAATGCGGTAGACGATGTCCTTGGCCAACCCGGCGAACAATTTCGCCTGCACCACGTTGAACAGCAACGCCGTACACCTCAGGGTCAAGGTCACCAGCAGCATCAGGCCGATGTAGCCCGCCGCTTTTTGCCAGCCTTCGGGCAGCGCGTGGTTCATGATCTTGAGCGCGGCGTCACCGTGCCCCAGCAACACCTCGTCCACCAGCAACGGCAGGAGCAAGGGAATCGGCACGCTGCACAAGGTCGCCAGCACGGCCACGCCGTTGGCGATCCACAGGGATTTCTTGTGATGCAGGGCCAGGCGACGGATTTCCGCCCAGCTCAGACGGTCGACACGTTTGGCGGTGGCGACGTCATCGGGCAGGTCATGCACAGGCAGCGCGCTCCAGCCAGCGGCCGAGCAGCGGGGACAGCACACCCAGAGACTGATAGCCGTTGGTCAGCAATGCCAATTGACCATTGCGTTCAGCGAGCAATGTAGGAAAACCGGCGATGCCCAGGTCCTGGACCCAGGTGAAATCGGCGGCGGTGGCTGCGTGCATGTCAGCCCGATCGAAAGCGCCGGCGAACTCGATGCGCGGCAAACCGGCCTGTTCCGCCAACTCGACCAACACGCTGGCCTGGGTGACATCACGGCCTTCGGCATAAAATGCGTGCTGAATCAGCCCGAGCAGTTTCAACGCGCAATCCGGCGCCAGGCTGCGCGCCGTCACCAAGGCCCGGCAGGCAGGTTCGGTATCGTAGACAAAACCGTCGGGCAGCGCGCCTTCAAGCTTGAACGGCTGGCCGGTGGCCTCGGTGACCGCCTGCCAATGCTCAAAAATATAGCGTCGGGTGGTCGGCTCCAGCGCCGCACCGCTACCGGTGCGCAAACCACCCACGATCAGATGCACATCCACACCCGCGGCTTGCGCCTGCTCGACCAGTGCCTTGGCCACCGGGGCAAACCCCCAGCACCAGGAACACATCGGGTCCATCACATAGAGCAGTCGCGCAGACATGGTTCAGGCCTCGGTGGATGCTTGCTTGTAGTTGTAGCCGATCGGGTGAGGCTGGTTACGAGCCTTGGCCAGTTCGATCTGCTTCTGCCGGTCGATGGCGCTGCGACGGGTCTTCTCACTCAGCTTATCCCAGCAATGCGGGCAACTGATGCCGGCCACGTAATGCTCGGACGTGCGGTCTTCGATGCTGACCGGTGTGCGGCAGGCATGACATTGATCGTAGTCACCTTCGCTCAGGTCGTGACGCACGGTCACGCGGTTGTCGAACACGAAGCAGTCGCCCTGCCACTTGGTTTCTTCCTGCGGCACCTCTTCGAGGTACTTCAGGATGCCGCCCTTGAGGTGGTAGACCTCACCGAAGCCCTCGCTGAGCATGTAGCTCGACGCCTTCTCGCAGCGAATGCCACCGGTGCAGAACATCGCGACCTTCTTGTGCACGGCCGGGTCGAAGTTGGCTTTGATGTAGTCTGGAAATTCGCGAAAACTGGTGGTTTTCGGGTCGATGGCGCCTTCGAAGGTGCCAATCGAGACTTCGTAATCGTTACGGGTGTCGATCAACAGCACTTCCGGGTCGCTGATCAGCGCGTTCCAGTCCTGCGGGTCGACGTAGGTACCGACCTTTTTGTTCGGGTCCACGCCTTCCACGCCAAGGGTGACGATTTCTTTCTTGAGTTTGACTTTGGTGCGGTAGAACGGCTGCTCGTCGCAGTACGACTCTTTATGGTCGATGTCGTCCATGCGCGGGTCGTTCTTGAGCCAGGCCATCAACCCGTCGATGCCTTCGCGGCTGCCGGACACGGTGCCGTTGATCCCTTCTTCGGCAATCAGCAGGGTGCCTTTGATGCCGTTATCGACCATCGCTTGCAGCAGGGGCTCGCGCAGGGCGACGTAATCTTCCAGGGTGACGAACTTATACAGTGCCGCCACGACAATCTGTTGTGTCATGGGTAAATCTCCAGGTGGCTACCCTCGTAAGGGGTGAACCGGATGCGAAAAAAAACGCGCCGGGTGAGCGGCGCGTTGGGCATTCTAACAAAAAAGATCGCAGCCTGCGGCAGCGCCTACAGGAGAATGTATCCCCATGTAGGAGCTGCCGCAGGCTGCGATCTTTTGATCTTGATGATCTTAATGCTTGCTGCCACCGGCACAGGTCGGCGAGGCCGGAGCCGCGTCGATCTGCGCCCATTCCTCTGGTGTGTAGGTATGCAGCGCCAACGCATGGAACTCGCCCATCAGTTCGCCGAGCGTGCCGTAGACTTTCTGGTGACGCTTGACCCGGTTCAGGCCTTCGAACTGCGTACTGACCACCACCGCCTTGAAATGGGTTTGCAGCCCACGGCTGTGCATGTGGCTCTCATCCAGCACTTGCAGATGCTCGGGCTGAAGCAGGGCCAGCGTCGATTCGATGCGTTGTTGCATGGTCATACCGAACTCCGCTTAAGGCTTTTTCTTGGCGGGTGCAGCCGCGTCTTTCGGGGTCAGCTCGGCGGTCATGTCGGCCAGCAGCTTGTTGACCACCGGCACCGCGCTTTCCAGCTTGGCCTGGGTCATCTGGGCCGATTGCTGGGTCAGCTGGGGCATTTTTTCCAGGACTTTCTTGCCCAGTGGCGACTGGTAGAACGCAACCAGGTCCTTGAGTTCGGATTCGCTGAAGTTGCTGGTGTACAGCTTGACCATGTCCGGCTTCAGCTTGTTCCAGCCGATGGCCTGGTCCAGAGCGGCGTTAGCCTTGGCCTGGTAGGTTTCCAATACGGCTTTTTTCGATTCAGGGGCTTTGGTCTGTTCGAAACGCTGGGCAAACATCTGCTGTACTTGCATATACACCGGAGTGCCCAGTTTGTCAGCGTGCGCCATGGTCAGGAAAGCCTCGGCACTGGCGTTATGGCTGGCGGTGTCGGCGAGAACCTGGCCGCTGGCGCAGACCAAAGCAACGGCGGTACAGATGGCACGAAGACGAGTCATCGAGTTTCCTTTTCTAGCTGGCGAGGTAAAACCCCAAGGGCGTCCATTCTGCGCCTAAAAAAGTGTGTCGCTCAACCCCAAGCCTTGTCGCACCTGATTTAGAGGGGTTGAATGGTCAAATTCAGACTGATGGAACCACGGCCGGCGATCACGGCCTAAACTGCGCAATCGGACCTACAGGAGTGAGCAAGATGAGCCGTATCGAAACCGACAGCCTCGGCCAGGTTGAAGTCCCGGATGAAGCCTATTGGGGCGCTCAGACGCAACGCTCGCTGATCAACTTCGCCATCGGCAACGAACGCATGCCGCTGGCGGTGTTGCATGCCCTGGCGCTGATCAAGAAAGCCGCGGCGCGGGTCAATGATCGCAACGGCGACCTGCCCGCCGATATCGCCCGTCTGATCGAACAGGCCGCCGACGAGGTGCTCGCCGGCGACCACGACGACCAGTTTCCGCTGGTGGTCTGGCAAACCGGCAGTGGCACCCAGAGCAACATGAACGTCAACGAAGTGATCGCCGGTCGCGCCAACGAACTGGCCGGCAACCCCCGTGGCGGCAAGTCCCCGGTGCACCCCAACGATCACGTCAATCGCTCCCAGAGCTCCAACGACTGCTTCCCCACCGCCATGCACATCGCGGCCGTCCAGGCGGTGCAACAGCACTTGCTGCCGGCGATCAGCGAGCTGTCCGGCGGCCTGGCCGAGCTGGCTGCTCGCCATATGAAGCTGGTCAAGACCGGTCGTACCCACATGATGGATGCGACACCGATCAGCTTCGGTCAGGAAATCTCGGCCTTCATCGCGCAACTCGATTACGCCGAGCGGGCGATCCGCAGCGCACTGCCCGCCGTCTGCGAGCTGGCCCAGGGCGGCACAGCGGTCGGCACCGGGCTGAATTCGCCCCTCGGATTCGGTGAAGCCATCGCCGCCGAGCTGGCCGCCCTCTCCGGTTTGCCGTTCATCACCGCGCCGAACAAATTCGCTGCACTGGCCGGTCATGAGCCCCTGACCACGCTGTCCGGCGCGCTGAAAACCCTCGCCGTGACCCTGATGAAAATCGCCAACGACCTGCGCCTACTGGGCTCCGGCCCGCGCGCCGGCTTCGCCGAAGTCAGGCTGCCGGCCAATGAACCGGGCAGCTCGATCATGCCGGGCAAGGTCAACCCGACCCAGTGCGAAGCGTTGTCGATGCTGGCCTGCCAGGTGCTGGGCAACGACGTCGCCATCGGCTTTGCGGCCAGTCAGGGCCACTTGCAGTTGAACGTGTTCAAACCGGTGATCATCCATAACCTGCTGCAATCGATTCGATTGCTCGGTGATGGCTGCAGTAACTTTCAGCAGCATTGCGTGGCCGGCCTGGAGCCGGATGCGGAAAAAATGGCTGAACACCTGGAACGTGGCCTGATGCTGGTGACGGCGCTGAACCCGCACATTGGCTACGACAAATCGGCGGAGATCGCCAAAAAGGCGTACAGCGAAGGGCTGACCTTGCGTGAGGCGGCGCTGCAGCTGGGGTATCTGACCGATGAGGAGTTCGATGCCTGGGTAAGGCCGGAGAATATGCTGGAGGCCGGCGCCAAGGGCTAGAAATTGCATTGAAGCGAAAAGATCGCAGCCTGCGGCAGCTCCTACAGAGAATGAGATCCCAATGTAGGAGCTGCCGCAGGCTGCGATCTTTTGCTCTTCAGGCCACACGCATCCGTCGCGCCTTGAGCCCGGCAATCAACGACGGCCCCAACGCCACCAGCGCCGAGCCCAGCACCACCAGCACCGCACCGCCATACCCCAACCCATTGATCGTCTCGGCATGCACATACTCGGGCCACAGCCATGCCGCCATGGCAACCGCCGCAAAAGTCACCAACGGCGTGATGGCCAGCGTCGCGCTGACCCGGGAAGCTTCCCAGTGGGCCAGGGCCTCGGCAAACGCGCCATAGGCAATCAGGGTGTTGAGGCAGCACGCCAGCAGCAACCACCCCTGCAAGGGGTTCAATTGCAGCGCTTCGAGCGGATGCACCCAGGGCGTCAGCAGCGCCGCGCAAAACAGGTAGATCACCATCATCACCTGCAGCGAGTTCCACACCGTCAGTAGTTGTTTCTGCCCCAGGGCATAGAAGGTCCAGACCGTGGACGCCAGCAGTACCAGCAGCACGCCGGCGGTGTAGTCGGTCAGCGACGTGAGCAATTCACTCAAGCGCTGGTTGAAGAACAGTGCAAAGCCGATCAGCAGCACCAGCAGGCCAATCCCCTGACCCAGGCTGAAGCGTTCCTTGAACACAAACAGACTGGCGATCAGCAGCATGATCGGCCCCATCTGCACCACCAGTTGCGCGGTGCCGGGGCTGAGCAGGTTCAGGCCCATCAAATACAAGACATAGTTGCCCACCAGGCCGAGCACGGCCATCAGCACCAGCCAGCCACCGCGAGGACCGAGCACTTTGCGGCTGGGCAGGCGCCTGGTGGCCGCCAGGTAAATGAACAGGCAACCGCCAGACACCAGCAGGCGAAACCAGGTCACCGTCACCGGGTCCATCACCAGCAACACTTGCTTGAGCTTGATCGGCAGGATTCCCCACAACAACGCGGTCAGCAAGGCCAGGAACAGACCGTAAACCCAGCGACCCGATGAAATGTGCATGTGAACCCCGAAGCCAACTGACAGGAGCCGTCATTCTAGGCGCAGAGCCGTGGCGTACACAGGGACAGTTTCGGTCTGGCCGCGAATGAAACTGTGCGGGTCGTAATCTTCGGGGATGTTTTTTGACCGAGGTGCGCCTATCGCGAGCAAGCTCGCTCCCACAGGTTCTTTGGGCGCCACAAAACCTGTGGGAGCGAGCTTGCTCGCGATGGCTATCTAACTGACGACGAAAATATCGGGGTTTACCTCACCGCCTCAAACAACCCCGTAGCCCCCATCCCGCCACCCACGCACATGGTGACGATGCCGTACCGCAGATTGCGCCGCTGCAATTCACGCACAAGGTGCCCGACCTGACGCGAACCGGTCATGCCGAACGGGTGGCCGATGGAAATCGAGCCGCCGTTGACGTTGTACCGGGCGTTGTCGATTTCCAGGCGATTACGGCTATAGAGGCATTGCGAAGCGAACGCCTCGTTGAGTTCCCACAGATCGATGTCGGCAACTTGCAAGCCCTTGGCCTTGAGCAGTTTCGGTACCGAAAACACCGGGCCGATGCCCATCTCGTCCGGCGCGCAACCGGCCACGGTAAAACCGCGGAAGAACGCTTTCGGCTTGAGTCCCAGTTTCAGTGCCTTTTCCAGGCTCATCACCAGGGTCATGGACGCGCCGTCCGACAGTTGCGAAGAGTTGCCGGCCGTGACCGAGCCATCTTCGGCGAACACCGGTTTCAAGCCGGCCAGGCTTTCCAGGGTGGTGTCGGGGCGGTTGCAGTCATCGCGGTCGACGATGCCGTCGAGGATCTGTGCCTGGCCGGTCGCCTTGTCTTCGACGCGGTACTTCACCGCCATCGGCACGATTTCATCAGTGAACAGCCCGGCGGCCTGAGCCTCGGCGGTACGCTGCTGGCTTTGCAGCGCGTACAGGTCCTGCTCTTCGCGGCTGACGTTGTACCGACGCGCAACGATTTCAGCGGTCTGGCCCATCGGAAAGTAGATGCCCGGCACCTGCTCCTTGAGCAGCGGGTTGATCAGGTTGTCGGTGTTGACGCTTTTCATGGTCAGGCTGATGGACTCGACGCCACCGGCGACGATGATGTCGCTGCAACCCGAAGCGATCTGGTTGGCGGCGATAGCGATCGCCTGCAAGCCCGAGGAACAGAAGCGGTTGAGGGACATGCCGGCCGTACCGATGCCCAGGCGCGACAGCACCGCGACATTGCGCCCGATATTGAAACCCTGGGCGCCTTCGTTGGAACCGGCGCCAACAATACAGTCCTCGACGCTTGCCGGATCGATACCGGTGCGCGCCAACAGGGCATCGACACAGTGTGCCGCCATGTCGTCCGGGCGGGTCATGTTGAATTTGCCGCGAAAGGATTTGGCCAGGCCGGTCCGCACGCTGTCGACGATCACCACTTCACGCATGGCATACCTCATTGTTGTTGTCGGTTGAGAGTGGACCGAGCATAAGTCCAGCCCTTCACCAACCGCGACAATCATTCACCTCGCGTATGCGTAACCATCGCCTCAATCCTTGTCCTTCTGCTTCTTGCGCTCATGCCGGTCGGATTTTTCGAAAGCCTCCTCCAGTGCCCGATTGATGGTGCGCAAGACTTTGACTCGCGCCCAGCGCTTGTCGTTGGCTTCCACCAGGGTCCATGGCGCAATCTCGGTGCTGGTACGGTCGACCATGTCGCCGACTGCCGCGCGATAGTCATCCCATTTTTCCCGGTTGCGCCAGTCATCTTCAGTGATCTTGAAGCGCTTGAAGGAAATCTTTTCACGCTCCTCAAAGCGCTCCAGTTGCGTCTGTTTGTCGATGGACAGCCAGAACTTGACCACGATCACACCGGCGTCTGTGAGTTGTTCCTCGAAGTCGTTGATTTCACCGTAGGCACGCAGCCAGTCTGCCGGGCTGCAAAACCCTTCGATGCGCTCCACCAACACCCGGCCATACCAGGAGCGGTCGAACACGGTGAACTTGCCCCGGGCCGGAAGGTGCCGCCAGAAGCGCCACAGATAGGGCTGCGCCCGCTCCTCTTCGGTGGGCGCGGCAATCGGCACGATGCTGTATTGGCGCGGATCCAGCGCCGCCGCCACCCGGCGAATCGCCCCGCCCTTGCCTGCCGCGTCGTTACCCTCGAACACCGTCACCAGCGCATGGCGACGCATGCGTTTGTCACGCATCAACCCGGAAAAACGCGCCTGCTCGGTGATCAGCTGTTCTTCGTAATCCTCCTTGTCCAGGTGCAGGCTCAGGTCCAGGCTGTCGAGCAGGTTCACTTGATCGACACTGGGGAACACTGGCGCGGCGCTGACCTTTTCCGGGTGGATCGTCGGCCGCTGCAATGCGCCCTGCAGGCCCGCCAGCAGAATCCGCCCCACGGCCAGACTGCGATAATGGGCATCCGCCCCGGCGATCACATGCCAGGGTGCATAGTCGCGACTGGTGCGGCGCAGCACCCGCTCGCCATACTTCACGAACCTGTCGTAGGTTTCCGATTGCTGCCAGTCCAGCGGGCTGATGCGCCAGCTGTGCAGCGGGTCGTCGGCCAGCGCCTTGAGGCGTGCCTTCATTTGCTTCTTGGAAAGGTGAAACCAGAACTTGAAGATCAGCGCACCTTCATCGCAGAGCATCTTTTCCAGGCGCTCGGCGCTATTGATTGCCTGGTCCAGCCGCGGATCCTTGAACTCGCCATGGACCCGCCCCTGCAACATCTGGCTGTACCAGTTGCCGAAGAAAATCCCCATGCGGCCCTTGGCCGGGAGCATCCGCCAGTACCGCCAGGCCGGTGGCCGCGCCAGTTCTTCGTCGGTTTGCTGATCGAAGGTGCGGACCTCGATCAGGCGCGGGTCCATCCATTCGTTGAGCAACTTGATCGTCTCGCCCTTGCCGGCACCTTCGATGCCATTGATCAAAATGATCACCGGAAAGCGGCGTTGCTGCTGCAATTCGAACTGCGCTTCGAGCAACGCTTCGCGCAGGGCCGGTTCTTCGGCGTCGTAGGTTTCTTTGTCGATGGCGTGATCGATTTCCGCAGATTCGAACATGGATGGCTCCCTTCCAGATGTGAGCAAGACTAGCGGAAGTTAATGTCGAGCGATGCGGCCTGGATCAAAAGATCGCAGCCTTCGGCAGCTCCTGCGTGGTGGACAGTCATTCCATGGACTAGCTGCCGAAGTAACCCGCACAGCATTTCTTGAACTTCTGTC
>NZ_JBWKZB010000064.1:0-28468 GCF_059424105.1 Pseudomonas sp. GW456-E7 | reverse complement strand
GATCAAAAGATCGCAGCCTGCGGCAGCTCCTACAGGGGGGGCAGGGGGATGGGTGATCGTACAACCGCGTTGCGCTATGATGCGCTTTCAGCCGCCGAACTTTTCGAGACCGATGTACACCATGGAAAACCCGATCGACACACCACGCCTCCCACGCAAGCGCCGCAGCCTCGCTCAGGAACTGGTGACGGTGCTGTCCGAGCAGATCCGCGACGGTCATCTCAAGCGTGGCGACAAGTTGCCCACCGAGTCGGCCATCATGGATGCCCATGGTGTCAGCCGCACGGTGGTGCGCGAAGCGATATCCCGTCTGCAGGCGGCCGGCCAGGTGGAAACCCGCCATGGCATCGGCACCTTCGTGCTCGACACGCCGAGCCCGAGTGGCTTTCGTATCGACCCGGCGACCGTGGTGACCTTGCGCGATGTGCTGGCGATCCTGGAACTGCGCATCAGCCTGGAAGTGGAGTCCGCCGGCCTGGCGGCGCAACGTCGCAGTCCGGAACAACTGGCCAACATGCGCGCCGCCCTCGATGCGTTGAATGAAAGCGCCGCCCACGCCAGTGACGCCGTGGCTTCGGACTTCGCCTTTCACCTCGAAATCGCGCTGTCCACAGGCAACCGTTATTTCACCGACATCATGACCCACCTGGGCACCAGCATTATCCCGCGCACACGGTTGAATTCCGCGCGCCTGGCCCATGACGACCAGCAGCACTACATGGGGCGCCTGAGCCGTGAGCACGAGGAAATCTACGACGCCATCGCCCGTCAGGATTCCGATGCGGCCCGGGCCGCCATGCGTTTGCACCTGACCAACAGTCGTGAGCGGTTGCGTCATGCCCATGAAGAGGCTGAGGCGCAGCGGGGCTGAGTGTTCTGATCCAAGGCGGTATTGGCTTACGGCCCCTTCGCGAGCAAGCCCGCTCCCACACTTGATCGGTGTCGTTCACAAATTGTGAGTTCGCAGAAATTCAAATGTGGGAGCGGGCTTGCTCGCGAAGAGGCCGTAAGCCATCCCACAAAACCTACAGTCAGCCTCTATCCCTCACCACAATCTTCCGACAACGTATCTCCTGAGCACCTGTTTTTCGAGGTGTGATCATCCCTGTTCCCTTCAGCGTAAGCCCTTTAAAACAAGGGTTTTGCATTTTCGTGTCGAACAATTTCCACCCCCAGCGATGAAATGCAGTTGACGGTTGTATTTTAAGTTGTACGATGACCTACAACTTCAGCGCAGGCTGAACGGTTTTCTCACACAACGTCGCTATCCAGGGTGTTCGAATAATGAATCCACAAGAACTGAAGTCCATCCTCTCTTCCGGTCTGCTGTCTTTCCCGGTCACCGATTTCAATGCTCAGGGCGACTTCAATCGCGCGGGTTATATCAAGCGTCTCGAATGGCTGGCCCCATACGGCGCCTCGGCGTTGTTCGCCGCGGGCGGCACCGGTGAGTTCTTCTCTCTGGCGGCCAGCGAATATTCGGAAATCATCAAGACGGCGGTCGACACTTGCGCCACCAGCGTGCCAATCCTGGCCGGCGTGGGCGGTTCGACCCGCCAGGCCATCGAATACGCACAGGAAGCCGAGCGTCTGGGCGCGAAGGGCCTGTTGCTGCTGCCGCACTACCTGACCGAAGCCAGCCAGGACGGCGTTGCCGCCCACGTTGAAGCCGTGTGCAAATCGGTCAAGATCGGCGTGGTGGTCTACAACCGTAACGTCTGCCGCCTGACCGCGCCGCTGCTGGAACGCCTGGCCGAGCGCTGCCCGAACCTGATCGGCTACAAGGATGGCTTGGGTGACATCGAGTTGATGGTGTCGATCCGTCGCCGCCTCGGTGATCGCTTCAGCTACCTGGGTGGCTTGCCGACCGCCGAAGTCTACGCCGCGGCCTACAAGGCGCTGGGCGTGCCGGTCTACTCCTCGGCGGTGTTCAACTTCATCCCGAAAACCGCGATGGACTTCTACCACGCGATCGCTCGCGAAGATCACGCCACCGTCGGCAAGATCATCGACGACTTCTTCCTGCCGTACCTGGACATCCGTAACCGCAAGGCCGGTTATGCCGTGAGCATCGTCAAGGCCGGGGCAAAAATTGCCGGCTACGACGCCGGTCCCGTGCGTGCACCGCTGACCGATCTGACCGGCGAAGAGTACGAAATGCTCGCCGCGCTGATCGACAAGCAGGGCGCGCAGTAACACTCGATAAACCAGGGCCGCTGAGCAATCGGCGGCTTTTTGCGTGAGGAGAACATCTCGTGGCAGATGCAAAGCGTTTCGATAACTACATCAACGGCGAGTGGGTTTCCGGCGGCGATTACTCGACCAACATCAACCCGTCCGAACTGACCGATGCCATCGGCGATTACGCCAAGGCTGACCTGGCCCAGGTCAACGCAGCCATCGACGCCGCCCGTGCCGCGTTCCCGGCGTGGTCCACTTCCGGCATCCAGGCGCGCCACGATTCCCTGGATAAAGTCGGCACTGAAATCCTCGCCCGTCGCGAAGAACTCGGCACCCTGCTGGCCCGGGAAGAGGGCAAGACCCTGCCCGAAGCCATCGGTGAAGTGACCCGCGCCGGCAACATCTTCAAGTTCTTCGCCGGTGAATGCCTGCGTCTGTCCGGCGACTACCTGCCGTCCGTACGTCCGGGCGTCAACGTTGAAGTCACTCGCGAAGCCTTGGGCGTGGTCGGTCTGATCACCCCGTGGAACTTCCCGATCGCGATCCCTTCGTGGAAAATCGCCCCGGCCCTGGCCTACGGCAACTGCGTCGTGCTCAAGCCGGCGGACCTGGTGCCGGGTTGCGCCTGGGCCCTGGCGGAAATCATCTCCCGCGCCGGTTTCCCGGCCGGCGTGTTCAACCTGGTGATGGGCAGCGGTCGCGTAGTCGGCGAAGCGCTGGTCAACAGCCCGAAAGTCGATGGCATCAGCTTCACCGGATCGGTGGGTGTTGGTCGTCAGATCGCCGTCAACTGTGTATCGCGCCAGGCCAAGGTGCAGCTGGAAATGGGCGGCAAGAACCCGCAGATCATTCTCGACGATGCCGACCTCAAGCAAGCGGTCGAGCTGTCGGTACAGAGCGCGTTCTACTCCACCGGCCAGCGTTGCACCGCATCCAGCCGCTTCATCGTCACCGCCGGGATTCACGACAAGTTCGTCGAAGCCATGGCCGAGCGCATGAAGTCGATCAAGGTCGGCCATGCGTTGAAGGCTGGCACCGATATCGGTCCGGTGGTCTCGCAAGCGCAGCTTGAACAGGACATGAAGTACATCGACATCGGCCAGTCCGAAGGTGCACGTCTGGTCAGCGGCGGTGGTCTGGTGACCTGCGACACCGAGGGCTACTTCCTCGCGCCGACCCTGTTTGCCGACAGCGAAGCGTCGATGCGCATCAGCCGAGAAGAGATCTTCGGCCCGGTGGCCAACATCGTCCGCGTCGCCGATTACGAAGCTGCGCTGGCCATGGCCAACGACACCGAGTTCGGGCTGTCGGCGGGGATTGCCACCACCTCGCTGAAATACGCCAACCACTTCAAGCGCCACTCCCAGGCCGGGATGGTGATGGTCAACCTGCCGACCGCCGGTGTGGATTACCACGTTCCGTTCGGTGGACGTAAAGGTTCATCCTATGGATCACGTGAGCAAGGTCGCTATGCGCAAGAGTTCTACACAGTCGTGAAAACCTCTTACATCGGTTCGTAACACGCAACACCGCTGTATCCGGTGCCACCCCGGTGGCACCGATACCGCAAACCCATGTAGGAGCTGCCGCAGGCTGCGACCTTTTGATCTTGATTTTCGGTGCCTTTGATGGCGCTAAAGATCAAAAGATCGCAGCCTGCGGCAGCTCCTACAGGACACAAGATTCACCCGCGCATAAAAATAATCAGTGGGAGTACATCTACATGCAATCGACCAAGCCGACTCACGTCCGCTATTTGATCTTGCTCATGCTGTTTCTGGTGACCACGATCAACTACGCCGACCGCGCGACCATCGCCATCGCCGGCTCGAGCCTGCAAAAAGACCTCGGCATCGACGCGGTCACCCTCGGTTATATCTTCTCCGCATTCGGTTGGGCCTACGTGGCCGGGCAAATCCCCGGCGGCTGGCTGCTGGACCGTTTCGGTTCGAAAAAAATCTATGCACTGAGCATCTTCACCTGGTCGCTGTTCACCGTCCTGCAGGGTTATGTCGGCGAGTTCGGTATGTCCACGGCGGTGGTTGCGCTGTTCATGCTGCGCTTTCTGGTCGGCCTGGCCGAAGCGCCATCCTTCCCCGGCAACGCACGCATCGTGGCGGCCTGGTTTCCGACCGCTGAACGCGGCACCGCTTCGGCGATCTTCAACTCGGCGCAATACTTTGCCACCGTGTTGTTCGCACCGCTGATGGGCTGGATCGTCTACAGCTTCGGCTGGCAGCACGTGTTCATCGTCATGGGCGTGATCGGCATCATCTTCTCCGGGATCTGGCTGAAAGTGATCTACAGCCCGCGCCAGCATCCGATGATCAATGACGCCGAGTTCAAGCACATCGCCGACAACGGCGGCATGGTCGACATGGACCAGGACAAGGGCAAAGGCAAAAAGACCGACGGCCCGAAGTGGGACTACATCCGTCAACTGCTGACCAACCGCATGATGCTCGGCGTGTACCTGGGCCAGTACTGCATCAACGGCATTACTTACTTCTTCCTGACCTGGTTCCCGGTGTACCTGGTGCAGGAGCGTGGCATGACCATCCTCAAGGCCGGTTTCATTGCTTCGTTGCCAGCGATCTGCGGGTTTATCGGTGGTGTGCTCGGCGGGGTGATTTCCGATTACCTGCTGCGCAAAGGTCACTCGCTGACGTTTGCCCGCAAGGCGCCGATCATTGCTGGCCTGCTGGTTTCCAGCAGCATCGTGGCGTGCAATTACGTGGACGTAGAATGGATGGTCGTCGGCTTCATGGCCCTGGCGTTCTTCGGTAAAGGCGTTGGCGCACTGGGCTGGGCCGTGGTGTCCGATACTTCGCCCAAGCAGATCGCCGGTCTGAGCGGTGGCCTGTTCAACACCTTCGGTAACCTGGCTTCGATCACCACCCCGATCGTTATCGGCTACATCATCAGCTCCACCGGTTCGTTCAAGTGGGCGCTGGTGTTCGTCGGTTGCAACGCGCTGGTCGCGGTGTTCAGCTACCTGGTGATCGTAGGCCCGATCAAGCGTGTGGTGCTCAAAGAGCCACCCGCGAATGGTACTGAAGCCCCTGGCAAATTGTCTCAAGCGCATTCCTGAGGAGCGGCGTCATGCAGTTGATTGAACATTCCGACTCGCCGCGCTACATCCGCCTGCACGAGCGGGATAACGTAGTGATCGTGGTCAACGATCAGGGCGTACCGGCCGGTACCGAATTTGCGGACGGCCTGGTCACCGTGGACTTCGTGCCACAGAGCCACAAGGTCACCCTGGAAGACATTCCCGAGGGCGGCCAGGTGATTCGTTACGGTCAGGTCATTGGCTACGCCTTGCAGCCGATTCCCCGCGGCAGTTGGGTCAAGGAAGATCAACTGCGCATGCCGACCGCGCCACCGCTGGACAGCCTGCCGCTGTCCACCGACGTGCCCGCGGCGCAAGCACCGCTGGAAGGTTTCACCTTCGAGGGTTATCGCAACGCCGACGGCACCGTCGGCACGCGCAACATTCTCGGCATCACCACCACGGTGCAATGTGTGACCGGCGTGCTCGATCATGCGGTCAAGCGCATCAAGACCGAGTTGCTGCCCAAGTACCCGCACGTCGATGACGTGGTGGCGCTGACCCACAGCTACGGCTGTGGCGTGGCGATCACCGCCACCGACGCGTACATCCCGATTCGCACAGTGCGCAACCTGGCACGCAACCCGAACCTGGGCGGCGAAGCGCTGGTGATCAGCCTGGGCTGCGAGAAATTGCAGGCCGGGCAGGTGATGCACGAGAACGACAGTTCGGTGGATTTGAGCGAGCCATGGCTGTACCGCTTGCAGGACGCCAGCCACGGCTTCACCGAGATGATCGAGCAGATCATGGCGCTGGCCGAAACCCGATTGAAGAAGCTCGATCAACGTCGCCGGGAAACCGTGCCGGCGTCCGAGCTGATTCTCGGCATGCAGTGTGGCGGCAGTGATGCGTTCTCCGGCATCACCGCCAACCCGGCGCTCGGTTACGCCTCGGACCTGTTGTTGCGGGCCGGTGCGACGGTGATGTTTTCCGAAGTCACCGAAGTGCGCGATGCCATTTACCTGCTGACCTCCCGTGCGGAAAACCAGGACGTCGCCCAGGAACTGGTGCGGGAGATGGACTGGTACGACCGTTACCTGGCCAAGGGCGAAGCGGACCGCAGCGCCAACACCACGCCGGGCAACAAGAAGGGCGGGCTGTCGAACATTGTCGAGAAGTCCCTGGGCTCGATCGTCAAGTCCGGCAGCAGCGCGATCAACGGCGTGCTTGGCCCTGGCGAGCGTTTCAAGCGTAAAGGCCTGATCTTCTGCGCGACCCCGGCCAGCGATTTTGTCTGCGGGACGCTGCAACTGGCGGCGGGGATGAACCTGCACGTGTTCACCACCGGTCGTGGCACGCCATACGGGCTGGCCATGGCACCGGTGGTGAAGGTGTCGACCCGGACTGAACTGGCTCAGCGCTGGCCGGACCTGATCGACATCGACGCCGGGCGCATTGCCACCGGTCGCGCATCGATCGAGGAGCTGGGCTGGGAGCTGTTCCACTACTATCTGGACGTGGCCAGCGGCAAGAAGCAGACCTGGGCGGAGCAGCACAAGCTGCATAACGACATCACCCTGTTCAACCCGGCGCCGATCACCTGAGACCGCGTTATCGTTCTTCGCGAGCAAGCCCGCTCCCACAAGGATTGCGCTGAACCTGTGGGAGCGGGCTTGCTCGCGAAGGCGGTCGACCAGACACCGAAGGCCTTGGTGGCTTATCATTAGCCCCCTAACGACGCCCACCCCAAGGTCCTCTCCGGCATGCTGGCAATTTTCCTCGAAACCCTGAACATCACCGCGCCGGTATTCGCCATGCTGTTTCTGGGTGTGCTGCTCAAGCGCATCGACTGGATCAACGACAACTTCATCCACACGGCATCAGCCCTGGTGTTCAACGTCACCATGCCGGCGCTGCTGTTTCTGGGCATCCTGCATGCCGACCTGCACGCGGCGTTGCAGCCGGCGTTGCTGATCTATTTCTCCCTCGCGACCCTGGTGGGCTTTGCCATCGCCTGGGGCTGGGCGATCTGGAAGTGTCCGCGGGAAGATCGGGGGATCTACACCCAGGGCGCCTTTCGCGGTAACAACGGGGTGATCGGCCTGGCGCTGGCGGCCAGCATGTACGGCGACTACGGGATTTCCCTCGGGGCGATCCTCGCGGCGCTGGTGATCCTGTTTTACAACACCCTCTCGACCATTGTGCTGGCGGTATACAGCCCAGTGATCAAATCCGATCCGTGGAGCATCTGCAAAAGCGTGTTCAGCAATCCGCTGATCATCAGCGTGATGGCGGCGGCGCCCTTCGCCTATTTCAAGATCGGCTTGCCGGGGTGGCTGGAGACCTCCGGCCAGTACCTGGCGCAAACCACCTTGCCACTGGCGCTGATCTGCATCGGTGGCACCTTGTCCATGGCGGCGCTGCGCAAAAGCGGCAACATGGCGCTGAGTTCAAGCCTGGTGAAGATGATCGGCTTGCCGGTACTGGCGACGCTGGGCGCGTGGTTGTGGGGCTTTCGCGGCGCGGAATTGGGGATTCTGTTTCTGTACTTCGGCAGCCCGACCGCCGCTGCCAGTTTTGTGATGGCGCGGGCGGCCGAGGGCAATCATGAACTGGCGGCGGCGATTATCGTGATCACCACGCTGATGGCGGCGGTCACCACCAACGTCGGGATCTTTTTGTTGCAGTGGGGTGGGTGGATCTAGCCCTGACCAGCTTCGGCAATGGTTCTGCACGCAGGCTCGATGACTGGAGGTGCCTGGGTGGGATAATCCGTGGGTATCACCTGCACGGGTGTGGTCGCGACAAAGCCATCGGCAAAGGTTGCTTCGATAAACGTCGCTTTCCACCCGGTTTCCGGTTTGTCGATGAATACTCGCGTATTGAGCAGCCCCGTCAGTCTGACGTCCTCGGGTTCGTAACGGACGCCGCAGGGATATCGAAAATCCCGGGCAATCGGGTTTACCGCGGTCCATTGAACCACCCGCACCGGTGATTCAGAAAAGTGCAGCCCAAGTGATTGTGGGGCCAGATCCGGACCCGGCCGCACTGAAATGGTTGGCAGAGGTTTGTCCTGTTGCCAACGATTGATGGCCGGAATCAGCGAGTTCTCGACGAATTGGTTGATACCGTAGTGGCTGGCATTGGGTGCCACTCGCAGGGCTTTGGGGCCGGGTAGCTGATCGTAAAAAAACCTGGAGTTATCTGGCAGGAAGAAATCGTCGCTGCTGGCGTTGACGATGTATTTCGGTATCGCCAAACGTTCGGCATAGCCCGTATTCAGGTATTTCAGCGGATCTTCGATTTTCATTAATCGGGCGAAGTTTTCAGTCTTGATCTGTTGGGTGATGCCCTCGTGATGGTAGTCAAAGAACGCCAGTGGCCAGTTCTTGCCATAGCTTTGATAGGTATGCTCAAGCACGTTATCCATGCCCAGCACGTCGATGACAAATGGCACGATGGCTTTGACCCGGTCATCGGCAATGGCTGCCAGCCAGGTGGTCCAGCCACGTTTTGAGGCGCCGCTGGCAATGAAATGCTCTATCCCCCAGGGGCGCAGCTCCTTTTGCGCGAGGTCCATGGCCTTGACCATCGACACCACCATCGGCAGGCGCACCGACATGTACGGGCGCTGGTGCGGGTCTTCGAGAAAGAGTTTCCAGCTATGGGCGACGCTGGCATCTTCCGTGCGTGCTATGCCGTCATCGGCATAGGTCAGGTACTGGTTCGGGACGTTGCTGACTGAAATGACAATCGTGCGTGTGCTACGCGCCACTTCAAGGGCCATGGCTTCGGTAAAGTCCGTCGGTTCGTCGACGTTGTCCGGCCCGGCGTTGGGGGTTCCGTTGTTGGCCACCAGCAGCGACTGGCCGTGCAGGGCATTGTCCGGGATGTAGATGTCCACAGTGTGTTTCCACTGGATGGGGCTTACCAGTCCTTGTGGCGACCATTGCTGGGAGGACAGGTCGAAACTGCGCTTCTCCACACCGGGATATGGCGTGTTGCCTTTGACGGAGTAAACCAGTGGGTTGGCGTCTTCGGCTTTTTTGTAGCAAGCAAGTACTTCGCTGAAGTCCTGGTTGCTGGCGTCGAAACACGCTTGGGTTGAGGCCTGTATCGAACTGCTGACGAGCAGGCTGGATAACATCAATTTTGACAATGCGAACCTGGCGTTCAATCCCATGGGAACCTTCCTTGTGATGCGGGGAAAGGTCCTGATCCTGAGTACAGCGAAGCTGCACCGACTGTTCCCCGTCGGTTTTTTTTTGTCGGCGCAGTGTGTCGAAAAGAGGCGTGGGGGAACAGGTTTGGCAGGGGGGCTTTTATTATCGAAATATGTGGTTGAACCATTCAACCACAAGCGTTGCCGAGTGGGGTGATCACTCCGGCTTGTGATAGCTGTCGATCACTTCCTGCGCCGCGCGAAACGCATCGATCGCCGCCGGCACACCGGCATACACCGCGCAATGCAGCAACGCCTCGCGAATTTCCTCCACGGTGCAGCCGTTGTTCAAGGCCCCACGCACGTGACCTTTCAATTCCTGCGGGCACTTGAGCGCGGTCAGGGCGGCGAGGGTGATCAGGCTGCGGGTTTTCAGCGGCAGGCCTTCGCGATTCCACACGCCGCCCCAGGCGTGTTCATTGACAAAGTCCTGCAGCGGTTGGGTGAACTCGGTGGCGTTGCCCAGTGCGCGGTCGACGAAGGCGTCGCCCATTACTTGGCGACGAACTTCAACGCCGGTTTTTTTATTCTCGGTCATGGGACTTCCTTCTTATGGTGTTGGCGATGCCAGGCGCGTAGCGACGTGAACAGCAAAAACGCCACCAGCGCCGGCAGGACGAAAAACAGCATCAGGTGTTCCAGCTTGCCGGCCAGTGGCATGCCGGTGGTGAACGACACCACGTGCAGCCCATACGCCAGGTACAAACCCAGAAACAGCAGGCCTTCAGCGCGGGTCACCCGGTAGCCGGAGTAGAACACCGGCAGGCACAGCGCCGCGACGCCGAGCATCACCGGCAGGTCGAAATCCAGGGCATTGGGCGACACCGACAGCGGCGACGGCGCCACCAGTGCGGTAAAGCCGAGCACGCCCAGGAGGTTGAACAGGTTGCTGCCAATCACGTTGCCCACGGCGATATCGCGTTCGCCGCGCATTGCCGCGATCAACGAAGTGGCGAGCTCAGGCAGTGAGGTGCTGACGGCGACGATGGTCAGGCCGATGATCCGCTCCGACAAACCAAGATCGGTGGCGACCGCAACCGCGGCGCCCAGCAGCAAGTGCCCGGCGTACACCAGCATCGCCAGCCCGGCGACGATCATCAGCAGGCTGATCAGCCATGGCGCTTGGGCATGATGGTCATGGCTCGATACCGGGCGTGCAGAGTGTCGTGACTGGCGTAGCAGCAACCCCAGGTAAATCGCCAGTGCCGTCAGCAGCATCACGCCGTCGACACGGGTCAGTTCTTCATTCCAGGCGAGTACGAACACCAGCAGGCTGGCACCGATCATCAGTGGAATATCCAGGCGCACCAGTTGCCGGGAAACCCGCAAAGGAATGATCAGGGCGGACAGCCCGAGGGTGACGAGGATGTTGAAAATGCTGCTGCCGATCACGCTGCCGACGGCGATGTCGGCATTGTGCGCCAGGGTCGCCTGCAGGCTGACCGCCATTTGCGGTGCACTGCTGCCGAGGGCGACGATGGTCAGGCCGATGATCAGCGGGCGTATGTGCAGCCGCGCGGCAATGCGTACAGCGGCGCGCACCATCAATTCTGCGCCGACAATCAGCAGGAGCAATCCGCTGAGCAATTCGATCACGCTGATCAGGGGTAAATCGGCTAGTCCGAAAATGGTCGGGGCTCCATCGGTCAGTCGTCGAGGGCTTGCACGCGAACCCGCGCGGTGCCGCTGCGCAGCATGCCCAGGCGCTCGGCGGCTTCCTTGGACAGGTCGATCAGGCGGCCCCGGGTGTGCGGCCCGCGATCATTGATGCGCACCACGCAGGACTTGTCGTTATTCAGATTGGTGACCTTCACCCGTGTACCGAAGGGTAGCTGGCGATGGGCGGCGGTCATGGAATTCATGTTGAAACGCTCGCCGCTGGCGGTGCGTTTGCCTTGGTGTTTGGAGCCGTAGTACGACGCCACGCCGGTTTTGTCGTAGCCGTGCGGGTCGACGGTGTCGGTGCTGGCGCAACCGGCCAGGAGCGAGAGGAGGGCGCAGGCGCTGAACAGACGCTTCATTTGGGCGTTCCAAAAAACAAATGTGGGAGCGGGCTTGCTCGCGAATGCATTCTGACAGTCAACATTGAATTGAGTGCCAAACCGCATTCGCGAGCAAGCCCGCTCCCACAGGGAAAGGAGCCAGATTTTAGGGCTGGCTCCATCCTCATCAGCCTTCGAGCTTGCTTTTGAGCAATTCGTTCACTTGCTGCGGGTTGGCCTTGCCTTTGGAAGCTTTCATGGCCTGACCGACGAAGAAGCCGAACATCTTGCCGCGCTTGGCTTCGTCTGCCGCGCGGTATTGTTCGACCTGCTCGGCGTTGGCCGCGAGCATTTCGTCCAGCACCGCCGAGATCGCGCCAGTGTCGGTCACTTGCTTGAGGCCGCGCTTGTCGATGATCTCGTCCGCGCTGCCTTCGCCGTTCGCCATCGCTTCGAACACCACCTTGGCGATTTTGCCGGAGATGGTGTTGTCCTTGATGCGCAGCAGCATGCCGCCCAGAAGCTCGGCGGAAACCGGCGACTGTTCGATGTCCAGGCCTTGCTTGTTGAGCAGGCTGCCCAACTCGACCATCACCCAGTTCGCCGCCAGCTTGGCGTCGCCGCCGATGCTTGCGACTTTTTCGAAGTAATCGGCTTGCTCGCGGCTGGTGGCCAGGACGCTGGCGTCGTAGACCGACAGACCGAACTGCGCCTGGAAACGCTCGCGCTTCTGCGGCGGCAATTCCGGCAGGGTGGCGCGCACGTCGTCGAGGAAGGTGTTTTCGATCACGACTGGCAGCAGGTCCGGATCAGGGAAGTAACGGTAGTCGTTGGCTTCCTCTTTGCTGCGCATCGGACGGGTTTCGTCCTTGTTCGGATCGTACAGACGGGTCTGCTGGATCACTTTGCCGCCGTCTTCGATCAGCTCGATCTGACGCTGGATTTCGCTGTTGATCGCTTTTTCGATGAAGCGGAACGAGTTGACGTTCTTGATCTCGCAGCGAGTACCGAACTCGACCTGGCCTTTCGGACGGATCGATACGTTGCAGTCGCAACGCAGCGAGCCTTCGGCCATGTTGCCGTCGCAGATGCCCAGGTAGCGCACCAGCGCGTGGATCGCCTTGACGTAAGCCACGGCTTCCTTGGCGCTGCGCATGTCCGGCTCGGAAACGATTTCCAGCAGCGGCGTACCGGCACGGTTCAGGTCGATGCCGCTGGCGCCACTGAATTCTTCGTGCAGGCTCTTGCCGGCGTCTTCCTCAAGGTGCGCGCGGGTGATGCCGACGCGTTTGACCGTGCCGTCTTCCAGGGCGATGTCCAGGTGGCCCTTGCCGACGATCGGCAATTCCATCTGGCTGATCTGGTAGCCCTTGGGCAGGTCCGGGTAGAAGTAGTTTTTACGGGCGAACACGTTGTGCTGGCCGATCTCGGCGTCAATCGCCAGACCGAACATCACCGCCATGCGCACCGCTTCCTGGTTCAGCACCGGCAGCACGCCGGGCATGCCCAGGTCTACCAGGCTGGCCTGGGTGTTCGGCTCGGAGCCGAACGTGGTGGAACTACCGGAAAAGATTTTCGACCGGGTGGTGAGCTGGGTGTGAATCTCCAGCCCGATCACGACTTCCCATTGCATGTGTGTCTCCTCAGAAGCCGGTTGGGGTGCGGGTGTGCCAGTCAGTGTTGAGCTGATACTGGTGGGCAACGTTCAACAGGCGACCTTCCTGGAAATACGGGGCGAGCAGTTGCACGCCAACCGGCAGACCGTCGACAAAACCGGCCGGCATCGACAGGCCCGGCAGGCCGGCGAGGTTGGCGGTGATGGTGTAGACGTCTTCCAGGTACGCAGCGACCGGGTCGCTGTTCTTGGCGCCGAGCTTCCAGGCCGGGTTCGGCGTGGTTGGGCCGAGGATGATGTCGACCTCATTAAAGGCCGCCATGAAGTCGTTCTTGATCAAGCGACGGATCTTCTGCGCCTTGAGGTAATAGGCATCGTAGTAACCGGCGGACAGCGCGTAGGCACCGACCATGATCCGGCGCTGCACTTCCGCGCCGAAGCCTTCGCCACGGGAGCGCTTGTACAGGTCTTCCAGGTTTTTCGGGTCTTCGCAGCGATAGCCGAAGCGCACGCCGTCGAAACGCGACAGGTTGGAAGAGGCTTCCGCCGGGGCGATCACGTAGTACGCAGGAATCGCGTGCTGCATGTTCGGCAGGCTGATTTCCTTGATCACGGCGCCGAGCTTTTCCAGCTCCTTGATACTGTTGTGGATCAGTTCGGCAATGCGCGGGTCGAGACCGGCGCTGAAGTATTCCTTCGGCACACCGATGCGCAGGCCTTGCAGCGAGCCGTTGAGGCTGGCGCTGTAGTCCGGCACGGGTTCATCGATGCTGGTGGAGTCGTTCGGATCGAACCCGGCCATACCTTGCAACAAAATCGCGCAGTCTTCGGCCGTGCGCGCCAACGGGCCGCCCTGATCGAGACTGGAGGCGTAGGCGATCATGCCCCAGCGCGAAACGCGACCGTACGTCGGTTTCAGGCCGGTGAGGTTGGTCAGGGCCGCCGGCTGGCGGATCGAACCGCCGGTGTCGGTGCCGGTGGCTGCCGGCAACAGACGAGCGGCCACCGCCGCCGCCGAACCACCGGACGAACCGCCCGGCACGTGTTCCAGGTTCCACGGGTTCTTCACCGCGCCGTAGTAGCTCGACTCGTTGGCCGAACCCATGGCGAATTCGTCCATGTTGGTCTTGCCCAGGGTCACGGCCCCGGCGGCGGCCAGCTTGGCGACGACAGTGGCGTCGTACGGTGCCTTGAAGTTGTCGAGCATCTTCGAGCCGCAACTGGTGCGAATGCCCTGGGTGCAGAACAGGTCTTTGTGGGCGATCGGCGCGCCGAGCAGGGCGCCGCTCTCACCATTGGCCCGGCGGGCGTCAGCGGCTTTCGCCTGCGTCAGCGCCAGGTCTTCGGTGAGGCTGATGAAACTGTTGAGCTGTGGATCGAGCTGGGCGATGCGCGCCAGCAGGACTTTGGTCAGCTCTTCGGAGGAAAACTTTTTATCGGCGAGTCCGCGGGCGATCTCGGCCAGAGTCAATTGATGCATTGCAGGCTCTTTCCCTTTAGTCGATGACTTTCGGAACCAGGTACAGGCCGTTTTCGACCGCTGGTGCGATGGACTGGTAGGCCTCGCGGTTATTGGTCTCGGTCACGACGTCCGCGCGCAGGCGCTGGCTGGCTTCCAGCGGGTGGGCCAGCGGTTCGATACCGTCGGTATTGACCGCCTGCATTTCGTCGACCAGCCCGAGAATGCTGTTGAGGGCCGAAGTGATGTGTGGAAGATCGGCATCATTGAGGCCCAGACAGGCCAGATGAGCGATTTTTTCCACGTCGGAGCGTTCTAGCGCCATTGGGATTCTCCAGTGGAAAACAAAACGGACCGCGTCCGTGTGTTAGATTGTCGGAACACTACCGCACTTCTACGGTCATAAGGCCGCGATTGTGGGGCTTGGTGCACAGAAAAGCGTCCAATTTAACATATTGGCGCCTTGCCCAAAATCCCTGTCGTTGTTAGAGTTTGCCGCACTTTTTTACCCACGCGTTGCCTAGGGTCCCTTTCCCATGTTCAAGAAACTGCGTGGCATGTTTTCCAGCGATCTTTCCATTGACCTGGGCACTGCCAACACCCTTATTTACGTGCGCGAGCGCGGTATCGTCCTGAATGAGCCCTCCGTTGTGGCCATTCGGACACACGGTAACCAGAAAAGTGTCGTTGCTGTCGGCACCGAAGCCAAGCGCATGCTCGGCCGTACTCCGGGCAACATTGCTGCCATTCGTCCGATGAAGGACGGCGTGATCGCCGACTTCAGCGTGTGCGAAAAAATGCTGCAGTATTTTATCAACAAGGTTCACGAAAACAGCTTTCTGCAGCCTAGCCCGCGCGTGTTGATCTGCGTTCCATGCAAATCCACCCAGGTTGAGCGTCGCGCCATCCGTGAATCGGCCCTTGGTGCCGGTGCCCGTGAAGTGTTCCTGATCGAAGAGCCAATGGCCGCTGCGATCGGTGCCGGCCTGCCGGTTGAAGAAGCCCGCGGCTCGATGGTCGTGGATATCGGTGGCGGTACCACCGAAATCGCGCTGATCTCCCTGAACGGTGTGGTTTACGCCGAATCCGTACGCGTTGGCGGCGACCGCTTCGACGAAGCGATCATCACCTACGTGCGTCGCAACTACGGCAGCCTGATCGGTGAGTCCACCGCCGAGCGCATCAAGCAGGAAATCGGTACGGCCTACCCGGGCGGCGAAGTTCGCGAAGTCGACGTTCGTGGTCGTAACCTGGCCGAAGGCGTTCCACGCGCATTCACCCTGAACTCCAACGAAGTGCTGGAAGCTCTGCAAGAGTCCCTGGCAACCATCGTTCAGGCCGTGAAAAGCGCCCTGGAGCAATCGCCTCCGGAACTGGCTTCCGACATCGCCGAGCGCGGCCTGGTGCTGACCGGTGGTGGCGCCTTGCTGCGTGACCTGGACAAATTGCTGGCCCAGGAAACCGGTCTGCCGGTGATCGTTGCCGAAGACCCGCTGACCTGCGTTGCTCGCGGCGGTGGCCGTGCATTGGAAATGATGGATAAACACACCATGGACCTGCTTTCCAGCGAATAAGTCGCCGGATCGCTTCTATGCTGTTGAGCGCGCAGGCGGCACTTTGCAGTGCTGCCTGTTCGCGTTTATCTTCTGTCAGTCTGCATCCAGGCCGGATTGCTGCCGTATGAATAAACAGAACATTTGCCTGGGAGGAGCGGCTTATTAAACCGCTTTTCACCAAGGGCCCTTCACTGGGCGTGCGCCTGTTGGTGCTGGTCGTGCTATCGGTCGCGCTGATGGTGGTCGATGCCCGTTTCAGTCTGCTCAAGCCTGCACGCAGCCAGATGTCGCTGGTGCTGATGGACGCCTACTGGATCACCGACCTGCCCGGACGACTCTGGGAAGGCGTTGCCAGTCAGTTTGGCAGCCGGACCGAACTCGTCGCCGAAAACGAAAAACTCAAGACCGAGAACCTGCTGTTGCAGGGGCGCATGCAGAAGCTTGCCGCCCTGACCGAGCAGAACGTTCGGCTGCGCGAGTTGCTCAACTCTTCGGCACTGGTCAACGAGAAGGTCGAAGTGGCCGAGTTGATCGGCATGGACCCCAACCCCTTCACCCATCGCATCATCATCAACAAAGGTGAGCGCGACGGCGTGGTCCTCGGTCAGCCGGTACTCGACGCCCGCGGCCTGATGGGCCAGGTGGTCGAGTTGATGCCCTACACCTCCCGCGTCCTGTTGCTGACCGACACCACCCACAGCATTCCGGTGCAGGTGAACCGTAACGGTTTGCGGGCGATTGCCAGCGGCACCGGCAACCCGGAGCGCCTCGAGTTGCGGCATGTGGCCGATACCGCCGACATCAAGGAAGGCGACTTGCTGGTCAGCTCCGGCCTCGGCCAGCGTTTTCCGGCCGGGTACCCGGTGGCGACGGTCAAGGAAGTGATTCACGATTCCGGCCAGCCGTTTGCCATTGTCCGCGCCGTTCCGACCGCCGCCTTGAATCGCAGCCGCTACCTGCTGCTGGTGTTCAGCGACAACCGGACTGCCGAAGAGCGCGTCAACGCTGCCGCCCAGGCCCAGGAAAGCCTGGATGCACAGGGCGGTGGGCCGACCATGCCGGCGACGGTTCCTAAGCTGGTCAGCCCCGCGGTCCCCGCTGCACCGGCCGCCGCACCGGCGATACCTGCCACGGCGGCGCCTGCAGCGACTGCCCCCGCCAAGCCAGCCACCACGCCAGCCAAGCCTGCGGCCACGCATCCTGCGGCGGCTAAACCGCCGGCGGCGCAACCCGCTGCCGCGAAGCCTGCCGCCAAACCGCCAGTCTCCGCGCCGGCCACTCCAGTGGGAAGAGAATAATGGGCGGTGTAAAAGCATCCCGAAACGGCTGGATAGTCTGGCTGACGTTCGCCGTCGGTCTACTCCTCAGCGTTTCGCCTTTGCCGCAATTCATGGAAATCCTGCGCCCGCTGTGGCTGGCCCTGTTGCTGGCATTCTGGGCGTTGAACCTGCCGCAGACCGTCGGGATGGTGACGGCGTTCTGCCTGGGGCTGGCTGAAGACGTGCTCTACGGTACCTTGCTGGGTCAGAATGCCTTGATCCTGACGCTCATCACCTATCTGGTGCTGGCGCTGCAACAACGCCTGCGGATGTTTCCGATGTGGCAGCAGAGCCTGGTGATCCTGGTGATCTTCGGCCTCGCCCAGCTTGTACAACTCTGGCTCAGTGCCTTGACTGGCAATCGTCAGCCGACGTTGGCGCTGGTGCTGCCGGCACTGGTCAGTGCATTGCTCTGGCCCTGGATCAGTTTCGGTTTGCGCGGATTGCGTCGACGCTACAAAATCAATTAATTCGCTCAGGCATTAGACAGGGAGAGGTCTTGATGAAACGGTTGTACCTCGCCTCTGGCTCGCCACGCCGGCGTGAATTGCTCACGCAGATCGGCGTTCCGTTCTCCGCCATCAGTGCGGATATCGATGAAACTCCTTTAGCTCAAGAATCCCCGTCGGCCTATGTCGAGCGTCTGGCGCGCGGCAAGGCCGAGGCCGGGCGCGGCAGCGTCGTGTCTGACGAACCGTTCTGCGTGCTCGGCGCCGATACCGCCGTGGTGCTCGATGGAAAAATTCTCGGCAAACCGGTTGATCAGGCGGATGCCTGCGCCATGCTGATGATGTTGTCAGGGTGTGAGCATGAAGTCCTGACCGCGATTGCCGTGCTTGATGGCGAGCGTTGCGAATCCCGGGTTGTCACCAGTCGCGTGCGCTTTCGGGATATCAGTCGCGATGAAGCCGTGGCCTACTGGGCCAGCGGTGAACCACAGGACAAGGCGGGCGGTTATGGCATTCAAGGACTGGGTGCGGTGTTTGTCGCCGGGCTCAATGGAAGTTATTCAGCGGTGGTCGGACTACCGCTTTGCGAAACCGCGGAACTGCTCGGCCATTTCGGCATACCCTGTTGGCAAACCCGGAACGCACACTAAGCAACGTTCTGAACAGATGCGGCCATTATCGTGAACATGCCTGAACGAGACCCTGCCATGAGTGAAGAGATCCTGATCAACATCACGCCGATGGAGTCGCGCGTGGCGGTGGTCGAAAACGGTGTCCTGCAAGAGGTCCACGTCGAGCGTACGCAAAAGCGCGGGATCGTCGGCAACATCTATAAAGGCAAAGTCGTGCGGGTATTGCCGGGGATGCAGGCGGCATTCGTCGATATCGGCCTGGATCGTGCGGCGTTCATTCACGCGTCGGAAATTTCCCTGCGCGAAGGCCCGGCGGTCGAGAGCATCAGCGCACTGGTGCACGAAGGCCAGAGCCTGGTGGTGCAAGTGACCAAGGATCCGATCGGTTCCAAAGGCGCACGCCTGACCACCCAGCTGTCGATCCCTTCACGCTACCTGGTGTACATGCCGCGCACGGCCCATGTCGGGATATCCCTGAAGATCGAAGACGAAGCCGAGCGCGAACGTCTCAAGCAAGTGGTCACCGATTGCGTGGCCAAGGAAGGTATCAAGGAGGCTGGCGGTTTCATCCTGCGTACGGCAGCCGAAGGCGCCGGCGCCGATGAAATCCTCATGGACATCCGTTACCTGCGAAGGCTCTGGGATCAGATCAGCGCCCAGATCAAAACCATCAGCGCGCCCAGCGTGATCTACGAAGACCTCGGTCTGGCGCTGCGCACCCTGCGTGACCTGGTAAGCCCGAAGATCGAGAAGATCCGCATCGACTCCCGGGAAACCTTCCAGAAGACCACGCAATTCGTCGCCGAATTGATGCCGGAGATTGCCGACCGTCTGGAGCATTACCCGGGCGAGCGGCCGATTTTCGACCTGTATGGCGTCGAAGACGAAATCCAGAAGGCCCTCGAGCGCAAGGTCCCGCTCAAGTCCGGCGGATATCTGGTGGTCGACCCGGCGGAAGCCATGAGCACCATCGACGTCAATACCGGGGCGTTCGTCGGCCATCGCAACCTCGAAGAAACCATCTTCAAGACCAATCTCGAAGCCGCGACGGCCATCGCCCGTCAATTGCGCCTGCGCAACCTCGGCGGCATCATCATCATCGACTTCATCGACATGGAAGATGAAGAGCACCAGCGCCAGGTGCTGCGCACGCTCGAGAAGCAGCTGGAGCGCGATCACGCCAAGACCAACATCATCGGTATCACCGAGTTGGGCCTGGTGCAGATGACCCGCAAGCGCACCCGCGAAAGCCTTGAACAGGTCTTGTGCGAGCCGTGCAACGCCTGTCAGGGCCGCGGCAAGCTCAAGACGCCGGAAACAGTGTGCTACGAAATCTTTCGCGAAATCCTGCGTGAGGCTCGCGCCTATCAGGCGGAGGGCTATCGTGTATTGGCCAACCAGAAAGTTGTCGACCGCCTGCTCGATGAAGAGTCGGGCAACGTCGCCGAGCTGGAAGGGTTTATCGGGCGCACCATCCGTTTCCAGGTCGAAACCATGTATTCCCAGGAACAATACGACGTGGTGCTGCTCTGAAGCATTTCGTATTGATTATTCCAGAATGGCTGGCCTCGGCTTTTTGCAAAACTTTTGCCATGGGGGCCATCTGACATGGACCGTCTGACACGCATTTTGGCCGCACTGACCCGCTGGGGTCTGGGCCTGTGCGCGTTGGTTTTGGTCTTGATGGCGCTCTACGTCAGCCTTGGCCGGGAACTGACTCCGCTGGTCGCCGAGTACCGTGCCGATATCGAAACCAAAGCCAGCGATGCCTTGGGCATGCCGCTGCAAATCGGCGAACTGGAAGGCAACTGGAGTGGATTCGCCCCCATATTGATGGCGCACGACGTGACCGTCGGCGAGGGCGCCAATGCCCTGCACCTGGATCAGGTGCGCGCGGTGCCGGACCTTTGGGCCAGTCTGCTGGCGCGTGAGGTACGCATCGCTCATCTGGAACTCAGTGGCCTGAAGATCAGCGTCAAGGAGGGCGACGATGGTCAATGGGCGCTGGAAGGTTTGCCGATGCAACAGGATCAACCGGTCGATCCGCAACAGTTGCTTAATCGCATGCAGATGATCCAGCAACTGTCGGTACTCGACAGCCAGGTGACCTTGCAGCCCTTTGCACGGTCGCCGCTGACCCTGACCTACGTCGGCCTGAATCTGAAAACCGGTGCGTCGCGGCAGCGTCTCGACGCCCGCCTGACCCTGCCCGACGGCCAGCCTGTGGCCATGAGCCTGCGTACCCGCATTCGAGCCAGTCAATGGCAGGACGGTGAAGCCGAGTTCTACCTGAGCCTGCCGCAAAGCGACTGGTCGAAGTGGCTGCCCGAGCGCGTCAGCCAGCAATGGAATTTCTCCGAGATCAAGGCCGGCGGCGAGCTTTGGCTGACCTGGGGCAAAGGCGTCTTGCAAAGCGCTGCAGTGCGCTTGAACGCGCCACAACTCAAGGGCGCCTACGCCGAGCGCAAGCCGATCCAGATCAACAACCTGGCGCTCAATGGTTACTTCCAGCGCAGTGCCGAAGGCATGCAGGTGACCCTGGATTCCCTGGCAATGAACCTGGGCGACGTCCGCTGGGAAACGCATTTGCAGCTCAAGCAAAGCGCCGCCACCGACAAGACCGAAGAACTCTGGCATCTACAGGCCGACCGGGTCGACCTGACCCCGCTCACGCCGCTGCTCAATGCCCTGGCGCCGTTTCCGCAAGGCTTTGCCACCGTTGTCGAGCGGCTCAAAGTGCAGGGCGGACTGCGCAATGTATTGATCGACGTGCGACCCAATGCCACCGACGACAGCAAGTTCAGCTTTGCCGCCAACCTCGACCAGGTGGGTTTCGATGCCTATCACGGTGCGCCGGCGGCGCGAAATGTCAGCGGCAGCATCAGCGGTGACCTGGGGCACGGCGAGCTGCGCATGGACAGCAAGGATTTCATGCTGCACCTGGACCCGATTTTCGCCAAGCCATGGCAGTACATTCAGGCCAACGCGCGGCTGACCTGGAAACTCGATAAAGAAGGTTTCACCCTGATTGCGCCGTATCTGAAGGTGCTGGGCGAGGAGGGCAAGATTGCCGGCGACTTCCTGATTCGCCTGCATTTCGATGACACCCAGGAAGACTACATGGACCTGCGGGTTGGCCTGGTGGACGGTGACGGTCGCTACACCGCCAAGTACTTGCCGACGGTCCTCAGCCCGGCGCTGGATGAATGGCTGCGCACGGCGATTCTCAAGGGCGCGGTGGACCAGGGCTTCTTCCAGTATCAAGGGTCACTCAGCCACGGTGCCGCAGACGTCGATCGCAGCATCAGCCTGTACTTCAAGGTTCACGATGCCGAACTGGCCTTCCAGCCGGGCTGGCCCCATGTCAGCAAGGTCAGCGGCGACGTGTTTGTCGAAGACAGCGGCGTGCGGATCCTGGCCAGCAAAGGCCAATTGCTCGACACCCAGGTCAGGGATGTTTACGTCAACATCCCCCATGTGCCTGCCGGGCAGAACGTTCATCTGTTCCTTGATGGCGGATTTGCCGGTGGTTTGGGCGATGGCCTGAAAATCCTTCAGGAAGCGCCGATCGGCACCGGGGCGACCTTTTCCGGCTGGGAAGGCGAGGGTGAGCTGACCGGCAAGTTGAAGCTGGATATTCCGCTGGCAAAAGGCGAGGAACCGAAGATCCTCGTCGACTTCAAGACCGCCAAGGCACGCTTGAAACTCGCCGAACCGGTACTGGAACTGACCCAGCTCAAAGGTGACTTCCGTTTCGACAGCGCCAAAGGCCTGAGCGGGGAGCACATCAGCGCCCGGGCATTCGACAAGCCGGTCACCGCACAGATTTTTGCCGATGGCAGCCCCGGTAAGCTCAATACCCGGGTGACCGCGTCGGGCCAGGTCGAGGTGAAGAAACTGACCGAATGGCTGAAGGTGACCCAGCCTCTGCCGGTGAGTGGCGTGATCCCTTATCACCTGCAACTGACCCTCGCTGGCCCCGACAGCCAATTGCTGGTCAACTCCAACCTCAGGGGCGTGGCGGTCGATTTGCCTGCGCCCTTCGGCATGGCCGCCGATGCCGGGCGCGACACGATGTTTCGCATGACGTTGCAGGGCGACGAGCGGCGCTATTGGGTCAACTACGGGGATCTGGCGAGTTTCACCTTTGCGGCCCCGGCCAACAATTTCGCCGACGGTCGCGGGGACTTGTTCCTCGGCGGCGGCGAGGCTGTGTTGCCGGGCACCAAAGGCCTGCGAGTACGGGGCGTGTTGTCGGAACTGGACGTAGGCCCGTGGAAGGATCTGGTGGATAAATACGCCGGGCAGGACCCCGGCGGCAGCGCCAAGCAATTGCTCAGCGGTGCGGATTTCAAGGTGGGCAAACTCAGCGGTATCGGCACCACGCTCGATCAGGCTTCGATCCAGCTGGCGCGCAAACCCTCCGCCTGGGCGCTGCAACTCGACAGCCAGCAGGTCAAGGGCAGCGCCAACCTGCCCGATTCGAAGGCCACGCCAATCGCGATCAATCTGCAAACCGTGCGCCTGCCGGCACCGGACCCGACCGTACTGGCCGATGAGAACTCGCCGGACCCGCTGGCGTCGGTGGACCCGACGAAAATCCCCGCGATGGACATCGCGATCAATCAGTTATTCCAGGGCCAGGATCTGGTCGGTACCTGGTCGCTGAAGGTTCGCCCGACGCCCAGGGGCATTGTGTTCAACTCGCTGGATCTGGGACTCAAGGGCATGCTGCTGGTGGGCAGTGGTGGCTGGGAAGGCGTACCCGGCGCCAGCAACAGCTGGTACAAGGGCCGCATCAGCGGCAAGAACCTGGCCGATGTGCTCAAGGGCTGGGGCTTTGCGCCGAGCGTCACCAGCAAGGACTTCTATATGGATGTCGATGGCCGGTGGCCCGGTTCGCCGGCGTGGGTGGCGACCAAGCGTTTCTCCGGCTCGCTGGATGCGACACTCAATCAGGGCCAGTTCGTCGAAGTCGAAGGCAGTGCCCAGGCGCTGCGGGTATTTGGATTGCTCAACTTCAACTCCATCGGCCGGCGCCTGCGCCTGGACTTCTCCGACCTGTTCGGCAAAGGCCTGAGTTATGACCGGGTCAAGGGGCTGCTGGTCGGGACGAATGGTGTGTATGTCACCCGTCAGCCGATCCAGCTGACTGGCCCATCGAGCACGATCGAACTCGACGGCACGCTGAACATGGTGGCCGATCAGATCGATGCGAAACTGATGGTGACCTTGCCGGTGACCAATAACCTGCCGATTGCCGCGCTGATCGTCGGCGCACCGGCGGTTGGCGGGGCGTTGTTCCTGATCGACAAGCTGATCGGTGACCGGGTCTCTCGTTTCGCCAGTGTGAAGTACACCGTCAAAGGGCCGTGGAAAGAACCGAAAATCACCTTCGACAAGGCTTTTTGAAAAACCATTTTCCAGACCTATGGAGTAGCATGGCCGTACGGTTCACCTGTAGGAGCTGCCGCAGGCTGCGATCTTTTTACCTTTATTTTTCAAGATCAAAGATCGCAGCCTGCGGCAGCTCCTACAGGAACGCATTGTTTCAATAGGGAAAAGGCCATGTCTGTAGCGGTGATTCAAATGGTCAGCCAGAGCGATGTGCTGGCCAATCTGGCCCAGGCCCGTCGACTGCTCGAACAAGCAGCCGCTGGCGGTGCGAAACTCGCGGTATTGCCGGAAAATTTCGCCGCCATGGGCCGGCGCGACGTTTCCGACATCGGGCGCGCCGAAGCCCTGGGCGAAGGCCCGATCCTGCCCTGGTTGAAACAGACCGCACGCGACCTCAAGTTATGGATAGTGGCCGGCACATTGCCGTTGCCGCCGGTGGATCAGCCGACGGCGAAGGCGCATGCCTGTTCGTTGCTGGTCGATGACCAGGGCGAAACGGTGGCGCGCTACGACAAGCTGCACCTGTTCGATGTGGATGTGGCGGACAATCGTGGCCGTTACCGTGAATCCGATGACTATGCTTATGGCAGCGCAGTCGTCGTGGCGGACACACCGGTCGGTCGGGTCGGCCTGACGGTTTGCTATGACCTGCGCTTTCCCGAACTGTACAGCGAACTTCGCGCTGCCGGCGCGGAACTGATTACCGCCCCCTCGGCCTTCACGGCGGTGACCGGCGCGGCGCATTGGGATGTGCTGATTCGTGCGCGGGCCATCGAGACCCAATGTTATGTGCTCGCGGCTGCCCAGGGCGGCACGCATCCGGGGCCGCGGGAAACCTTCGGGCATGCCGCCATCGTCGACCCGTGGGGCCGTGTGCTGGCACAACAGGATCAAGGCGAGGCCGTGCTGCTGGCCGAACGCGACAGCAGCGAACAGGCGTCCATCCGGGCGCGGATGCCGGTGTCCAGTCACCGGCGCTTTTTCTCGCAGGGCGCCCAGCGGCCTGCATCAGAAACACGAATTTAAGGCGTAAAGCATATGAGCGAGTTGTTGTCCTCAGTCAGTGAACACCTGCTGGCGCCCGGTGGCGTCACGATCGAGAGCCTGCAAGGCGTGCTCGGCGATCTGGCCGGGCCGGGCATCGATGCCGCCGACCTGTATTTCCAGGGGCAGATCTCCGAGTCCTGGGCGCTGGAAGACGGCATCGTCAAGGAAGGCAGCTTCAACCTTGACCAGGGTGTTGGCGTGCGTGCGCAATCGGGTGAGAAAACCGGTTTTGCCTACAGCAATGCCATCACCCTTGAAGCCCTGGGCGCGGCGGCGCGTGCCGCCCGTTCGATTTCCCGGGCCGGGCAGCACGGTACGGTGCAGGCATTCACCAGCCAGGATGTCGCGCAGTTGTATGCGCCGGACAACCCCCTGGAAGTCCTGACCCGTGCCGAAAAGGTCGATTTGCTCAAGCGCGTCGACGCCGCGACCCGCGCCCTCGACCCACGCATCCAGCAGGTCACCGTGAGCATGGCCGGTGTCTGGGAGCGGATTCTGGTGGCGTCCACCGACGGCGGCCTGGCGGCGGATGTACGCCCGCTGGTGCGTTTCAACGTCAGCGTGATCGTCGAGCAGAACGGTCGCCGCGAGCGCGGCGGTCATGGCGGTGGCGGCCGGACCGATTACCGCTATTTCCTTGGTGAAGACCGCGCCATGGGCTATGCCCGTGAAGCGTTGCGCCAGGCGTTGGTCAACCTTGAAGCCATTCCGGCTCCTGCCGGTACCTTGCCGGTGGTACTCGGCTCCGGCTGGTCGGGCGTGCTGCTGCACGAAGCCGTCGGTCATGGTCTGGAAGGCGACTTCAACCGCAAGGGCAGTTCGGCTTATAGCGGACGCATGGGCGAGATGGTTGCCTCCAAGCTATGCACCATCGTCGATGACGGCACCCTGGCCGGTCGTCGCGGTTCGCTGAGCGTCGATGACGAAGGCACCCCGACCGAGTGCACCACGCTGATCGAAAACGGCGTACTCAAGGGCTACATGCAGGACAAGCTCAACGCCCGTCTGATGGGTGTGGCGCGCACCGGTAACGGTCGTCGCGAGTCTTATGCGCACCTGCCGATGCCGCGCATGACCAACACCTACATGCTCGCCGGCGAAAGCGATCCGCAAGAAATCATCGCCTCGGTGAAACGCGGCATCTATTGCGCCAACCTTGGCGGCGGTCAGGTGGACATCACCAGCGGCAAGTTCGTGTTCTCCACCAGCGAGGCGTACCTGATCGAGGACGGCAAGATCACCGCTCCGGTCAAGGGTGCGACCCTGATCGGCAACGGGCCGGAAGCCATGAGCAAGGTGTCGATGGTCGGTAATGATCTGTCGCTGGACAGCGGCGTGGGCACATGTGGCAAGGATGGGCAGTCGGTGCCGGTGGGTGTCGGCCAGCCAACGCTGAAGATTGATGCGATCACCGTGGGTGGCACGGGGTCGTAAGGAGATACACCGCCTTTGTAGGAGCTGCCGAAGGCTGCGATCTTTTGATCTTTAAAAAGCAAAGATCGCAGCCTTCGGCAGCTCCTACAAGGGCTGCGATGACTTAACGCAGTCCGCGTTGAGTCTCGTCCAGCTCACGGATGTACTTGAAGATTTTACGGCTGGAAGCAGGAGGCTTGTTTTGCGCAACCTCATGCTGGGCCTGACGGATCAGGGAGCGCAGTTGCTGGCGATCCGCGTCGGGATATTCGACGACGAATTTTTCCAGTACGGCGTCGTCACCGGCAATCAGACGATCGCGCCAGCGTTCCAGGTTATGGAAGCGTTCGTTGTATTGACGGGTGGAGGCATCGAGTTGATCGAGCAGAACCAGAATCGCGTCAGTGTCCTGATCGCGCATCAGTTTGCCGATGAACTGAAGGTGCCGTTTACGCGCGATGTTCGCGGTGTGCTTGGGCGCATCGGCCAGGGCCCGGCGCAATCCGTCGGTCAATGGCAGTTTGTTGAGCAAGTCAGGCTTGAGCGTTGTAAGGCGCTCGCCGAGGTCAACCAGAGCATGCAGCTCGCGTTTGACCTGGGATTTGCTTTTTTCTCCCGTATCGAGGGAGTCGTCGTAAGAATCAACCATGGTGGCAGTCCGCAAAGAAACGCCGCCATGATAACCAGTCGGGGGCCGCTTGTCCGGCCCGGTCGCTCGATGACCGTTACCGAAAGCAGAATTTGAGTGGAGAACAGCATGAGTGCAGTTGAAAGCGTCGGCCCACAAGCATTGCCGGCACTGCAGGAACAGGTCGAGCAGATCATCGCTGAAGCCAGGCGCCAGGGGGCCAGCGCCTGTGAAGTGGCCGTCTCCCTGGAGCAGGGCCTTTCGACGTCGGTGCGCCAGCGTGAAGTCGAAACGGTCGAGTTCAATCGCGATCAGGGTTTTGGCATCACCCTGTACGTAGGCCAGCGCAAGGGCTCGGCCAGCACCTCGGCCAGCGGTCCGGAAGCGATTCGCGAAACGGTGGCCGCGGCTCTGGCTATCGCCAAACACACCTCGGAAGACGAAGCCTCGGGCCTGGCCGATGCCGCGTTGATGGCGCGGGATCTTCAGGATTTCGACCTGTTTCACCAGTGGGACATCACGCCGGAGCAAGCCATCGAGCAGGCCCTGGCCTGTGAAGCCGCGGCGTTTGCCGCCGACAGCCGGATCAAGAACGCCGACGGTACCACCCTCAGCACCCATCAGGGTTGCCGCGTTTATGGCAACAGTCACGGGTTTATCGGTGGTTATGCTTCAACTCGCCACAGCCTCAGCTGCGTGATGATTGCCGAAGCGGACGGCCAGATGCAGCGTGATTACTGGTACGACGTGAACCGTCAGGGCAACTTGCTGGCCGATCCGGTGAGCATCGGCCAGCGTGCCGCGCAACGGGCGGCAAGCCGTCTGGGCGCGCGCCCGGTGCCGACCTGCGAGGTGCCGGTGCTGTTTTCCGCAGAGTTGGCGGGTGGCCTGTTCGGCAGTTTCCTGTCGGCGATTTCCGGCGGCAGCCTGTATCGCAAGTCGTCGTTCCTTGAAGGCACGCTGGGGCAGAAGCTGTTTCCGGAGTGGCTGACCATCGACGAGCGCCCACACTTGATGCGTGCCATGGGCAGCGCGGCGTTCGATGGTGATGGTCTGGCAACCTACGCCAAACCGTTCGTCGAAAAAGGCGAGTTGGTGTCGTACATCCTCGGCACCTACTCCGGCCGCAAGCTCGGTATGCCGAGCACCGCCAATGCCGGCGGCGTGCACAACCTGTTCGTCACCCATGGCGAAGAAGACCAGGCGGCCTTGCTGCGGCGCATGGGGCGCGGGCTGTTGGTGACCGAGCTGATGGGGCAGGGCCTGAACATGGTGACCGGTGACTATTCCCGCGGCGCGGCGGGTTACTGGGTCGAGAACGGCGAAATCCAGTTCGCGGTGCAGGAAGTGACCATTGCGGGCAACATGCGCGACATGTTCAAGCAGATCGTGGCCGTGGGTAATGATCTTGAGTTGCGTAGCAACATTCGTACAGGCTCGGTGCTGATCGAGCGGATGACGGTGGCGGGCAGCTAAGCCTCCCCGTTACACAAAAGGCGCGCCACCCATTGGGTGG